>NZ_JBEYWW010000005.1:0-352427 GCF_040644635.1 Microbispora sp. NPDC046933 | reverse complement strand
TCCAGTAGTTCCTGCCGGTTGGTGCCGGTGATGACGGCGCGGTGGTCGAAGTGGGTGCGGGTGGTGGCCAGGGAGTGGCCGACGTCGACCGGGTCCAGTTCGGGGTGCCGGTCCAGGTGATCGGCCAGCCGGGCGGCCTGCGCGTGCAGCGCCTCCCGGGAGCGGGCCGAGATCACCCACGGCACCACAGGCACCGGACGCTCCGCGTCCGGCTCACCCGGCACCTCCCGGCGACCGTCTGACGCGGCGGCGAGGGAGTGCCCGCCGTCCTGGGCGGCGGGCGCTGCCAGCGGACCACCCGGTGAGATGGCGTGAGACGCCTGTGCGGTGCCGTGTAGCGGACCGCCGGGCGAGATGGCGTGAGACGCCTGTGCGGTGTCGTGTAGCGGACCGCCGGGCGACATCGCGTGAAGCGCCTGCGCCGTGTCGTCCTGGTGGGGTGCTTGTTCGATGATGACGTGGGCGTTGGTGCCGCTGATGCCGAAGGACGACACACCCGCGCGTCTCGGGCGGCCGGTCTCCGGCCAGGGCACGGGCTCGGTCAGCAGCGACAGGCCCGCCGACCAGTCGACGTACGGAGACGCATCGTCGGCGTGCAGCGTCTTCGGCAGCACGCCGTGCCGCATGGCCAGCACCATCTTCATGACCCCGGCGACGCCCGCCGCGGCCTGGGTGTGGCCGATGTTGGACTTCAGTGAGCCGAGCCACAGCGGCCGGTCGGCAGGGCGCCCCTGGCCGTAGGTCGCCAGCAGCGCCCGCGCCTCGACGGGGTCGCCGAGCGTCGTGCCCGTGCCGTGCGCCTCGACCGCGTCCACCTGATCCGGGGTGAGCCCGGCGTCCTCCAGGGCCTGCCGGATCACCCGCTGCTGCGACAGCCCGTTGGGCGCGGTGAGGCCGTTGGACGCGCCGTCCTGGTTGACGGCGGTGCCGCGGATGACGGCCAGCACCGGGTGGCCGTTCCTCCGTGCGTCCGACAGGCGTTCGACCAGCAGCAGGCCCACGCCCTCGGCCCAGCCGGTGCCGTCCGCCGACGAGGAGAACGCCTTACACCGCCCGTCCGGCGCCAGCCCGCCCTGCCGGGAGAACTCGGTGAACATGCCGGGCGACGACATCACCGTCACCCCGCCCGCCAGCGCCAGGTCCGACTCGCCCGACCGCACCGACCGTACGGCGAGATGCAGCGCGACCAGCGACGACGAGCAGGCGGTGTCCACCGTCACCGCCGGGCCCTCCAGCCCGAAGGTGTAGGCGATCCGCCCGGAGGCGACGCTCGCCGCCGTGCCCGTGAGGGCGTAGCCCTCGGACCCTTCGGCCGTCTCGTGCAACCGGGGGCCGTAGTCCTGCGGCATCATGCCGACGAACACGCCGGTGCGGCTGCCGGCCAGCGACCGCGGCACGACACCGGCCCGTTCGAATGCCTCCCACGCCACCTCCAGCAGGAGACGCTGCTGGGGGTCCATGGCCGCCGCTTCCCGGGGGCTGATGCCGAAGAACTCCGCGTCGAAGCGGTCGGCGTCGTGGAGGAAGCCTCCTTCACCGGTGACGGACGTGCCCGGCCGCGTCGCGGCGGGGTCGTACAGCGCCTCCACGTCCCAGCCCCGGTTGGCGGGGAAGGCGGTGACGGCGTCGGTGCCGTCGAAGACGAGCTCCCAGAGCCTCTCCGGGCTGTCGGCTCCCGGGTATCGTCCGGCCATGGCGACCACCGCGATCGGCTCCCCGGCCGCCTGCTCCCCGGCCGCCTGCTCCCCGGCCGCCGGGGCGGGAGGCATCGAGGGAGAGGCAGTGCCGCCCTCGGACAGGGCCAGCAGGTGGCGGGCCAGCGCGAGGGGCGAGGGGTGCTCGAACGTGACCGTCGCGGGAACGGTCAGACCGGTGGCCGTGGCCAGGGCGTCCCGTAGCTCCACCACGCCCAGTGAGTCGAGCCCCAGGTCCTTGAAGGAAAGATGCGGCGCGACGCTCCGCGCGTCCGCGTGCCCCAGGACGGCCGCCGTCGCGGACAGCACGAGATCGAGCGACGCCTGCTCGCTCCGTGCGACATCCTGCTTGCTCCGTGCGACATCCTGCTCGCTCCTGGCGATCTCCGGCTCGCGAGGTGTCTCCCGCCGGCTCTGTGTTTCCAGGTGGTTCTGTGTTTCCCGTCGGCTCTGTGTTTCCCAGTGGTTCTGCGCCGGCACCGGCTCGCTGGGCTCGGTCACCGCGGCGACGGTGTCGATCCAGTGCCGGCGGCGCCGGAAGGGATAGGTGGGCAGGGGAACGCGCCGTGCGCCGGGCCGTACGGCAGGCCTCCAGTCGACCTGCCCGCCGTTGACGTGGAGCGCCCCGAGCGCCCGGAGGAACTCGCCCAGGTCCCCCCTGTCGCGGCGCAGCGTTCCGGTGACCACGCGTCCGAGGTCCGGCGCGGCGCCGGTGGCGTCCAGGATCTCCCGGACGCCCGGAATCAGGATCGGGTGCGGGCTGGCCTCCACGAACACGGTGTGGCCGTCCCGCAGTGCGGCCTCGACGGCCTCGTCGAACCGCACCGTGTGCCGCAGGTTGCGATACCAGTAGCCCGCGTCCAGCTCCGAGGTGTCGAGCCGCCCGCCGGTCAGCCCGGAGTAGAAGGCCACGTCGCTCCGCCGACCCGGGTGCCCCGGCAAGGAGGCCAGCAGGCGGTCCCGTACGGCCTCCGCGTGCGCCGAGTGCGAGGCGTAGTCGATCCGCACCCGCCGCACCGCGACGCCCTCGGCCTCGTACCGGGCGATCAACTCGTCCAGCGCGTCCGCGTCGCCGGAGACGACGGTGACCGAGGGGCCGTTCACGGCGCCGATCTCCAGCCGCCCCGCCCATTCGGCCACCCGCGTCTCGACCACGGGACGCGGCAGCGGGACCGAGACCATCCCGCCGCGACCCGATATCGCGGCGAGCGCCTGGCTCCGCAGGACCACGATCGCGGCGGCGTCGTCCAGCGACAGGGCGCCCGCGACGTGCGCGGCGGCGATCTCACCCTGGGAGTGGCCGATGACCGCGTCGGCGCGGACGCCGAAGTGCTCCCACAGCCGCGCCAGCGCCACCATGACGGCGAACAACGCGGGCTGCACGACGTCCACCCGCTCGAACGACTCCGCGCCCGGCAGGTTCCACAGCACGTCCCGGGGCGACCAGTCCACGTGGGGACGGAGGGCGTCGGCGGCCTCGGCCAGGTGCCGGGCGAAGACGGGAGAGGCGTCGGCCAGATCCCGGCCCATACCCGCCCACTGGCTGCCCTGGCCCGGGAAGACGAGGACGGTGCCGCCGAGGTCGCGCGCCCTGCCCTGCACCACCCCGGACGCCACGTCGCCCGCGCCGAACGCGCGCAGCCGTTCCCGCAGGTCCTGACGGTCCGCGCCCACCACGACCGCCCGATGTTCGAACGCGGTGCGGCCGGTCGCCAGCGACAGCGCGACGTCGGACGGGTTCGCGTCGAGGGCGGCCGAGCCGCTCAGCCGGGCGGCCTGCTCCCGCAGCGCGGCCGGGTCGCGAGCCGACAGAACGAGAGGGACGACCTGCGGGCCGCTCCCGCCGGAGCCGGAGCCGAAGCCGGGGCCGGGGCCGGGGCCGGAGCCGGCCGCCTCGCCGTCCCGGGCCGGCCCGGCGCCGGTGGCGGCCTCCTCCCGAGCCGGCGCCGTACGGCGCGGCGCACCCGAATCGGGGGCCGCGGGGGGCGGCGGCGGCTCGGCGAGGACGACGTGGCAGTTCGCTCCGCCCACGCCGAACGAGCTGACCCCGGCGACCAGCGGCGCCTCCGGGCGCGGCCAGGGGGAGAGCTCGGTGGCGACCCGCAGGTTGAGGGCATCGAGGTCGATGGCGGGGTTCGGCGTCTCGTAGTTCAGGCTGGCCGGAACCTCCCGGTGGTGGATGCTGAGCACGGCCTTGAGCAGCCCGACGATGCCGGCCGCTCCCTCCAGGTGGCCGACGTTCGTCTTCGCCGACCCCACGAGGAGGGGCCGCGTGGCGGGCCGGGCCGCGCCGAGCGCGGCGCCGAGGGCCGCCGCCTCGATGGGGTCGCCGACCCTGGTGCCGGTGCCGTGCAGCTCGACGACCTGTACGGTCGCGGGGTCGACCCCGGCCCTTTCCACCGCCAGCCGTATCACCTGCTCCTGGGCGGCCGCGCCGGGCACGGTGAGGCCGGGGGTCGCGCCGTCGTTGTTGACCGCGCTGCCCAGGATGACCGCGTAGACGTGGTCCTCGTCGGCCAGCGCCTGCCGCAGCGGCTTCAGCACGACGATCCCGCCGCCCTCCCCGCGCGCATAGCCGTTGGCCCGGGCGTCGAAGGTGTGGCACCGCCCGTCGGGGGACAGGCCGCCGAACCGCTCGGCGGTCGCCGTGCTCTCCGGGACCAGGTTGAGGTTCACCCCGCCCGCGAGCGCGACGGCCGCCTCGCCCGAGCGCAGGCTCTCGCAGGCCAGATGCACCGCCACCAGCGCCGACGACTGCGCGGTGTCGACGGTGAGGCTCGGCCCGCGCAGGTCCAGCGCGTACGAGACGCGGTTGGCCAGGATGCCCCGGGTGAGCCCGGCGAGCGTGTGGCGGGTGATGGCCGCCTCTCCCCGCTGGTAGACGAGCGTGGCGTAGTCGGCGGCCATCGCCCCGATGACCACGCTCGCCGGCGTGCCCGCGAGGTCGGCGGGCCGGACGCCGGCGTCCTCCAGCGCCTCCCAGGCGAGCTCCAGCGTCAGCCGCTGCTGGGGGTCCATCGCCGCCGCCTCCTTCGGCGAGACGCCGAAGAAGCCCGCGTCGAACTCGTCGACCCGGTCCAGGAAACCACCCCGCAGGCCGGCGAGCCGGGGCTCGCCCGCCAGGCGGCTCTCCGGAGGCGGGCCGACCGCGTCGCGCCCGGCGCGCAGCAGTTCCCACAGATCGCGCGGGTGTGGCGCTCCCGGCAGCCGGCAGGCGAGCCCGACCACCGCGACCGCGTCCTCGCCGTAGCCGACCGCCTCGTCCATGTGAACATCCGCCCTTCGCGTCGTGCCCGTGCTTCTCGTCGTGCTTTTCGTCGTGTTTTCGCGGTGCTTCTCGACCGCGCGTACGCGCGACCGATCCGGCCGTGTTCGCCGCTTCCCTCCCGGCGAAAGGCGGTACGGCCCGGGCTGCCACTTTCCGCGGCCGAAACGGAAAAGGAAACAGCCCGGCCCGCCCGCACGGCGGCCTTCCCGGGAATGCGCGTGAGCAGCGGCGGCGCGGTCTCGCCGTGCCCGCGCTTCCCGTCCCGGAACCCTGCGGCTCCGGCCCGGCCGACCCAATCGACATTTGCATGAATTTCGTGCAATAGTCAACTGTGATGCCGATCACGGGATATCGGGCTATTCATAAGGATTTCTTTGTCTATTTCCATCGGAAATCGTAATTGGACCCGATGGGTGTGGCCCGCCTACCGTTTGCGAAGAAACGCGAGCACACGCACTCGATGGGGGTAAATCCATGACCGTTGCCGAGGCGGTGGCGGCGCGGGAGAGCCGCGACGTCCGCAAGCCCGTCGCCCGGCTCGGCCGCCTGCTCGACGCGGACTCGACGACGCCGCTGCACGCGGAGGACGCGAGCGGCGTGCTCGCGGTCACCGGGCGCGTCCACGGCTCCCCGGTGGTCGCCTTCTGCACCGACGCGACGGTCATGGGCGGGGCGCTGGGGCTGGCCGGGGCCCGGCACATCATCGCCGCCGTGGACGAGGCGCTGCGGCGCCGGGTGCCGGTGATCGGCGTGTGGCACTGCGGCGGGGCCCGTCTCGCCGACGGCGTGGAGTCGATGCACGGCGCCGGCCTGGTCTTCGAGGCGAACATCCGCGCCTCAGGGCGGGTGCCGCAGATCTCCGTCATCGTGGGCCCGGCGGCGGGCGCGGCGGCGTACGGACCGGCCCTCACCGACCTGATCGTCATGTCCGACCTGGGCCGGGTGTTCGTCACCGGCCCCGACGTGGTCCGCAGCGTGACGGGCGAGGAGATCGACATGGAGGGGCTCGGCGGCGCCGACGCGCACGGCCGCCGCTCCGGTGTGGTGCACGTGGTCGCCGGGGACGAGGACGACGCCTACCGGCGCGCCCGCACGCTCACCGGCCTGCTGGCCGACACCGGCGGGTACGCCCTGGACGGCCTGGCGGACGACCGCGACCCGGCCGCCCTGCTGCCCGAGTCGGCCCGCCGTGCGTACGACATCCGCCCGGTGATCCGCGCGCTGCTCGACGACGGCGAGGACGGTGCGGCGTTCGTGGAGATCCAGGCTCGCTGGGCGCCGAACATCGTCGTCGGGCTCGGCCGCCTGGCCGGGCACACCGTCGGCGTCGTGGCGAACAACCCGCTCCGCAAGGGCGGCTGCCTCGACGCCCTGTCTGCGGAGAAGGCCGCCAGGTTCGTCCGGATGTGCGACGCCCACGGCGTTCCGCTGGTCGTGCTGGCGGACGTCCCCGGCTACCTCCCGGGTGTCGACCAGGAGTGGGGCGGCGTGGTCCGCCGGGGGGCGAAGCTGCTGCACGCCTTCGCGGAGGCGACCGTGCCCCGGGTGACGGTGGTCGTCCGCAAGTCCTACGGCGGCGCCTACATCGCGATGAACTCCCGCTCGCTCGGGGCGACCGCCGTCTTCGCCTGGCCGGGTGCGGAGGTGGCGGTCATGGGGGCCGAGGCGGCGGTGGGGATCCTGCACCGCCGGCGCCTCGCCGCCGCCTCCGCGGAGGACAGGGAGCGGCTGCGCGCCGAGCTGGTGCGGGAACACGAGGAGCTGTCCGGCGGCGTCCGCCGGGCGCTCGACCTCCGGGTCGTGGACGAGGTGATCGACCCGCGGACGACCCGGCGGAGGCTCGCCGAGGCCCTCGCGGCGGCGCCGGCCACGCGGGGAGCGCACAACAACATCCCGCTCTGACCCCGTCCGACCCCCGGCAGATGACCCAGCCGGAGATCTCGGCCATCACTCCCGAGGAGGTCGGCCGCTACGGCATCGGCTCGGTGCTCAACGGCGGCGGGTCCTGGCCGGGCCGCGACAAGCACGCGTCCCCGCAGGACTGGCTGGCCCTCGCCGACGCGTACTGGCAGGCGTCGGTGAACACGCGGACCAGGATCCCCGTCATCTGGGGCATCGACGCCGTACATGGCGACAACAACGTGTTCGGCGCCACGCTCTTCCCGCACAACATCGGCCTCGGCGCCGCGCACGACCCCTGCCTGCTGCGCGGCATCGGCGCCGCCACCGCCGCGCAGGTCCGCGCGACCGCCCAGGACTGGGCCTTCGCGCCCACCCTCGCCGTCGTCAGGGACGACCGCTGGGGCCGCACGTACGAGGGCTACTCCGAGGACCCGCGCATCACCCGGGCGTACGGCTACGAGGTCGTACGCGGCCTGCAGGACGGCGGCTCCCACAGGCTGGGCGACCGGGGCGTGATCGCCACGGCCAAGCACTTCATCGGCGACGGCGGCACGCTCAAGGGGCAGGACCAGGGGGTCAACCCCTCGTCCGAGGCCGACATGATCAACATTCACGGCCAGGGCTACTACGGCGCGCTCGCCGCCGGGGCGCAGACCGTCATGGCGTCATTCAACAGCTGGACCAACGAGGACCTCGGCATCACCGAGGGCAAGGTGCACGGCAGCAGGAAGCTGCTGACCGAGGTGCTCAAGCAGAAGATGGGCTTCGACGGCGTCGTCGTCTCCGACTGGAACGGCATCGGCCAGGTCGCCGGATGCACGAACTCGAACTGCGCCCGGGTGATCAACGCCGGCATCGACGTGGTGATGGTGCCGAACGACTGGAAGGCGTTCGTCTCCACCACGATCGCCCAGGTCGAGGCGGGAGAGATCCCGATATCCCGCATCGACGACGCCGTCACGCGCATCCTGCGGGTGAAGCTGCGGGCGGGCCTGTTCGAGGCGCCCAAGCCCTCCGCGCGCCCCGGCGCGGGCTCGGCGAAGGCCCTGCAGGCGCGGGCGCTGGCCCGGAAGGCGGTGCGGGAGTCGCAGGTCCTGCTGAAGAACAACCGGAAGGTCCTCCCGCTCTCCCCCCGATCCAAGGTGCTGGTGGTCGGCAAGAGCGCCGACAGCATGCAGAACCAGACCGGCGGCTGGACCCTCACCTGGCAGGGCACCGGCAACACCAACGCCGACTTCCCGAACGGCACGACCATCCTGGGCGGCCTGCGCGAGGTCCTCGGCGCGGACAACGTGACCTTCAGCGAGACGGCCGACGGGGTGGACCCGAGCCGGTACGACACGGTGATCGCCGTGATCGGCGAGACGCCGTACGCCGAGGGGGTGGGCGACCTCGGGCGGCGCTCGCTGGAGGCCGCCACGCTTTGTCCCGGTGACCTCGCGGTGCTCGACAAGGTCGCCGGCAAGGGCACGCCGGTCGTCACCGTCTACGTCACGGCCGCCCGCTGCACGTGAACAAGGAACTCAACCGGTCGGACGCGTTCGTGGTCGCGTGGCTTCCCGGCACCGAGGGCGGCGGCGTGGCCGACCTGCTGGTCAGGAGCCGTGACAGCGGCCCCGGTTACACGGGCACGCTGTCGTACTCGTGGCCGAAGAGCGCCTGCCAGACACCTCTCGATCCGGGCGAGGAGGGCTACGACCCGCTCTTCCCCCTCGGCTACGGCCTGCGCTACGGGCAGGCCGGGTCGGTCGGCACGCTCGACGCGACCTCGCCCGAGTTCGGCTGCTCCGGCACGGGCGGCGGCGGCACCGCCACCGAGGACCTGGAGATCTACAACCGCCAGGACGTGGCGCCGTACAAGAGCTACATCGGCTCGGCCGAGAACTGGGGCGGCACGGAGATCGGTGTGGACGGCGAGGCGGCGCACTCGGAGATCGCCGTCGTCTCGTCGGACGTCAACGTGCAGGGCGACGGGCCGAAGGCGACCTGGAACGGCGCCGCAGCCGCGCAGATCTACATGCAGGACCCCAAGGGCGGCAGCGACCTGCGCGGCTACCTGAACGCCGGCGTCCCTTGCGGCGGACCGGGCCGGTGTCAGGCCGCCGGGACGGCCTCCCCGGCGACGTCGGCCTCGGCCCTGGCCGTCACCCGCCGCCGTACGGCCAGGCCGAAGCACGCGACCGCCAGGCTGAAGACGCCGGCCACCACGAACGGCCCCGCCGGGCGCCACGCGTCGAACAACGCCCCGCCGAGCGCCGAGATGACCATCACCCCGGCCGCGCCGCAGAGCGTGTGGACGCCGAACGCCGAGCCCCGCACGGCCGCGGGCGCCTGCTGCGCGAGCAGCGGGCCCGCCGTGGTGATGGCGGCGATCTCGCCCACGCCGATCAGCACGGCGACCAGCATCATGCCGGGGCCGAGGGGATCGGAGACGAGCAGCGTCGACAGGTAGGCGAGGGCGGCGACGACCTGCGCCAGGACGACCAGGTCCTGACGCCGCATCCGGTCGCCCAGCCAGCCGAACACCGGCGCGCACAGCAACGCGACCATCTGCGAGACGCCCACCACGGCGCCCGCCTTGGCCAGCGCCTCCGCACCGGACAGGCCGCCGTGCTCGGTGCCGTAGTTCTTGATCCACAGGGACATGAAGGCGACCACGATGGCGAGGTCGGCCCGCGCCACGAACGACGCCGCGTACGAGAGCGCCACTCCCGGGTCGCGGACGAGCGCCACGCCCTCGCGCACCAGCCGGACCAGCGGCACGCGCTCGGCGGCGACCGGCCGCGCCGGCGACAGCGTCAGCCACAGCAGGCCCGCCGTGACCAGGATGCCCGCGGCGATCAGCAGGAACGCCGTGCGGGCCGCCTGCACCGGCTCCATCCCGCCCGCCTCCAGCGTCTGCGGCAGCCGCACCAGGACCAGCACCGCGACCAGCGCGCCGAGGCCGCCGAAGAAGCCGACGAGCCCGTACGACGCCCCGCGCGACCTGCTGCGCACGTAGTCGATCGCGATCGTCGACAGCATCGCGTTGATCGCCGCGACGCCCAGGCCGAACACCACCCGCAGCACCGCCAGCACGGCGGTGTTGGCCGCGAACGGGAACAGCGCGGTGCCGGCGGCGCACAGCACCAGGCCGGAGACCACGATCATCCTGCGCCCGAACCGGTCGGCCAGCGCGCCGTACCACGCGAGGCTCGCGACCATGGCGAGTTCGGCCGCCGTGTTGAGCAGCCCGACGACCGTGCCCTGCCGTGACTCGGGCAGCCCCAGGATCGTGGTGAGGATGTGCGGCTGGGCGGACGGCAGGAAGGAGATCACCGCCGTGCCGACGGTCGCCAGCGCCAGCAGGGCCCACATGTTGGCACGGGTGACGCCGTCGGCCAGGTACGCGCCCAGCACTCGGCGCAGGGGTGTCATGGAACGATCATGACATTGTTCGGCCCCGATCTTCGGGAAATGTCGCGTTCCTCTATGGATACGGTGCTTCGTGTGCAACGGGCTAAGATCGTTCGGGTTCACCGATGACCAGGGGAGGCGCCATGGATCCGGCGGCGATGGGGCCCGGCTTCGACCCGAACGTGCCCAACGCGGCCCGGATGTACGACTACTTCCTCGGCGGCAAGGACAACTTCCCCGCCGACCGGGCGGCGGCCGAGCAGGTGCTGCGGCACGTCCCGGAGATCCCCCTGGGGATCAGGGAGAACCGGGAGTTCCTCGTCCGCGCCGTGCGGTTCCTCGCCGGCCGGGGCATCCGGCAGTTCCTCGACATCGGTGCGGGCCTGCCCACCCAGCGCAACGTCCACCAGGTGGCGGCCGAGCACGCGCCCGGGGCGAAGACGGTGTACGTCGACAACGACCAGCAGGTGCTCGCGCACGCCCGCGCGCTGCTCCAGGACAGCCCGCAGGTGCGCGTCGTGGAGGGCGACCTGCGGCGGCCGGGGGAGATCCTGTCCCATCCCGAGGTGCGGGGCCACCTGGACCTCGACCGGCCGGTCGCCGTGCTGCTGCTCGCGATCGTCCACTTCCTGCCCGACTCCGACGAGCCCCGCCGCCTGATCAAGGAGATCCGCGAGGCGCTCGCGCCCGGCAGCTACGTGGCCATCTCGCACGTCGCGGTGGACGAGCAGCCGGAGCGGGCGCCGCACGTCGAGCAGGTCTACCAGGGCGCGTCCGCGCAGTTCGTGGCCCGGCAGTCGGACGAGATCACGCCGTTCTTCGAGGGGCTCGACCTGGTCGAGCCCGGCGTGGTCAACCTGCACCAGTGGCGGCCCGATCACGAGGCGTTCGACCCGCGCCTGCTGGCGGTCAAGAACTACTTCCTGTGCGGGGTGGGCCGCGTCTCCTGACGCGCCGCACCCGCCGAGGGCGCGAGCCTGCCCGCGCCCAGCAGGACCGCCAGCAGCAACACGGTGACCAGCGCGAACGAGGCGGGCAGCCCGGCCAGCGTGGCGATCCCGCCGATCGCGCTCGGCGCGACGAACCCCGACGCGTAGCTCACCGTGGCCACGCCCGCGACGCCCTCGCTCGGTGAGGGCCCGGCGTTGCCCGCCGCCGCGAACACCAGCGGGATGACCACCGCGATCCCCACGCCGATCAGCATGAACCCGGCGGTCGCCGGCACCGGGACCTGGGAGACCGCGACGAGCAGCCCGCCGAGCGCCGCCAGCGCCGCGCCGCCGCGCACGGTCGCGACCGGCCCCAGCCGCCGCACCACCGCGTCGCCGCACAACCGGCCCGCGGCCATCATGCAGGCGAAGGCCGTGTACGCCGCGGCGCCCACCGCCTGGGACGCGCCCGCGACCTGCCGGAGGTAGACCGCGCACCAGTCCTGGGCGGCGGCCTCGCCGAACACCGCGCAGAAGCCCACCAGCCCGATGAGGAGCACTCCGCGCGGAGGGAGCACGAAATGGGGCGGGGCCGGCTCGTCCTCGCCCGCCCGCACGTCGAGCAGCAGCGGTCCCACGGCCAGGGCCACGAGGAACAGCACGACCGCCGTCCCGCCCAGGTGGAGCCGGGCGTCGAGGCCCGCGCTCGCGGCCAGCGTGCCCACCGCGCCGCCCGCGAGCGTCCCCACGCTCCACATGCCGTGCAGCCCGGACATGATCGAACGGCCGAGCCGCTGCTCGACCACCACCCCCTGGGCGTTCATCGCGACGTCGCCGAGGCCGGCCACCGCGCCGTACAGCAGGAGTGCCGCGCACAGCAGGGGCAGGTTCGGCGCCAGCGGTGGCAGGACGAGAACCAGGCACCACAGGCCGATCGAGACGCGGGTGACGGCCCGCCCGCCGAACCGGTGCGTGAGGCGCCCCGCGGTCGGCATCGCGAGGATGGAGCCGACCGCGGGCGCGAGCAGGGCGAGCCCGAGCTGGCCGGGCCCGGCCCCGACGTGGTCCTGGATCCAGGGGATGCGGGAGGCGAAGCCACCGGTCACCGCGCCGTGCAGGGCGAAGGTGACCGACACCGCGAACCTGGCCCGTCTCAGCTCCCGAAGATCCACGATCACACGGTATGTCCTCGCGGGCCATGCCGACAGTGTGACCGCTGCGACAGCCGTGACGGGCCGGGCTTGAACGATCACGAGCCGGGAACGGTTCGTCCTCACTTGGATGACCGAGGCGGCCCACGGCCGTCCGGGGTCCGTCCCAGAGGGTGGACAGACCTTGGAGGCGCCCATGAAGAAGTCCAGCCCGATCCTCGCGACCCTGACCATGATCGCCCTGTTGTTCGCCACCGCCTGTTCCGCCGGGGAGAGCGCCCCGGACGCCGGGGCCAGAGCACCGGCCGCCCCGCAGAACGCCCCGGACTCCGCCCGGCGCGACTACCCGGGCGGCCAGGCGCGCTCACTCGACCAGGAGCAGGCGTCGCACAGTGCGGAGGAGCGTGCGGAGGAGCACAGCGCGGAGGAGCCGTCGACCTTCGCCCTCGACGTCGACACGGCCTCCTACGGCTACGCCCGCCGTGCCATACAGGAGGGTCGCCGGCCGGAACCGGGACAGGTGCGTACGGAGGAGTTCGTCAACGCCTTCCGCCAGGACTACGCGGAGCCGGAGGGCGACGGCTTCGCCGTCCACCTCGACGGGGCCAGGATGCCGGAGAAGGGGACGGCGCTGCTCCGCGTCGGCCTGCAGACCCGAGAGCCGGACGCGTCGGTGCGGCGGCCCGTCAGCCTCACCTTCGTGGTCGACGTCTCCGGGTCCATGGCCGAGCCCGGCCGGCTCGACCTCGTGCGCCGGGCGCTGCACACGCTCGTCGACCAGCTCGTGCCCGGCGACCAGGTTGCCATCGTGTCGTTCCGGGAGGAGGCCCACGTGGTTGCGGAGATGACCGCGGTCACCTACCGGGCCGAGCTGCATGAGGCTATCGACATGCTGGGCGCCGGCGGATCGACCAACCTGTCGGACGGCCTCGAGACCGGCTACCGCCTGGCGGCGGGCGCCTTCAGACAGGACGCCACCAACCGCGTCATCCTGCTCTCCGACGGCTTGGCCAACACCGGCGAGACCGCCTGGCAGGCGATCCTCGACCGGGTGAGCGAGTACGCCGGCAAGAAGATCACTCTACTGTGCGTGGGCGTCGGCCGCGAGTACGGCGACCAGCTCATGGAGCAGCTCGCGGACAGGGGCGACGGCGCGGCCGTGTACGTCTCCACCGAGGACGAGGTGCGGAAGGCCTTCACCGAACGGCTCACCACCACGCTGGAGGTGCGTGCCCGAGACGCCAAGGCGCAGGTCTCCTTCAACCCGTCGGCGGTCGAGTCGTACGCACTTCTCGGATACGAGGACCGCGCGCTGACCTCGGAGGACTTCCGTGACGACAGCAAGGACGGCGGGGAGATCGGTCCCGGCCACTCGGTCACCGCGCTCTACCGTGTGCGCCTGCGCCCCGGCGCGGACGGCCGGCTCGCCACCGCCACGGTGCGCTGGCTGGACCCCGACACCCGGCGGCCGTCGGAGGCGGACCGGAGCGTCGACGTGTACGCGCTGGCCCCGGCCCTGTGGGGGAGCGCTTCCGTCCGCCTCCAGGTCGACGCCGTGGCCGCCGATTTCGCCGAGCACCTGCGCGGCCGGTGGTCCGGGAGGGGCGGGACGTGGAGCCTCGCCGAGCTGATCGACCAGGCCGACCGCCTGGCGGCGCGGACCGAGGACCCGGCCGTATCCGAGCTGGCCACGCTGCTGCGCAGGGACCGTGACCTGGGCTGACCGCCCGCACGCGGACGGCGGCCCGCGGCCCGGTGCGCTGTGGAACCCACGGCGACGCCGGGCCGGGTGCCGGGGGCTGCGTTCGGGGTAAGGGCGGAAAGACCATAGGGTCGTCCCGTGCACATTCGCCCCGCCGCAGGCCGGGACCAGGAGCAGGACCAGGAGCAGGACATGGCCGTGAACGAGTTTGACGAAGGCCCCGGATTCGCCGATCTGGCGCTGGGCCCCGAGCTCCTCAAGGCCCTGACCGGTCTCGGTTACGAGGAGCCCACGCCCATCCAGCGGGAGGCCATCCCGCCGTTGCTGGAGGGCCGAGACCTCCTCGGCCAGGCCGCGACCGGCACGGGCAAGACGGCCGCGTTCGCCCTGCCCATGCTCCAGCGGCTGCATGGCGGCCTCCACCCGGCGGCCATGGAGGCCGACGGCGGCGAGCCCGCGGGGCTGGTGCTCGTGCCCACCCGCGAGCTGGCCGTGCAGGTGTCGGAGGCCATGCACCGCTACGGCCGCGACCTCGGCACGCGGGTGCTGCCGATCTACGGCGGCCAGCCGATCGGGCGGCAGCTGCGCGCGCTGGAGCGCGGGGTGGACGTCGTCGTCGCCACGCCGGGACGGGCGCTCGACCACATCGGCAGGGGCACCCTGCCGCTCAAGGGCCTGCGGATGGTCGTCCTCGACGAGGCCGACGAGATGCTCGACATGGGCTTCGCCGACGACATCGAGGCGATCCTCCAGGACACCCCGGAGGACCGGCAGACCGTGCTGTTCTCCGCGACCATGCCGCCGCGCATCGACGGGATCGCCCGCCGCCACCTGCGCGAGCCGGTGCGGATCAGGATCGAGCGGGAGGCGCCCGCCGCCGGCGAGGCCCCGCTCATCCGGCAGAGCGCCTACATCGTGTCGCGGGCGTACAAGCCCGCCGCGCTGGGCCGGGTGCTCGACGTGGAGGCCCCCACCGCGGCGATCGTCTTCTGCCGCACCCGTGAGGAGGTCGACAGCCTCACCGAGACGATGAACGGCCGTGGCTACCGCGCCGAGGCCCTGCACGGCGGCATGGGCCAGGAGCAGCGCGACCGGGTCATGGGCCGGCTGCGCAGCGGGACCGCCGACCTGCTCGTCGCGACCGACGTGGCCGCGCGCGGCCTCGACATCGAGCAGCTCACCCACGTCATCAACTACGACGTGCCGTCCGCGCCCGAGTCGTACGTGCACCGCATCGGCCGGGTGGGCCGGGCCGGCCGCGAGGGCGTCGCGATCACGCTCGCCGAGCCGCGCGAGCACCGCATGCTCAAGACCATCGAGCGCGTCACCCGCAGCAAGATCGCGGTCGAGAAGGTGCCGACGGTCGCCGACCTGCGCGCCCGCCGGCTGGAGCTGACCAGGGCCGCCCTGCAGGAGAGCCTGATGGAGGACGGCGACCTCGACCGCTTCCGGGTGGTGGTCGAGACGCTCGCCGACGAGTTCGACCTGGTCGACATCGCGCTCGCGGCGGTCAAGCTCGCCCACGAGTCCACCGGAGCCGCCGCAGACGAGGAGGAGATCCCCGAGGTCACGCCGCGCCCGCAGCGGCCCGAGCGCGGGCCGCGCGACGACAGGTTCGGCCGCGACGACCGGCGCGGGCGGCGCGGGGGCGGCGCGATGAGCCGCGTGTTCGTCGGCGCGGGCCGCAGCGCGGGCGTGCGCCCCCAGGACATCGTCGGCGCGATCACCGGGGAGACCCGGGTCAGCGGGCGCGAGATCGGGGCGATCGAGATCGCCGACCGGTTCACCCTGGTCGAGATCCCGGACGGCGCCGTGGACGAGGTGGTCTCGGCGCTGCGCCGCACCACGATCAAGGGCAGGAAGCCGGTCGTGCGCAGGGACCGCGACGGCGCCCCCCGCGGCCGCCGCTGACCTTCTCCTCAGGGCGCCGCCGGATCCGGGCGACGGCCGTTCTCACCGGACGGCCGTCTCCTGGGCGTCCCGCAGTTTCGGCACCGCGAGCTGCGCGGCCCGCTCGCTGAGATCCGGATCGAACGTCCCGAAGAATCCGTCGGTGACCAGCAGGGTCACGGTGTTCCCCGCTCCGATGAGCACAAGGTCCGACGCGTGGATCGGGTCCGGGTTCACCGAGGGAATCAGCTTGCTGTACCTGATCCCGTACGCCCAGTTCCCGAGCTTCCCGACGGAGAGCCTGGTGATGCTCTGCTTGACGCCGTGGGTCTTCGTCCTGACCCCGGCGCAGTCGCGGACCATGACCGTCCCCGCCTTCTTCCAGGAGGACACGGCGGCGGAGGTGCCGCTGAGGGCGAACTGCTTGACCCCAGCCGGATTGTCCTCCTCGTTGATGAAGACCGCCGCTCTGCTTTTCAGGAGTGGTTTCAGCGCCCGGAGGGCCGTCGCGCATTTCTTCGTGTGAGCCTCCTCCGCGTCCAGCACCTCGCGATTGCGCTTGGTATTCGGGACGTAGCCGTCACCCAGATCCTCGGGGGTCAGCAGCGCCGCGCGTAATTGGGCCGGGGTCAGCGGCTTGCCGGTCTCGGCTGCCGACGCGGGAGCGGCGCACGCGAGCAGGAGGGAGGCGGCGAAACCGCTCAAGATCAGAGGACGCATGGGACGGCATCCTAGAGTTCCGCGCCATAGGAGCTCAATAGATGAATATCCGGCTGAACCGCACCTCTTCAGGTCCGCGGACTTCCATCGAAATAGGCCGCGCGGGAAAATGCGTGGCCGGCCACAGACTTCTCGCCATGGCCGTCCGGATGCGGAAAGCTCAGCGGGCGCCCACGGACCTCCCGGTGCGGGCGGCCGCGCCGGTCCTGCGCCGCGCCGCGTGCCAGCGGGCGAGCAGCAGCGCGAGCAGGCCGGCGAGGACGGCGACGGCCACGCCGGTGCCGAGCAGCGCCCCCAGCCGCTGGTCGGCACCCCGGTCCGGCGCCCACGGCAGCCCGAGCGCCGCGTACCACTCCGGCGCCTGCGGCGGCCCCGCCAGCACCACCAGGCCCGTCCAGGCGCGTACGGCGATCGCCCCGGCGAGCATCCAGGCGCGGACCTGCGGCCGGATCGCGCGCGGGAGCGGGTCCACGCCCGCGGCCACCGCGAGGAAGAGCACCGCGGTGACCGTCACCACCGCCTGCGCGGTCAGCCGAAGGGCGAGGCTCGGCTGGGCGTACCCGAACAGGCCCGTCAGATACAGCGCCGGGTACGGCAGCGCGTACAGGGCCAGCGCCGTCACCGGATGGGACAACGCGCGGCCGGCGGGACCGCCGGCGGGATCGGCATCCGGACGGGCCCGCCGCCACAACGTCACCGGGGCGCCGAACACGAGCAGCACCGGGCCCGCGGCGCCGAGCAGCGCGTACTGCGCCGCGTGCGCGGAGAACAGCGCGGGCGCGTAGGCCGCCACTCCTCCCGAGGTGGCGTAGGCGAGCACGACCAGACCGGCCAGCCAGGAGGCGGTCCGCCCGGCCGGCCACCGCTCGCCGTCCCCCGAAGTGCGGGACAGCCGCCGTACGCCGGACAGGTACGCCGCCGCGGCGGCGGCCAGCAGGAGCAGCGCGATCGGGTCGGGCCGCACCTCGGTGGCGAGCGCGCCCGGGGTGAGGGGAGGCAGGGCGTATCCCAGCGCGTCGTGCTGGTGCGCGCCTGTCTCCGTGGCGGGCGGGGGTGTGCGTCCGAGCGCCACGGCGAGGCCCAGCGTGCCGGCCATCACCGCGATCTCGCCGCAGGCGAGGCGGAGGAACGGCGCGCGGGCCCCGCCGGACTCCATCGCCCCGATGGTCCTGCGCCGGTGCCGCCACCCGAACCAGCCCAGGACGGCCAGCGCGGCGATCTTGGCCAGCACGAGCAGGCCGTACTTCGACTGCCACAGCAGGGGCGGCGAGCCGAGCCTGACCCAGGCGTTGAGGGCGCCGGACGCCCCGACGGCGGCGAAGCAGCCCAGCGCGAGCGTGCTGAAGCGGCGCACGGCGACGGTGAGCCCGGGCGCGGCGCGCAGGTGCGCCACGAGGGCGTACAGGCCGCCGATCCACAGCGTGACGGCCGCGACGTGCGCCATCAGGCTGAGGACGGCGAGGTTGTGGTCGGCCGCCGAGGCCGAATGACCCACGTACGCCGGGGGCAGCACCGCGAGGAGCGCCACCGCGAGCAGCGCGAACCGGAGCAGGGGGCCGTGCGGCAGGAGCGACCCGGCGGCGACCGCCAGGGCCGCGACCGTCACCGTCAGGAACGCCTGTCCCTGCGGGATGTGGAAGAGGAAGGCGGACAGCGCGCCGGAGCGCAGCGCGTCCCCCGGGGGCAGCCCGAGGAAGTCCGACAGCGTCAGCACCTCGGTGACCGCCGCGCTCGCCGCCCAGCCGAGCGCCCAGGCCCCGGCCGCCCGTACGACGGCCCGGCCGCTCGCGGGGGCCAGCACGACGGCCGCCAGCAGGACCCCGATCGTGGCGGCGGCGCAGACGTCGTGGGCGAGGCGCGCGACCGGCAGGCCCCAGGTGGTCAGCGCGCCGGGGGAGGGCAGACCTTGGATCGCCGGTTGCGGTCTGCCGCCGCCGAACCACAGGGCGAGCACCAGCGCGGCGAGCGCCGTCGCGACGACGGCGGGGACGACCGCGCCGCGGAGGCGCTGGGGAGGTGTCATCGTCGGCGTCCTCGGCTCGGCACCGTTGATCGCTTGCGAGTATGACCGAAGGGCCGCCCTCTGGGGAGCCCCCGCGGGAGGATCGGCCCTCACTTCGGCGTCCGGCTGAAACGTTCAACGGTCCTTCCCGGCGGCACTTGATGCGGACCGTACGGGAGAGGGCCCGATGCCGGTGCGGTGACGGCGTGCGCGGAAGATCGGCGGCGGACCAGCCGAGATCGCCGGGGTGTGAGACAATCCCGGCGTCATGCGCGCCACGCTCTCCTTCAGGCTCGCGCGGTCGGCCGCCTTCTCGGCCGTCTGCGTGCTCCTCGCCGTCGGCGCGCACCGGTTCGCCGGCGGAGGCGGGCCGACGCCCGCCGCGCTCCTCACCGGGGTGCTCACGGTGACGGCCGGCGCGGCCGTCGCGGCGGGCCGGGAACGATCGCCTCAGACGATCGTCGCCCTGCTGGCCGGCGCCCAGGCGTTCCTGCACTGTCTCCTCGACGTCACGGGGTCCGCCGCGGTGTCGCACCCGACCTGGCACGGCGGCCTGAGCGCGCAGACCGGCATGCTCACCGCCCACCTCACCGCGGCGCTGCTCACCGGCTGGTGGCTGTCGCGCGGCGAGGAGGCCCTGTGGTCCGTGCTGCGCGGGATCGGCGCCGGAGCGGTCCGCTGCCTGCGGGCGGTGGCCGCGCTGGTGCGTGCGCTGCTGGCGCTGCGGGGAGCGGATCTCGCGGGCGCCGGACGTCCTCGCCCCCGCGCGCTGCCGGGCTCCGAGCGCGCCCCGCGCACCGCGGGCGTTCTACGGCATGCGGTCGTCCGCCGCGGGCCACCGGTTCTTCCCGTCCTCTGAGCTTCACGCGCGAGCGACGCGTATCTCTCCCTGGGACCACGTTTGGCGCCCATGGGACCGCGCTCGCGCGCCTTCGTAATCTCGCAGACGACTGGAGAACCCCCATGACCTCGTACGTCCGTCGCGCGGCCGCCGTCACCGCCGGTGCCCTCGCGCTCACCATCGGTCTCGCCGTGCCCGCCCTCGCCCACGTCACCGTCAACCCCGGCACCGCCGTACAGGGCAGCTGGACGAAGATCGCCTTCCGCGTCCCCAACGAGCGCGACAACGCCTCGACCACCAAGGTGGAGGTCGAGTTTCCCACCGACCACCCGCTGCCGTTCGTCTCGGTCCGCCCGGTTCCCGGCTGGGACGTCAAGCTCACCCGCGGCAAGCTGCCCAAGCCGGTCGTCTCCGACAGCGGCGACACGATCACCGAGTCGGTGCTGAAGATCACCTGGTCCGGCGGGAAGATCGAGTCCGGCCAGTTCCAGGAGTTCGAGGCGTCGGTCGGCCCGCTGCCGAAGAACGTGGACGCGCTCGAGTTCCCCACGGCGCAGACCTACTCCAGCGGTGAGGTGGTCAAGTGGGCGGACGCCCCGAAGGCCGACGGCTCCGAGCCCGAACACCCCGCGCCGACGCTCAAGCTCGTCGCCGCCGAGGAGGGCGAGGACGACCAGCACGGCGCCGCCTCCGCCTCGCCGGCCGCCGCCCCCACGGTGGCGGCCGCGGCGAGCGATGACGACGATCAGGAGAGCGGGAACACCACCCCGGCCCTGGTGTTCGGCGGCCTCGGCCTCGTCGCCGGCCTGGTCGGGGCCGGAGCGGGCGTCACGGCGCTGCGCCGTTCGCGCGGCTGAGCACGCGGCCGAGCGCGCGGCGCACCGCCGGGAGCACCTTTCCGGGACATGCGTCTCGGAAAGGGGCTCCTCTTCTCCGGGGAGGCAGGTCATGCGGCGGGCGAACCCGGCATGCGGGGCGCGGCCCGGACCCCGTCGCAGGATCCGGGCCGGGCCCGCAGGGAGGTACGGCGGTCAGGACAGGAGGGTCTCTCCGATCCAGCCGTCCGGGGCACACCCGGGCGGTACCGCGAAGACGGCCGACCCGATGGGGGTGATCCACTGGTTCAGCAGGTCCACCTCCGCGATCCGCCGCTGGATCGGGACGAACTGCCGCGCCACGTCGGCCTGGTAGGACGCGAACAACAGGCCGGCGTCCGGTCGTCCCTCCGGGCTGAGCCCGTCCTCGTAGTTGTAGGCCCGGCGCAGGATCCGCATGCCCGGGTCGGCCACCCGGGCGCGGCGGATGTGCGCGTACTCGGAGATGACCGGCAGGCCCGACGGGCCGAGCGCGGCGAAGTCGGGCTCGTCGGTCTCGGCCCGGCCGGTCAGCGGAGCACCGGTGTCCAGCCGCCGCCCGACGCTGAACTCCTTGGCCGCCCGGTCCGCGGCGTCCCACTTCTCCAGGTCCATCCGGATGCGGCGGAGCACCAGCGTGGTGCCGCCGCGCAGCCACCCGTCGCGCACCCACACGGCCCGGTCGAAGTCCGCCGACTCCGGACGTGGGTTGACGGTGCCGTCGAGCTGGCCCATCAGGTTGCGCTGGGTCGTCCCCGGCGTGCGCACCTGCGGGCTCTGCCGGAATCCGTGCTGAGTCCAGCGTACGGTCGCGAAGGAGCGGGCGTCCCTGACGAGCACGCGCAGCGCGTGCGCCAGCGTGACGCGGTCGTCCGCGCACACCTGGACCAGCAGGTCGCCGCCGCTCCAGCGGGGCTGGAGGGCGTCGACCTTGAACGACGGCAGCGGCCGTGGCCCAAGATGCCCGGCCCCCGCCGCCTCGAACAGCCCGGCGCCGAACCCGAAGGTGACGGTGAGCCGCGCGGGCAGCAGCGCCAGCTCGGCGTCGGTGTCGGCGAGGGCGGGCTCGCCCCGGGTCAGCCGCCGCGCGTCGTCGGTGAGCAGCCGCATCAGGCGCGCGAGCGCCGCGCGATCGGTCCCCGGCCGCAGGTCGAACCCGACGAACACCCCGAACGTCTGCGGAGACGTCGCGATGCCCGCCTGATGGGCGCCGTGGAAGGGTTCGACGGCGTCACCGCCGGGGAGGGGCGCGGGCCCGGCCGATGCGCGCCCCGCCGTGTCCGGTACGGCGGAGGCCGGGGCGCAGGCCGCCGCCGCGGCGGCGACGGCCCCTCCCGCGAGCAGGCCGCGCCGGGTCAGCCGCCGTCCCGCCGGGGCGGACTCCCCCCTGCGCTCACTCATGAGGGGCGTAGGACTCGTTGGCGCCGGCGAAGTCCTTGGCCACCGCGGTGAAGGACACCGTCCTGCCGTCCTTCAGGGTGAGCGTGAAGGGCACCTCCGCACCGGGCTCGACGGCCGTGCGCACGTTCATGAGCATGATGTGGTCGCCGCCGGGCTGGAGCACGTGCCGGCCGCCGGCGGGGATCACGAACCCGCCCTGCTTGCGGCGCATGGTCATCGTGCCGTCGCCTCCGACGACCTCGTGCAACTCCACCGTCGGGGAGACGGGGGTGTTCGCCGAGACGACGGTGACCGCCTCGCCGGTGGTGTTGACGAGCGTGGCGAAGGCGGCGCTCATACCGGAGCGGGCCGTCTTCACCCACGGGTCGCTGATCGCCAGCGGGGCGGCGGCCGTGGCGGCCGCGGAGGCGGGGGCCTGCGCCGCGGCCGGCGAGGCGGCTGCGGTGGCGGACACAGTGCCCGACGACACAGCGCCGGACGACACAGCGCCGGACGACACAGTGCCCGACGACACAGCGCCGGCCCGGGTGTCGGCCGGCGCCGCGCAGGCCCCGGCGGCCAGAAGGGCGGCCAGCGCCGCCGGGAGCATGCGGTTAAGGGTCGTGATGGTCATGCGGAAGCCTTCTCTCGGTCGTCCGGCGGCATGCGGGCGGCGTTCCCGGACGCGCGGGGCGGCCCCTGCGGGCCGTACCCGGGCGATGCGAGTCAGGGCGCGGCGGGACCGGCGCGAAGGCTCTGGAAGAAGGCGTCACGGGACGGCCGCCACGGCTGCGGGGGCGTGCGCGCGGGCATGCACCGCCGGAAAGATCATTGATACGCCCCCGGGGCCGTATGCCGCCGGGGAGCGGAATGAGGAGCGCCGTCAGGCGGACGGCAGGAGAAGGCGGGGCGGGCCGCGCCGCGTGACGCAGTGACGTGGCGCGGACGAGCGCGGCACGCGCGGCTCGTCCGGGTGCGGCGACGCCGGCCGCGTGAACACCGGCGGCGCCGGATCGGCCGCGATCCGCGTGAGCCGTACGGCGAGCCGCCGCAGCAGCGCCCACAGGGCGGCCTCACCCCTGGCGAGCCACAGTGCCGTCAGCACCACCGCCCAGCCGTGGCCGAGCAGCATGCCGAAGCCCGGCCCGGCCATGGCATGCCCGGCCATCCCGTGCCCGTCCATGACGTGGCCCGCGATGGCGGGTCCGGCGGACGACGACGGGCACGACAGGGCGAACAGCACGTGCAGGGCGACCTGCAGAGCCGCGAGCAGGGGCAGGATCGCGCGCAGGGTCCGTTCCCGGCCGGACAGGGGCAGCGCGGCGGCGAACACCGCAGGCAGTCCCAGCGCGAGCGCGCCGGGGGCGACCGCGCCGCCGCTGAGCAGGTGCGCCACCACGCCAAGGCCGAGGCACACCGCGGTGAAGGCGGCGGCTCGGGCGAGGCGGAGGGGCGATGTCACCGGCATGGCACAGCCAATATCGCATGCCGGACGCCCGGTCCCCGTACCGGGACGCCGTGTCGCTCGCGGGCCAAGGGCGGCCCGCCACCCGGCGGGAGGCTCGCGAGCGGCATAGGGAATGGGCCGTTTGGGCACTTCAAGAGGTATCGGGGGCGTGTTCGATGGGGGGAACCATGGCTGTATCGGCGGACCTGGCGAAGCTGCTCGACCGCGAGTACGAGGACAAGACCCTGGACGAGATCATCAAGGCGCCGGTGGACGCGCTGGCCGGGGTGAGCGCGGAGGACGCGGAGCTGCTGAAGAAGGCCTTCCACATCAAGACCGTTGGCGACCTCGGCCGCAACAAGTTCTTCCGGGCGGCCACGGCGCTCGTCGATCTCACCGACAGCGGGAAATAATCGGGGTTTCCGCCCGACCGGCGGCCGTTGTAGAAGATTTCCATCGCCTTATAGGTTGATGGAAGGTATCTACAAAGGGAGCGGCCGTGGGGGCTCTGTTCGTCGGTGTGGACGGGGGAGGCACCAGCACGCGCTGTGTCGTGGTCACGGAGTCGGGCGAGGTCGCCGGGCGGGGACGGGCCGGCGGCGCCAACGCGATCTCGGTCCCCGACCCGGCCGCCAACCTGCGCGCGGCGCTGCTCGGCGCGCTGGAGGGCCTGGACCCCGCGCTGGTCGCCGGGGGCGTGTTCGGCCTGGCCGGGGCGGCCCGCGCCGCGGAGCCGGCCGAACGGGCCTGGCGCGAGGCCGGGCTCGCCGGGCGCCCGGCGGTGGTGGCCGACATGCTCGTCGCCTTCACCGGCGCCACCGACCGGCCCGACGGCGCGGTCCTGGTGGCCGGCACCGGCGCGATCGGCGCCCGCATCCGCGACCGCCGGGTCGTACGGCGGGCCGACGGCCTCGGCTGGCTCCTCGGCGACGAGGGCTCGGGCGTGTGGCTGGGCCGCCGTGCCGCCAGCGCGGCGCTGAACGCGATCGACGGCCGGGGCGCCCCCACGGTGCTGGTCGCCCGGGTGGCCGAGGCCGTCCTGGGAGCGGGGGCGGCCGGTGAGGACGACGGGCCCGCGCTCGCCCAGGCCCTGGTGGCGGCCGTGTACGCGCGGGTCGCCGAGTCGGGGCCCGCCTGGCTCGGCACGCTCGCGCCCGTGGTGGACGTCGCCGCCCGCGAGGGTGACGAGGTGGCACGCGGCGTCGTCGCGGAGGCGGCCCGCAGGCTGTGCCGTACGGCACGGGTGGTCGCCGGGGAGAGTGCCCGTGCCAGGGGAGCACAGGCGGAGGGAGGCGGAGAGCCGCTGGTGCTCGCGGGGTCGCTGCTGACCGAGCCGACCGAGCTCGCCCACCTGGTCAGGGCCGAGCTGGGCAGGAGGGCCGTGCTGGTGCGCGCCCGGGACAACGCGGCGGGCGCCGCCGCGCTCGCGGTGCGGGCCGCCCTGCCCGGCGACCCGCGTGCCGCCGAGGCGCACCGCGCCTTGATCGGGCAGGGGGGCGCATGAGCGAGCGAATCGGTAGACACGGTGCGTTTCGCGGGGTGCTCCATTGCGCGCCTTCGGCACGACCTGACTCCGAGCCATCTGGCGAGGAGGGGGCATGAGCGGCGAGCTGGACCGGATGGCGATGGCCGTGCTCCAGCCCGGTTTCGAGGGCACCGAGCCGCCCGCGTGGCTGCGGCGGGCGCTCGCGGAGGGCCTGGGCGGCGTGGTCCTGTTCGCCCGCAACGTCTCCCGTGACGCCGACGGTCTCGGCGGGACGGCCGCCCTGGCCGCCGAGCTGCGCCGGGAACGGCCGGACGTGGTCGTCGCCGTGGACGAGGAGGGCGGCGCCGTCACCCGGCTGGAGGCCGCCACCGGAAGCTCCTGGCCGGGCAACCTGGCGCTGGGCGTCGCCGGCGACGAGTCGCTGACCCGCCGGGTGGCGCGGCAGATCGGCCGGATGGTCGCCGCCGCCGGCGTCACCCTCGACTACGCCCCCGTGGTGGACGTCAACGCCGACCCCCGCAACCCCGTCATCGGCGTGCGTTCCTTCGGCTCCGACCCCGAGGACGTCGGCCGCCACGGCGCCGCGTGGATCGAGGGACTGCAGAGCGCGGGGGTGGCCGCCTGCGCCAAGCACTTCCCCGGCCACGGGGACACCGTGACCGACTCCCACCTCGAACTGCCCGCCGTACGGGCCTCCCGCGAGGTGATAGAACGGCGCGACCTGCCGCCGTTCCGGGCCGCCATCGCGGCCGGGGTGCGCGCCGTGATGTGCGGTCACCTGCTCGTCCCCGCCGTCGACGCGCTGCCCGCGACGCTGAGCCGGGCCGTGCTGACCGGCCTGCTGCGGCAGGAGCTGGGGTTCGAGGGGCTCGTGGTGACCGACGCGATCGAGATGCGCGCGGTCGCCGCCCTGCACGAGCCGGGCGAGATCGCGGTCCGCGCGCTGGCCGCCGGGGCCGACGCCATCTGCGTCGGGGTGTCCTCGGCCAGAGGGGAGAGCGTCTACGCGCTGCGCGACGCGATCAGCGGCGCGGTCCGCGAGGGACGGCTGGCGGAGGAGCGCCTGGCCGAGGCGGCGGGCCGGGTGCGGGACCTGGCCGTGTGGTACGACGCGCAGGCCGGCGCCAGGGCCGCGGTGGCCCGCGACGCCGACGAGGGCCTCGGCCTGGCGGCGGCGACGGCGGCCCTGCGCGCGACCCCGGCGGAGAAGGCGCCGCCGCTGTCGAAGGCGCCGCTGGTGGTGCACCTGGCGGCACGGCCCAGCCAGGCCGTCGGCCGCGCGAAGCCCCTGAAACTCGGCCAGGCGATCGAGGAGATCCTGCCCGGGACGGTGACGGCCGAGGTGGACGACGACGGGCACCTGCCGGACCTGAGCGAGACGGGGCGTCCCCTGGTGATCGCCGTCCACGACGCCGTACGGCACGCCTGGATGCGGCGGCTCCTCGATGAGGCGCTGCGGGCCCGCCCGGACGCGGTCGTGGTCGAGACGGGGGTGCCGGGGCCGCCCGCCGGGCGGCTGTATCTCGCCACCCACGGCAACTCCACGGCCTCCGCGCGGGCCGCGGCCGGCTGGCTCACCGGCGGCGTCTGACCGGTCTCGCCGATCCCTCGCGTGGGACGTCTTCGCAGGTAGCGGGCTCGGGTAAAAATTAACTCCATAGCCGCGTCTATCGGTGGAAAAAATTGACGGCATCGCGAGAGCGCCCGTATTGTCCAGGCAATCGGGAACCAGGAGCAGCCCATGAAGCGACTCGCGGCGATCGTGGCTCTGGCGTCGATCGTCACAGCCACCGCCTGCGGCACTACCGGGACGACGGACACCGCCCAGCAGGGTGGCGTGTACACCACGATCGACGGCAGCAAGCAGATCAACGCGAGCGCGCCGATCAACCCGTTCAACCCCGTCGGATCGGTCTTCTCGGGATACAACGGCATGGCGCTGGCGTGGCCCAAGAACGACCCCACCGATCCCAACCAGTTCTACCCGGCCATCGCCAGGAGCTGGAGCATGTCCCCGGACCGGTCGGAGGTCGTCATCCACCTGCAGCCGAACGCCAGGTGGTCCGACGGCGCGGCGGTGACCAGCGAGGACGTGCGCGTCTCGATCGGTCTCGCCTACACCCAGGGCGGCACGGCGTACGCGCTGGACCCGAAGGCGGCGGGCGCCGCCGCCGACATCCAGGTCGTCGACCCCAAGACGATCAGGGTGACGCAGGGCGCCAACCGCAGCTCGACATTCCTCGCCAACCTGCTGTCGACCGTGGTCGTGCCCGCGCACGTCTTCGGGAAGCTGCTGCCCGCCGACTTCTGGCAGACGCTCAAGGTCGCCCAGCACGGCCAGGGCGAGGCGGCCGAGAAGGCGAAGAACCAGATCACCGGGCTGGCGGAGAAGGTCATCGCCTTCAACCCCGGTCACGACGTGTCCGCCGGGCCGTTCGTGCTGGAGCGGGTGAACCCGGGCGCGGCGCTGCTGAAGCGCAACCCCTACTTCTACGCCCGGCAGAACATCGCGCCGGACAAGGTGAAGATCCTGAACTACACCGGCAACGAGCAGATCTGGAACTACCTGATCGCCGGCCGGCTGGACAACGCCCCCTTCACCTCCGTGCCCACCGCCGTCATGGACCGGATCCGCGACGCGCGGGGCAGCAAGGTGGTCAAGGGCTACTCGCCGGTGGCGGTCTCCCTCGCGTTCAACCAGTCGCACAAGCCGTACGACAACGTGCACGTGCGGCGGGCGATGGCCTACCTGATCGACCGCGCCCAGGTCACGAGGATCGCCTCCCCGGAGGGCGGCACGCCCGCCGCCACCACCTCCGGCATCCACGCCAAGGCGGCCCGGGCCTGGCTGGGCGACGCGTTCGACACCCTTGAGAAGTACCGCGTGAACCCCGCCAAGGCCGACGCCGAGCTGAAGGCGGCCGGCATGACCAAGCGGGGCGGCCGGTGGGCCCTGCCGGACGGCAGCCCGTGGAAGGTCCGCATCCACGTGCCCGCGTCGTTCTCCGACTGGGTCGCCGCGGCCAAGTCGATCAGCAGCCAGCTCAGCGACCACGGCATCGACGCGAGCGTGGTCACCGCCGCCGACTACACGCTCTATCTCGGAGAGCTGGCCGACGGCAAGTACGACCTCGGGTTCTGGCTGATCGGCCTCGGCCCCTCGCCGTACAACATCTTCCAGCGGCTGTTCGGGCAGGCGAACGGCTGGCAGATGTTCGGCGGCCGGCTGCGCCACGTCGCGCCGGGCACCGAGGGCAACTGGATGGGCGGCCCGCAGAAGGTCGACGCCGGCACCGCGGGCACGGTCGACCCGGGCGAGCTGACCAGCAGGCTGAACTACGCGTCCCACGACGAGCAGCAGCGCATCGTCGGCGTCCTGGCCAAGGTCGCCAACGAGCAGCTCCCGGTCGTCCAGCTCTGGGACTACGTGAACACCCAGTTCGTGAACACGTCCCGGTACACCGCGTTCCCGCCCGACGAAGACGAGTCCCTGCGGCTGTCGTCCGGCGTGTGGATGCAGCTCGGGATGATCAGGAAAGCGGAGAAGGGGCAGGCATGACGCACGTCGTTCCGGGGCGTCCCCGGCTGGGCGCCATCGCCAGGAAGATCGGCGGCCACCTGGTCCGCGGCCTGGCGATGATCTGGGTCGTCGCCACCATCAGCTTCGTCATCATCCGGGAGATCCCCGGCAACCCCGTGCTCGGGCAGTACGAGAGCCTGATCCAGAAGGGCATGTCGCCCGAGCAGGCCGAGCGGGCCACCGCCGTCCTGTACGGCTTCCTGCCCACCGGCAACCTGTGGCAGCAGTACGTCGGCTACATGGGCTCGCTGCTCCACCTCGACCTCGGGCGCTCGCTCAGCACGCCCGGCGTGGAGGTGACCACGCTCATCGGGCACGCGGCCCGGTGGACCGTGCTGCCGGTCCTCGCCGGCACGCTGCTGAGCTTCCTGCTCGGCGTCACCATGGGCGTCTACGCCGCGATCAAGCGGTCGGGCAAGCTGGGCGACGCGCTCGCGCTGTCCGGCTCGCTGCTGCACGGCGTGCCGGTGTACGTCATCGGCCTGCTGCTCACCGCGATCTTCGCCACGCTGTGGCCGATCATGCCGTCGGGCGGGCCGGTGGACGTCGAGTTCGTCCCCGGCTTCAACGCCGGCTACCTCGGCTCGCTGGTGCACCACGCCGTGCTGCCGGTCGTCACGTACACGCTGGCCAGCTACGGCGGGTGGATCCTCGCGATGAAGTCGAACGTCGTCGCCGTGCTCGGCGACGACTTCATCCTCGCGGCCGAGCTGCGTGGCCTGCGGCGCGGCTTCGTGTTCCGGTATCTCGCGCGCAACGCGATCCTGCCGCTGTTCACGATCCTCGCCCTGTCGATCGGCATGCTGTTCGGCGGCTCGATCTTCATCGAGGAGATCTTCAACTACCCGGGCCTCGGCCTGCTGCTCGTCAACAGCATCAGCAGCCGCGACTACGCGCTGATGGGCGGCACGTTCCTGGTGATCACGGTGGGCATCGTCGTCGCCAACATCGCCGCCGACCTGCTGTACACGGTGATCGACCCCCGGGTCAGGAGCGGAGGCGCGGCATGACCGTCATCGTCAACCCTGAGGGGGCGATCAGCCCCGAGGCCGCGCCGGCCGGGACCACCCGGGCGACGCTGCGGCGCAACTTCTGGCGCGGGGTGTGGCGGGTGCTGCGGCGCAAGCCCAGCCGCATGGCCGGCGTGGTCATCGTCGGGCTGTTCGCGGTCATGGGCGTGGCCGGGCCGCTGATCTACCCCGCGCAGCTGCCGCGCGACGACAACGCGCTGTACGCGCCGCCGAGCCTGGCCCACCCCTTCGGCACCGACTTCGAGGGCACCGACGTGCTCGCGCTGGTCGTCACCGGCGCGCGCTACGTGCTGCTCACCGGCCTGGCCACGGCCGTCATCACGGTCGCGGTCGGCACCCTCATCGGGTTGTTCGCGGGCTTCCGCCGTGGCCGGTGGGACACGGTGCTGATGCGGCTGACCGACATGAACCTCGCGATCCCCGGCCTGCCGCTGCTGCTCGTGCTGTCCACCGTGTGGAAGTTCGAGAGCCCGCTGGAGATGGGCCTGGTGCTCGGGCTGCTCGGCTGGGGCGGCATCGCCCGCGCCGTACGGTCGCAGACGCTGTCGCTGCGCGAGCGCGGCTTCATCGAGGCCGCCCGCGGCCTCGGCCTGCCGACCCGGCACATCATCGGCCGCGAACTGCTGCCGAGCATGGCGCCCTACATCGCGATGAACATGCTCATCGCCGTCACCGGCGCCGTGTACGCCCAGGTGGGCCTGTTCTTCCTCGGCGTGCTGCCGTTCGAGTCGAACAACTGGGGCGTGATGCTGAACCTCGCCGTGTTCAACGGCGGGGCGCTCACCACTCCCGCCGCGCTGCCGTACCTGCTGGCCCCGCTGATCGCGATCCTCTTGCTCACCCTGGGCATCGTGCTGATCGTGGACGCGATGGACGAGATCTTCAATCCCCGCCTGCGGGAGGAGTAGCCCCTTATGACGGCTCACACGGCCGCACGTGACATGGCAGCACGTGACATGGAAGCACCGGGGGTCCGGATCCGGGACCTCACGGTCGTCTACAAGACGCCCGCCGGCGAGCTGCCCGCCGTACGCGGCGTCGACCTCACCCTCGCCCCCGGCACGATCACCGGCGTCGTCGGCGAGTCGGGCTCGGGCAAGTCGACGCTCGCGTTCTCCCTGCTCAACGCGGTTCAGCCGCCCGGCAGGATCGCGGCGGGCAGTGTCGAGATTGACGGCCTCGGCGACGTGCTGGCGCTGCGGGGCGAGGACCTGCGCCGCGCCCGCGGCCGCCAGGTCGGGTACGTCTTCCAGGCCGCGCAGAACTCGCTGAACCCGCTCAAGACCATCGGCAAGCAGCTGCTCGACCTCGGCCGCTCCCACGACGTGGAGGACCTGCGGGGGCTGGTGCGCGACGCCAAGGACCTGCTGGCCCGCATGGGCATGGACGGCGCCCGGGTGCTCGACTCCTACCAGCACGAGCTGTCCGGCGGCATGCGCCAGCGGGTCGGCATCATGCTCGCGCTCGTCCTGAACGCCAAGGTCGTCGTTCTGGACGAGCCGACCACCGCCCTCGACATGATCACGCAGGCCACGATCCTGCGGATCATCCGCGAGGTCCACGAGGAGCGGGCGCTCACCACGCTCGTCATCACCCACGACGTCGGCGCGGTCGCCGAGGTCGCCGACAGCCTCGCCGTCATGTACGGCGGCCGGGTGGTCGAGCACGGCCCGGTGACCGAGGTGCTCGGGGACGCCCGGCACCCGTACACCCAGGGCCTGATCAGGGCGATCCCGCGCCTGTCCGGCGACCTGTCGCTGGCCCGGGCGCTGCCGGGACGCCCGCCGACGCTCGGGACGCTGCCCAGGCAGGGCTGCGTGTTCCGCGAGCGCTGCGAGCGGCGCATGGAGGTGTGCGAGACCGACGAGCCCATGTCCGTCAACCGGGACGGCCGTACGGTCGCCTGCCACGCCGCCGACCGCCACCTCACCCTGGTCAAGCGGAAGGAGTTCGTGTGATCACGGGAACCGGCATCACCAAGATCTTCAAGCAGCGCGGCGGCGTGCTCGGCGCCCGCGAGGTGCCCGCGCTGCGGGGCGTGGACTTCGCCATCGCCAAGGGCGGCGCCGTTTCGTTCATCGGTGAGTCGGGCAGCGGCAAGACCACCCTCGGCCGGATCATCGCCGGGCTGGAGACCCACGACGCCGGCGAGATCGTCATCGACGGCGTGCCGATGTCGTCGCTCAGCCACCGCAAGCGGCAGCCGTACTTCCGCCGCGTCCAGCTCATCCACCAGGACCCCTACTCGGCGCTCAACCCCACGCGGACGATCCACCAGGCGCTGGAGGCGCCGTTGGCGCTGCGCGCCCGGCAGACGGGCCGCCCGAGGTCGTGGGTCGACGGGCGGGCCGCGGAGCTGCTGGCGATGGTCGGCATCGACCCGGGCTACGTGCTCCCGCGCTACCCCCACCAGCTGTCGGGCGGCATGCGCCAGCGCGTGGTTATCGCCCGCGCGCTCACCATGGACCCCGAGGTGCTCGTCGCCGACGAGGCCGTCTCGATGATCGACGTGTCGCTGCGCCTGGGCATCCTCGCCCTGCTGAAGGACCTGCGCGAGCGCCTCGGCGTGGGCGTGCTGTTCATCACCCACGACATCGCCACCGCCCGCTACATCGGCGACGACGGCGAGCTGTACGTGCTCTACCGCGGCCAGGTCGTCGAGCGGGGCGCCACCGAGAAGATCATCGCCGACCCGGTCCACCCGTACACCCAGTCGCTGCTGTCGGCGATCCCGGTGCTGCACGGCCTGGAACGGCCGGGCGCCGAGCGGGTCGTGCCGAGGGAGATGCAGCGGGAGGGCGAGCCCGACGGCGGCTGCCTGTTCGCGCGGCGCTGCCCGTTCGGCACCGAGCGCTGCGAGAGCGAGATGCCCGTGCTGGGCCGCGACGGCGGGCTCGAACAGGAGACGGAACAGGAACATGCCTGCTTCCACCCCAGGCGGCGCAGCGTGATCCCGGTGGGGGTGGGCGAGTGACGGACATCCTTCCGGTCGAGGTGGACGAGCGGCTGGAGCGCCTGGCCGCCGCCGCGCTGTGGGCCGACGCCGAGGACGCCCCCTTGGTCGTACGGCGCCTCGCCGACCCGCCGCGGGAGCGGACCTGGACGATCCTGGCCACGCCGGATCGCGAGGGAGCCGTGTTCGTGTCGATCGGCGCGGACGGCGCCGGTCACATCGACCTGATCGCCGTCGACCCCGCCGCCCGGGGACGGGGGATCGGACGGGCACTGATCGGCGCGGCCGAGGAGTGGATGCGGGCGCACGGCGCGGCCGAGGCGAGGTTCGCCGGCAACCCGCCCTGCTACGCCTGGCCCGGGATCGACGTGCGCTACACCCCGGCCGCCTGCCTGGCCGAGAGCCTCGGATACGAGCAGTACCGCGTGGCGTGGAACATGACGGCCGACCTGCCGGCCCGTTACGACGAGGCCGAGCACGAGGCCGACCTGGCGAAGCTCGCCGCCGCCGGGGTCACCGTCGCCGCGGCCCCCGTCGGGAATCGAGGAGCGGTCGCGGCCTTCGTCCGCGCACAGTGGAACGACAAGTGGGCCTGGGAGGCCGAGCAGGCGACCGGCCTGCACTACGCAGCGCGCGACGGGGAGATCCTCGGCTTCGCCGCCTGGGGCGCCCGGCCGCTCTGGTTCGGGCCGATGGGCACGGCCGAGGCCGCCCGTGGCCTCGGCGTGGGCCGGGTGCTGCTGCGCCGCTGCCTCGCCGACCAGGCCGCCGCGGGTCAGGCGTCGGCGCAGATCGGCTGGGTGGGCCCGCTCCGCTTCTACTCCCGGGCGGTGGGCGCCCGCACCGAGCGGGTGTTCTGGCTCTACCGCCGCGCGCTGGACTGATGTCAGCCGTACAGCAGTTCACCCTGGGGCGGGCCCGGCGGGGGGCACAGCCCCCGGGGGTCGCGGCCCGCCTCCAGGTGCTCGCGCAGCGACGCCGAGCCCCACAGCAGGTCGAGGAACGGCTCGCAGGCGAAGTCGCCCGGATAGAGGGCGCGCAGCACGTGCAGGACGGACACGCCCGTCAGCACCGGCAGGAAGGCCTCGCGGTCGGTCACGTGCAGCTGCGCGCCGCGCACCGTCACCCCCGCGTGCCTGCCGAACGTCGGCGTGAACCACGTGTCGCGGAAGCGCACGCCGGGCGGGCCGAGGTCGTTCAGCGCGGCGGCGAACCGGCCGTCCGCGTACGGCGCGCCGACCAGCTCGAACGGCCGGGTCGTGCCGCGGCCCTCGGCGGCGTTCACGCCCTCCAGCAGCCCGGTGCCGGGATAGACCAGGGCGGTGTCGAGGGTCGGCATGTTGGCCGACGGCATCACCCAGGGCAGCCCGGTGCGGTCGAACTGCCACTGTCTGCGCCACCCCTCCATCGGCACGACCTCCAGCTCGGCGCCGATCGCGCCGTTGACGGACAGCGCGATCTCACCCGGCGTGAGGCCGTGCCGCACGGGCAGGGCGGCGCGGCCGACGAAGCTCGCGAAGGCCGGGTCGAGCACCGGGCCCTCGGCCACCGCCCCGCCGATCGGGTTGGGCCGGTCGAGCACGGTGAACCGCAGCCCGAGCCGGGCCGCCGAACCCATCAGGTCGTACATCGTCCAGACGTAGGTGTAGAAGCGCGCGCCCACGTCGCACACGTCGAAGACGAGCGCGTCCGCCTCCGACGACGCGACCAGCGCGTCCAGGTCGTCTCCGGTCCTCTGGTAGGTGTCGAGCACGGGCAGGCCGGTGACCGGGTCGACGGCGTCGCCCTCGCCGCCGCCCGCCTGAGCCGTGCCGCGCAGGCCGTGCTCGGGGCTGAACAGCGTGGTCACGGGCACCCCGGCGGCCAGCAGGGCCGGTGCGGCGGCGGTCAGATCGGGCAGGACTCCGGTGGGGTTGGTGACGAGGCCCACCCGCCCCCACGCGGCCTTCGGCGCGCTCACCAGCAGCTCAAGCCCCGTACGCACGCGATCCATGAAGACTCCGAAGCCGAGGAACCATGACCATGACGCAATCACTCGCCGCTCTCGCCACCGAACAGAGCGATCCCCGCTACAGCGGGATCGACACGCTCCCGACGGATGAGATCGCGCGGCTCATGAACGCGGGCGACGCCGCCGTCCCGGCCGCGGTGGGCCGGGCCGTCCCGGCGATCTCCACGGCCATCGACGCGATCGCAGCGCGGATGGCCGACGGAGGCAGGCTCCTCTACGTGGGCGCGGGCACCTCCGGGCGGCTCGCGGTGCTCGACGCCTCCGAGTGCCCGCCGACCTTCGGCACCCACCCCGACCTGGTCCAGGGCATCATCGCGGGCGGCGAGGCCGCGCTGGTGCGCTCGGTCGAGGGCGCCGAGGACGACGTGGAGGCGGGCGCCGCCGTGATCCGGGACAAGCACACCGGCCCGCTCGACTCGGTCGTGGGCATCTCCGCCAGCGGGCGCGCGCCGTACGTCGTCGCGGCGGTCGAGCAGGCCCGGCGGCTCGGCGCGCTGACCGTGGGCCTGGCCTGCAACACCGGCACCCCGCTCGCGCGGGCCGCCGACCACGCGATCGAGGTCATCGTGGGGCCCGAGGTGGTCACCGGCTCGACCCGCCTGAAGGCCGGCACGGCCCAGAAGCTCGTCCTCAACATGATCTCCACGATCACGATGATCAGGTCGGGCCGGACGTACGGGAACTTCATGGTCGACGTCGTGGCCAGCAACTCCAAGCTGGTCGACCGGGCGGCCCGCATCGTCTCCGACATCACCGGCACGCAGGTGCCGCGAGCCCGGGAGGTCCTGGAGAGCGCGGGACGGGACGTGAAGACGGCCGTCGTGATGATCGAGCGCGGCGTGGGCGCCGACGACGCGCGGGCGCTGCTCGCGGCGCACGGCAACCGGCTCGGCCCGGCGCTGCACAGTGCTTGACAACACGGTGCTTGACAACGCAGTGCTTGACAACAGAGTGCCTGACAACACAGTGCCTGATCGGAAAGGGCCTGATCACATGCTGGAGGACGTCCTGCGGGCCGCGGTGCCCGAGGTCGCCTCGGCGGCGGTCGCCGTGATCGCCGTGGACGGGCGCACGGTCGCCGCGGCCGCCGTGGGGGAGGCCGTGCGGTACGCCGACCCGTCCGGGGGGCTGCTGCCGGAACGGCCGCCCGTGGCGATGGACGCCCTCTTCGACATCGCCTCCCTGACCAAGATGTTCACGGCCGTGGTGCTGGTCTCGCTGGCCCAGGAGGGCGCGCTCGACCTCGACGAGCCGGTGGCCGTCCGGCTGCCCCGGTTCTACCGGCACCGGCCCGAGATCACCGTACGGCACCTGCTGACGCATTCGGCGGGCCTGCCCGCGAGCCGCCGGGTGGAGAACGAGCCGGAGGAGGCCCGCTGGGACCTGGTGCTGTCCACCCCCGTGCAGGGACCCCCGGGGACGCACCTGTACTCCGACGTCGGCCTGATCACGGCCGGGCGGGTGGCGGAGGCCGCCGGCGGGGCGCCGCTGGACGTGCTCGTGCGCGAGCGGGTCACCGGGCCGCTCGGGCTCGCCGCCACGACGTACGGGCCGGTCGAGCCGGGCCGGGCCGTCGCCACAGAGTTCAAGCGCGGCACCTGCGTGCGGGGCGAGGTGCACGACGAGACGGCCCACGCGCTGGGCGGCGTGGCCGGGCACGCCGGGCTGTTCTCCACCACCGCCGACCTCGTGCGTTTCGGCGAGGCGCTGCGTACCGGCGGCGGCCCGGTCCTGTCTCCCGCCTGGACCGCCGAGATGCTGCGCGACCAGGGCGTGCCGGGCGCCGCCTTCCGCCAGGGGCTCGGCGTGCGGATCGACGACCCGGCCATCGTGGGGCCGCTCGCGGGCGCGATCGGCCACTCGGGCTTCACCGGCACCTCGCTGGTCGCCGATCCCGCCCGCCGGCTGACCGTCGTGCTGCTCACCAACAACGTCCACCCGCTGCGGGGCCGGCCCGGCATCCGCGACCTCCGGCACGCCGTCGCCGCCGAGGCCCTTCGCCTGGCCGGCTGAACCCGGCGGTTCCAGCTTCGTCCGTTCCGGCCGCCGTGGAAAGCGCTACCTGGTCTCGGGTCAGGCCGCCGCCGCCGAGCGGTTCATCATGGCGCCGATCATCATGGTGGCCTGGCGGCGGGTGAGGAGCCGGCCGAGAGCGGCGGCGGTGCGGTTGACCCGGCCGGCGATCACGCTGGGCGGCGGGTTGCGGCGGTCGAGGGCGGCGAGAGCGGTCTTCACGACGTCCGCGGCGGCCATGCGCCGGGTGCCGCCGTCCGCGCCGCTTCCGGCGACGTCGAAGAATTCCGTCTCGGTGGCGCCGGGGGACAGGGCGAGCACGCGCAGCCCGGTGCCGCGCGACTCGTACCACAGGGCCTCGGTGAAGCTGAGGACGAACGCCTTGGTCGCGCCGTAGACGGCCATCGTGGGGTTGGCCTGGTAGGCCGCCATGCTCGCGACGTTGACGAGGAACCCGTCACCGCGGCGGCGCAGCCGCTCGATGAACGTCCGGCTGATCTCCACGACGCTGGTGACGTCGAGGGCGATCTCGGCGGCCAGCCGTTCCGGGTCCTCCTCGTGGAACAGGCCATGGGTGGCGAAGCCGGCGTTGTTGACGATGCCGGTGATCTCGATGCCGCGGCGGGCGAGCTCGCGGTCGAGGACGGAGCCGATCTTCGGCGTGGTCAGGTCCGCGGCGATGGGGGTCGCCTCGACGCGGTGCCGCTGGGCGAGCTCGGCGGCGAGAGCCTCAAGCCGGTCCTGCCTGCGGGCGACGAGCACGACGTTCGCGCCTCGGGCACTGATCTGGCGGGCGAACTCGGCGCCGATGCCGGAGCTGGCGCCGGTGATGAGGACGTTCTGACCGCGGTAATCGACGGTGGACATGGCGACTCCTTCTCAACGGGCTGTTGCGTCACCGTACGACCGTCTGGCACTGAGTGTCAATTAGACATCGAGGGCAGGCCCGGATAGGCTCACGGCCGGAGGAGGCAGCATGAGCAGCGAGAGCCTGTGGAGTCGCACCCGCCGGGCCGCGTTCGCGGAGATCGCCGAAGTCGCGATGGAACTGTTCCTGGAGAAGGGCTTCGAGGCGACGACGATCGACGACATCGCGGCCGCCGCGGGCATCTCCCGGCGCTCGTTCTTCCGCTACTTCGGCACGAAGGAGGACGTTGTCCTCGGCAACCTGGCCGGCGAGGGCGCCCGCGCCGCGGCCGCGCTGGCCGAGCGTCCCGACGACGAGCCCCTCTGGACGGCGCTGCTGAACGTGGTCGCGCTCATCGACGAGGCACCCGGCGAGCGGGAGCGGCTGCTCAAGATCTCCGAGATGATGTACGGCACGCCTTCCCTGCGCGCCCGCAGTCTGGAGAAACACCTGCAGTGGCAGGCCGACCTGCTCCCCGAGGTCAAGCGGCGGCTCCCGGCCGATCCCGGCGACGGCCTGGCCGACCTGCGGGCAGCCGCCGTCGTCGCCGGCGCGATTGCCTGTCTCGACGCCGCCGGCGAGACCTGGACCCGGCAGAAGGGCGCCGTTCCCCTCCGTGAGCTACTGAAGGTCGCGTTCGACTCGATCGGCCACGCCGTGGGATGAAGAGGGGATCGCCGGGCGCGGCCTGTCGTCAGGCGTCCGCGCCGGGTGCTCTCCGGCGCAGGCCGTCCATCAGCAGGTCGAGCAGGCGCCCGGCCTGTTCGCGCTGCTCGGGCTCGCCCGTGGCGAGGCAGATGCCGTTCATGCCGGTGAGCACGTCCTCGGCCGCCACGTCCCGCCGCAGCGTCCCGGCGGCGCCGCCCGCGTCGAGCAGCGTGCCGATCGCGCCGAGCAGCCGGTCGCGGCTGTGCGCGTACGGGTTCGCCCCGGAGGCGATCACGGCGCGCAGCGCGTCGGCCATGCCCCGCTTGGTCGCCAGGTAGTCGACGAAACGGTCCATCCAGGTGCGCATCGCCACGTCGGGCGGCATCTCGCCGGCAAGCTCGGCCGCCGCGTCGCACAGCTTCGCCAGCTCGTTGCGGTAGACCGCCTCGATCAGCGCCTCTCTCGTGGGGAAATGGCGGTAGAGCGTGCCGATGCCGACGCCCGCCTCCTTCGCGATCGCGTCGAGCGTGACGTCCGGCCCGTCCTGGGAGAACGCCCGCAGGGCGACGTCCAGCAACCGCTCACGGTTGCGCCGGGCGTCGGCGCGCAACGGCTTGGCTCCGGACGGTCGAGCGGGGGTGGACACGGCTCCTCCATATGGACGCGGCTTGCTAACCGGAGGATTCTCCGGTTAGAGTCCAGGCGTACCGGAGGTTCCTCCGGTTTCCTGATTGTAGCGGCCGGGCTCTCCAGGGGCCCTGCCGCCGTACGGGACGGGGACGAACATGACTCACAGCAACCGCATCACGACGCCGTTCACCGGGCAGTCCACCGCGGCCGAGGTCCTGGAGGGGGTCGACCTGCGCGGGCGGCGGGCGGTCGTGACCGGCGGGGCGTCGGGGATCGGCGTCGAGACCGCCCGGGCGCTGGCCGCGGCGGGGGCGGAGGTGACGCTCGCGGTCCGCGACCTCGACGCGGGCAAGCGGACCGCGGAGGACATCGCCGCCACCACCGAAGGCGAGGCCGTCCTCGTCGCGCCGCTGGACCTCGCCGACCGGGCCTCCGTCGCCGCGTTCGCCGCCGCGTGGGAGGGCCCGCTGCACATCCTCGTCAACAACGCCGGGGTGATGGCGTGTCCGGAGACCCGGACGCCGGAGGGCTGGGAACTGCAGTTCGCCACCAACCACCTCGGTCACCTCGCCCTGGCCGTCGGCCTGCACCCGGCGCTCGCGGCGGCCGGTGGCGCCCGCGTCGTGTCGGTCAGCTCCAGCGCCCACCTGCGCTCGCCGGTCGTCTTCGACGACATCCACTTCCGGGAGCGCCCGTACGACCCGTGGCTGGCGTACGGGCAGTCGAAGACGGCCAACGTGCTGTTCGCGGTCGAGGCCGCCAGGCGGTGGGCCGGTGACGGCATCGCGGTCAACGCGCTCATGCCCGGCGGCATCCCGACCGGCCTGCAGCGGCACCTGGAGCCGGACTACATCGAGCGCCGCCGCGCGCTGGGCAACTCGACCGGCGTGACATGGAAGAACACCGAGCAGGGTGCGGCCACCTCCGTGCTACTCGCCGCTTCGCCGCTGGTCGAGGGCGTCAGCGGACGCTACTTCGAGGACAACCAGGAGGCGGAGATCGTCGAGCCGGGCGCGGGCCGGGGCGTCGCGGCGTACGCGCTCGACCCGGAGGCGGCCACCCTGCTCTGGCAGGTGTCGGCGGACCTGCTCGACCTGTGATCCGCGCTGCGTGATCCGTGCCTCATGATCTGCGCCTCATGATCTGCGCCTCATGATCTGCGGCACGGTCCGCCCGCGCCGAGGCCCGGCCTTCCCAGGCCGGGCCTTCGCATTTCCCGCAGGGGCGTGCCGGCCTGATCGCCCGCCGCTGCCTGGCCGGGCTCACCTCCAAATGCGCCGCCACCACCCGAGGCGTGCTCGCCGCCTACGGGTTCGGCCCCGCCAGCGGCCCCTGGGGCGGCATGGTCGCCGACCGGATCCGCGTCCCCCACGCCGACCACATGCTCGTCCCCGTGCCGGACGGCGTTCCGCCGATCCGCGTCGCCGCGGCCGGTGACAACCTCGCCGACGCCTGGAGGGCCGTCGTCCCCGCGCTCGCCCGCCGCGAAGGCGGAACCGTGCTCGTCCTCGGCGGCGCCAAGAGCATCGGCCTGTACGCCGCCGGACTGGCGGCCGCGCACGGTGCCGCGACGGTCCACTACCTCGACGACGACCCGCACCGGAGGGAGATCGCCGAATCCCTCGGCACCGAAGCCCGGCCGCCGGACGCCGCCACCCGCGGCGTCTACGACATCGTCGTCGAAGCCACCTCACGCGCTCCGGGCCTGCGCCGCGCACTCGCCGCGACGGCTCCCGGCGGGATCTGCACGGCTGTCGGCTACTACCTCGCGAGCGGCACTCGCGTCCCGCTGATGCGCATGTACGCCACCGACGTCACTCTCCGGGTCGGCGTCTCCCACGTCCGCGTCACCCTTCCGGACCTGCTGGACTTCGTCCACCGCACCGGCTTTCCGGCCGAACGCGTCACCACCCTGCTCGCGGACTGGGACGACGCCCCCACCGCGTACGCCGCGAAGACCACGAAACTGGTTCTCCGTCGAGGCCGGCTCGCCGGATAGATTCCGGCCTCGCCCTCTGCGTGTGAACCCCGTCACTCGAACCCCTTTCGCTGGCCGATCGGTCAAATGCTGGCCGATCGGTCAGCTAGGGTGTCCGCATGGCACGTTCCGCAACCACCATGCGCGCGGACATCCTGGACTCGGCCGTGCGGCTGTTCGCCGCGCACGGCTTCCGCGGCACCTCCCTGCAGGACATCGCCACGGACGCGGGCTGCTCCAAGGCGTCCTTGCTCTACCACTTCACGAACAAGGACGCGATCCTGACCGAGTTGCTGGCACCGGTCGGGCCGGAGTTCGCCGCACTGGAAGCGCGGCTCGCCGGGCTCGACGGCGAGGAGGCCGCCCGTGCCGCCGTCGCCGGGCTCGTCGACCTGTCCCTGCGCTTCCGGTTGCAGGTGAAGATCCTCCTGCAGGACGTCGACGCGCTGATCAACCGGCCGGAACTGCCCGACGTGGACGGCCTCACCGAACGGCTGACGGACGCCCTGTCCGGCCGCTCGGCCGCCCCCCAGGCCCGGGTCTGGGCCTGGATGGCGATGCTGGGGATCATCCTGACCAGCGCCGGCGAGCTCGCGCTCCCCGAGGAGACGCTGCGCGCGGAGCTGACCCGCGGTGCGTTGCGCACGCTCGGTCTGCAGACCGACTGACCTCCCGAAGAAAGAGATCTGCTTTGGCAACCCTGCTGTACCGGCTGGGCCGGTTCTCCTTCCGCAGACGCGGGCGCGTGGTCGCCGTGTGGCTGCTGCTGCTCGTGGTCCTGGGCCTGGCCGCCGCCGCCTTCCACGGCCCGACCGGCGACAAGTTCGCCATGCCCGGCACCGAGTCGCAGCGTGCGCTGGACGCCCTGGCCAAGGAGTTCCCGCAGGCCAGCGGTGCCACCGGCACCATCGTCGTGGCCGCTCCGCAGGGCCGGAAGCTGGACCCCGCCGCGGTCGCGCCCGTGGTCAAGGAGGCCGCCGCCGTCCCCGGCGTCGTCGCCGCCATGGATCCGTTCCAGGTCGGCTCGGTCTCCGCCGATGGCCGCTACGCCCTGGTCCAGGTGCAGTTCGACCGCGGGCTCAAGGACGTGACCGACGCCCAGCGCGCTGCCTACCTGAAGGCCGGCTCCTCAGTGGCCGGGCTGCGGGTCGAGCACGGCGGCGAGGTCCTGAACGCCGCGCCGGAAGTGGGCGGGTCGGAAGGCATCGGCGTCGTGATCGCCGCGGTGGTGCTGATCGTCACCTTCGGCTCCCTGGTGGCCGCCGGCATGACCCTGCTGAACGCCCTGATCGGCGTGGGGGCCGGCATGGGCGGCCTGTTCGCGCTCAGCGGCCTCGTCGAACTGACCTCCGTCACGCCGGTGCTCGCGCTGATGCTGGGCCTGGCCGTGGGCATCGACTACTCGCTGTTCATCACCTCCCGCTACCGCCAGTTCCTGGCGGAGGGCGTGGCGCCGGAGGAGGCCGCGGGCCGGGCGGTCGGCACCGCCGGATCCGCGGTCGTGTTCGCCGGAGCCACCGTGGTCATCGCGCTCGCGGGTCTGTCCGTGGTCGGCATCCCGTTCCTGAGCGTGATGGGCCTGGCCGCCGCCGGCACCGTGGCCGTCGCCGTGCTGGTCGCCCTCACGCTGCTGCCCGCCTTCCTGTCGTACGCCGGATCCCGGGTGCTGCCCCGCAAGCAGCGCACCGGTGAGAACGCGAGCGCGGGCGGCCGGGGTTTCGGCTACACGTGGGGGCGGGTGGTCACCCGGCTGCGCGTGCCGATCCTGCTGGCCGGGGTCCTCGCCCTGGGCGCGCTCACGCTGCCGGCCCAGGACCTGCGGCTGGCCCTGCCCGACGCCGGCACCGCCGCCCCCGGCACTCCGGCCCGCGAGGCCTACGACCTGACCAGCGAGGGATTCGGCGAGGGCTTCAACGCCCGGCTGATCGCCGTGGTCACCGCCGCCGACCGCGCGGCGACGACCGCCGCCGCCGGTGAGGCCGCCCGCTTGATCCAGCAGACCCCCGGCGTGCTGGCCGTGGCACCGCCGCAGCCCAACGCAGCGGGCACCACCGCGCTGCTGACCATCATCCCCAAGGCCGGGCCCACCGCCGCGGCCACCGAGGACGCCGTCCACGCCATCCGCGCCAAGGTCGCCGCGATCGGCGGCGCCGAGATCGCCGTCACCGGCGCCACGGCCGTGGGCATCGACGTCTCCGATAAGCTCGCCGACGCCATGCCGGTGTACCTGCTGCTGGTGGTCGGCCTGTCGGTGCTGCTGCTCATGCTCGTCTTCCGCTCGATCCTGGTCCCGGTCAAGGCGGCGCTGGGCTTCCTGCTCACCGTCGGCTCGACCTTCGGAATCACCGTGGCGATCTTCCAGGAGGGTCACCTGGCCGGCCTGCTGGGCGTGGACGTGCCGGGCCCGCTGGTCAGCTTCCTGCCGATCCTGCTCATCGGCATCCTGTTCGGCCTGGCCATGGACTACGAGGTGTTCCTGGTCTCGCGGATGCGGGAGGACTACGTGCACGGCGACACCCCCCGCCAGGCGACGATCAACGGCATGGGGCACAACGCGCGGGTGGTCACCGCCGCGGCGCTCATCATGACGGCCGTGTTCGGCGGGTTCGTGTTCATGGACGACCCGATCATCAAGTCGATGGGCTTCGCGCTGGCCGTCGGCGTGCTGGTCGACGCCTTCGTGGTCCGCATGACCCTCGTCCCCGCCGTGATGTCCATGCTCGGCCGTGCCGCCTGGTGGCTGCCCCGCGCCCTGGACCGGGCGCTGCCCGACCTCGACGTCGAGGGCGAGCGCCTGCGCCACCACCTCACCGCCCGCGCCGCCGCCTCACCGGAGCACGCTGGGGTGTCCTAGAGCTGGGGCCGGAGGTCCCGTACGGGCGGGACCTTCGGCGGCGCTCGTACGCCCCGCCGGGGGAACGGTCCGATGGAAGGACCGGCCGAGGGGAGGGTGTCATGATCGTGGTGGGTGTCGACGGCTCGCACGCCGGCATGGAGGCCGCCTGCTGGGCGGGCCGGGAGGCCGACCTGCGCGGCGTTCCCCTGCGGATCGCCAACGCCATCCCCGCCTGGGCGTGCTCGACCGCGCGGCAGGGCCCGTACACCAGCGTCGCCGCGTGGATGCGCGACGGCGCCGCCACCGTGCTCGGCGCGGCGGCCGAGCGGGTTCACGCGGAGGCGCCCCGGGTGCCGGTCGACACCGCGATCCTGGCCGGTGACCCGCGCCCGGCGCTCATCGAGGCGGCCGTGGACGCCGATCTCCTGGTGCTCGGCAACCATGGGCTCGGCGGCTTCCGCGGCCTGCTGCTCGGCTCGGTCGCGTACGGCGTGGCGGGTCACGCCCCGTGCGACGTGGTCGTCGTGCGGGAGGTGCCCTCGGCGCCGCGCCCGGAGGTCGTGGTGGGCGTCGACGGATCCCCCGCCTGCGCCAAGGTGCTCGACTTCGCCTTCGCCGAGGCGGCGCTGCGCGGGGCGGGCCTGCGGGCGGTGCACGCCTACAGCCCGCTGGAGGCGGGCGGCGGCTTCGCGCCGGTCCCGGACGACTTCGACGACGAGAAGGTCGAGGTGCGGATGGTCAGGGAGGCGCTCGCCGGGCGCCGCGAGCTCTACCCCGACGTCAAGGTCATCGAGGAGGTCGTCCGGGGCCATCCGGTGGACGTGCTGCGGCAGGCGTCGGCGGGCGCCGACCTGCTCGTCATCGGGTCACAGGGCCACGGCGCGTTCAGCGGCCTGATCCTCGGGTCGGTCTGCCAGGCCATGCTCCACTACGCGACGTGCCCCATGGTCGTCGTCCGCGGGCCGGCGCCGGCCCACTGAGCACGCGAACGCCCCCGGCGGCCTGGGGGAATCCAGGCCGCCGGGGGCGTTGCCGGCGTCCTACGCGCTCTTGCGCCGCTGCTCGCGCAGAATGGCGAGGCGCTCGTTCAGCACCTCTTCGAGGTCCTCGATCGAGCGACGCTCCAGCAGCATGTCCCAGTGGGTCCGCGGGGGCTTCGCCTTCTTCTGCTGGGGCTGCTCCGCGTCCACCCGCAGCGCCGGGCTGCCGCAGTGACGGCACTCCCAGGTCGTGGGGATCTCGGCCTCGACGGCGAGCGGGACGGTGGTGAGATGGCCCTTGGGGCACGTGTAGGACACCTCCTGGCGCGGGGCCAGATCGGTGTTGCGGTCGTTCTCGTAGCTGGTCGCGCCGAGCCGGGTACCGCGAAGTGCACGCTCGCCCATGTCTTTAAGCCTCCTGAGGTCCCCGCCTTCGAGGGGTTCGTTCGCCACCGCGTACAACGCCTGATACCGTGTGTGGATTCCCAGCCGAGACCTGATCCAATCGCGCTTTTTCCGTCCCACTGGTCTCAGATGTGGCCGTCGGACATGAGCCCTCAGATGTGGTCGGGCACCTCGTTCCCCGCCTCACGGATGGCCCGGGGCAGGTTGACCACGGTGAGCAGCACGAACCCCACGACGAAGAACACGATCAGCGAGACGATCGCGGTGCGGTAGCTGTCGGTGAGCTGGAGCGCCAGCGTGAGCACCAGCGAGCCGAGGAACGCCGACCCCTTGTCGCTGATCTGGTAGAGGCTGAAGTACTCCGCCTCCCGGCCGGGCGGGATCACCAGGGAGTACAGCGAGCGCGACAGCGCCTGCGTGCCGCCCATGACGATCGCGATGGCGAAGGCGATCGCGTAGAACTGGACCGCCGCTCCCTTCTGCAGGAAGTAGGCCACGCCCACCACCGCCGTCCACACGACCAGGCTGGCCAGGACCGTGCGCTTGGTCCCGATCCTGGCCGCGATCCGCGCGAGCCCGAGCGCGCCGCCGACGGCGATGAACTGCACCATGAGGATCGCCCCGATCTGGTGCGTCTGGCTCAGCCCCAGCTCCTGGTCGGCGTACGTCGCGGAGAACCCGATCACCGTCTGCACGCCGTCGTTGTAGACCAGGTAGGCCGCGAGGAACAGCAGCGTGCGGGGATAACGGCGCAGGTCGGCGAGGGTCCGGCCGAGCTGGCGGACGCTGCCGGCCACGGCCCGCACCGCGGTCGCCTCGTGGACGGGGACCCGCCGGTTGCGCAGGCGCAGCATCGGGATCAGGGCGAAAGCGCCCCACCACAGGCCCGCCGAGGCCAGGCTCACGCGGACCGCCAGGCCCTCCTCGACCGCGCCGGACAGGTAGAGCACCAGGTTGAGCGCGAGCAGCAGACCGCCGCCGAGGTAGCCGAAGCCCCAGCCCCTGCTGGAGATCGCGTCGCGTTCCTCCGCGCCGGAGATCTGTGGCAGGAACGAGTCGTAGACCACGCGCGCCGAGCCGAAGGTCACGTTGGCGACCAGGAACAGCACGCCGCCGAGCAGATAGCCGCCGCCGGAGACGAGGTAGAAGCCGAGCGTGGCCGCCGCGCCCAGGTAGGCGAAGGCCCCCAGGATCTGCTTCTTGCGGCCGGTGTGGTCGGCCAGGGCGCCGACGATCGGCATGATCACGATCTGCAGCAGCACCGAGATCGTGACCAGGGCCGTGAAGTACGCCTTCGGCCGCAGGTCCAGGCCCAGGAACGACACGAAGCCGTCCTCGCCGCCCGCCGCCGTCGTGGCGACCGAGGTCAGGTACGGCCCGAGGAAGACGGTCAGGACGGTCGTCTGGAACGCCGAGTCCGCCCAGTCGTACCAGTACCAGCCGCGTTGCTCGCGCCGCCGCGCGCCGGGGATCTCCTCGTGGACGACCTGGGGGGCGGTCATGGTCTCTCCTCACGGGGTGGAGCGTCGCCGGGGGGCGGGTTCGGCGGGGCAGGTTGAAGCGGGGCCGGGGTGACGGGGTCAGGTTCGGGGGGCCAGGGCTTTGGCGGGGTGGTCCTGGGTCACGACACGTCCGGGCGGGGGTGCCACTGCCCGCGTGACTTGAGCACGTCGCGCAGGCCGCTGATGTTGTCCGTCATGATCCCGTCGACGCCGAGATCGAGCAGGTGGGCCATCGTCACCGGGTCGTTCACCGTCCACACGTGCACCTGCATGCCGATCGCGTGCGCGGTGCGCACGAGGGTGCGGGTGGTCACCCGCAGGCCGCGGAACCCGATGGGCGCCTGCACGCACGGCACTCCCGCCCGGGCCAGCCCGGACAGCAGCCTGCCGTACCCGCCGCCCATCGCGGCCGTACGCAGGGCGGCCAGGCCGCGCGGGCCGAGCGAGAAGCAGACCTCCCGGTCGATGGCGCGCCGGGCGCGGGCCAGCCGCGCGTCGGAGAACGAGGTCAGGCACACCCGGTCGTAGGCGCGGGTGCGGCGGATCGCCCGGGCCAGCGGCACGATCGCGGCGCTCTCCTTGACGTCGATGTTGAACCGCACGTCCGGCCAGGTGCCGAGCAGGTCCTCCATCAGCGGAATCTCGTGCCGGCCGCCGATCCTGGCCCTGCGCACCTCGCGGTAGGGCAGCCGCGAGATGCGGCCGGCGCGGTCGGTGACGCGGTCGAGCGTGTGGTCGTGGAAGGCGAGCAGGACGCCGTCGGCGGTCGCGTGCGCGTCGGTCTCCAGGTAGGTGTAGCCGAGCTCGACCGCCCGGGAGAAGGCCGCCATGGTGTTCTCGCGGGCCTCCGCCGCACCGCCTCGGTGCGCGAAGGCGAGCGGCCCGGGGTGGTCGAGGAACGTGAAACGGCGGTGCACGAAAGGAGTATGCCGGGTCCCGGCCGTACAGTCAGCGCACGTAGGTGAACATTTGCGTCACAAGAGTCCCTTGTCATCCTTGAGGGCGGATGATCCTGGGCGGCGTGTCGCGGTTCACCCCGTGTCCGCCGGCCCTTGCCGCCTCGGGCCGGCCGCGAGCCGGGGCATGCGAGCCGGGGCATGCGAGCCGGGGCACGCGGTCCCGGGCTCGGCCGGGCGGGTCGTTCCGGGGGCGGCTACCTGGAGGGCGACGCCCATTCCTGCCGCCTGGTCTCCGCCATGGCGATGGCCGCGGCGACCGCCACGTTGACCGATCCGACCCTGCCGACCTGGGGGATGTAGGCGACCGAGTCGGCCGCCTCGAGGCCGGCGGGGGAGCAGCCGTGGTCCTCGCTGCCGAGCACCAGGCAGACGTCGCCGTCGAGCTTGGCCTCGTGCAGGGGGACGGCGTCGCCGGTCAGCTCGACGGCGACCACCCGGAAGCCCTCCTCCCTGGCGGAGCGTACGGCCTCGGCCACCGGGACCGGCTCGTGCCACTCGACCAGCCGTTCGGTGCCGAGCGCGGTCTTCTGCGCCTTGGGGTTGGTCGGCGGGGTGGCGTTGCCGGCCAGCCAGATCGTCTCCGCGCCGAAGGCGGCGGCCGTACGGAAGATCGATCCGACGTTGAAGGGGCCGGTCACCGATTCGAGGATCAGCGCGAGACGGCCCTCGGTGTTGCGGCGCCAGGTGCGGTTGAGCCGCTTGACGTCGGTCGGCTTGAGCTGCCTGCGCGGGTTGGGAGTGCTCATCGCTCCTTGCTCTCTCGCTGCTGGATCTCTCGCGTCTGGATCTCGGCGGGACGGGCGTCGACCCGCAGCACGCGGTAGGCCGACCGGGAGGCCAGCCGTGAGGTGGGCCAGCCCTGTTCGGTCAGCCAGCGCTGCAGGGAGTCGGAGCCCAGGTGCTTCTGCACGACCAGGTACGCGCTGCCGTCGGGAGTGAGCCGGTCGAGCCACCGGGTGAGCATCTCGTGGAGCGCGGCCTTGCCGATCCGGATGGCCGGGTTCGACCAGATGGCCCGGAACCTGACGTCCTGCGGTATCTCGTCCGCGTGCACTGGCCTTACTTTGTCAAGGCTCGCGCTCTTGGCATTCCGATCGCACAGCTCCACCGAGCGCCGGTTGACGTCGACGGCCCACACCGTGGCCCTCGGCGCCCGCGACGCCATCGTCAGCGCGACGGGGCCGTAGCCGCATCCGAGGTCGAGCAGGTCGCCCTCGGCCGGGGGCGGCGGGACGGTCTCCAGCAGCACCCGCGTCCCCGGGTCGATCCGTTCTGGGGAGAACACGCCGCGGTCGGTCTCCAGCCGCAGGTGCAGATCCGGGAGAACCAGGGTGACCGAACCGGGCCGGCTGGCCGCCTGGGGGCTCTCCTCGAAGTAATGGGCCACGTGCCCAAACGTACCAACGCCGGAGACCGCTGATCTCCGCGCCGGTGCGAGGACCGGAGGCGGCTGAAACACTTCCGGCCTTCCGGACACGTACGAGATGGCGGAGAAAACGGTGAAGGGGGAGTATCGGTGGCCCGCTCGGACCTGAGGCGTCGTTTCGAGGAGATCTATCTGGCGCATTACGCGGATCTCCTCGGATACGTGCGGCGCCGCACCGAATCCCCCGAGGACGCCGCCGACGCCCTCGCCGAGACCTTCGCGACGGCATGGCGGCGCATCGCCGACGTCCCGGCCGGCCCGTCGGCCCGATTATGGCTGTACGGAGTGGCCCGGCGGGTGCTGGCCAACGGCCGAAGAGCCGAGACCCGCAGGAGCGCGCTCGTGGAACGTCTCGGCGCGGAACTCGGCCAATGGGACGAGCGTGATCGGAAGCCGGACCACGAGGATCTCGACGCCGTACGCGCGGCGTTCCTGCGTCTCGGCCCCGACGACCGCGAGGTGCTGGCGCTGGTGAGCTGGGAGGGGCTGGGATCGGCGGAGATCGCCGCGGTGCTGGGCTGCTCGCGCGGAGCCGCCCGCCTGCGGCTGCACCGGGCCCGCAAGCGCCTCGCCAAGGAGTTGAGCTCCGCGGGGGTGGACGTGGCCAGGTACGGCGTGCGGATGCCGGCGCTGGCGGGAGGGGAGGCGTGATGACCCACGACCGCGATGACCTGCACCGGCTCGTCGCCGGGATCGCCCCGGACCCGGGCCCGGGGGTGACGCCGGCCGCCATGGAACTGCTGGAGGAGATCGTCTCGGGCCCGGCTCCGGCGACCCACTGCCCGCGTGTGACGGAGGCGGTCGCCGGCGTCGCCCGGACCCTCGTGCGCAGCCCCCGCATGCTGCCCGTGATCGTCTCGCTCACCGCCGTCCTGCTCGCCGTGGGCTGGCTCGTGCCCGGGGCGGCGGGCCTCGGCCCCGCGCCCGCCGCCGCGGCGCTCGACATCAGGCGGGAGGGCGACCACTACGTCGTCATGGTGCGCGACCTGTTCGCCGACCCCGCGACATACCAGCGCGAGCTGCACGACCGCGGCCTGGACGTGGAGGTGCGGCTGGTGCCGACGGCGGCGGGCTCGGCGGGACGGGCGCTCTACCTCGACGGCACCCGGGACCACAGCGCGATCACCACGATCGAGGCGCCGGGCGAGTGCGTGCGGTTCGCCGGCTGCCCGATCGGCTTCCGCATCCCGGTCGGCTTCCGCGGGCACGCGACCGTGCTGATCGGCCGCGCCGCCCGGCCCGGGGAGCGCTACGGGCTCCTGGAGGCCATCGACATGGAGGGCCAGCCCTTCCACTGCGTGGACTACGTCAACAAGACGGTCGCCGAGATCCTGCCCCTGCTCCGGGAGCGCGGCGTGCGGGCGGAGTTCACCTCCTACGTCACCAAGAGCACCAGGTCGTCCGCCCCCGCCGACTGGTACGTCCACGAAGGGGTCATGGTCGCCGACGGCCAGGCGCTCATGCTGGTCAACCCCACCCCCAACCCCCAGCCGCGCCCCAGGAACGCCTTCTGCGCCGATCCCCACTGAGAACGGCCACGCGGTCCGCGCCCCCGTGGGACGGCGCGGGCCGCGCCGGGCGGGCGAGCGCGGACGCCGCCCGCACCGGTCACAGTGGATCGCTCCGCCGCCGCTGATCGGCATGCCCCACAGCCCTCCAGTCGGCCGCCGGGCGGCGTGGTCTGCCCGAATTCTCCCACCGGCGCAGTGACCGACCCGGCCAAGGTTCGTGGCCACCCCCACTAGACGATCGGATTCGCCATGCCCGCATATCCTCGCCGCCTGCTCCCGGTCCTCGCCGGGATCGGGCGCCACCGGGCCTTCACGGTCGCGCTCGTCGCCGCGGCCGCGCTCAGGGTGGTCACCATGCTCGGTTACCCGCCCGCCCGGATGTACTGGTACGACTCGTACACCTACCTGCACAACGCCGTCCACCTGCGGCCGGAGCAGGGGTTCCACCCGATCGGATACCCCCTGCTGCTGCGCGCCCTGCTGCCTTTCCACAGCGTCGAGGTGGTCGTCGCCGTGCAGCACGCGATGGGACTGGCGACCGGGGTCGTCGTCTACGCGGCGCTGCGCGGCCGGGGACTGCCCGGCTGGGCCGCCGTGGCCGCCTCGGCGCCGGTGCTGTTCGACGCGTCGTTCCTCCGCCTGGAGCACGCCGTGGTGTCCGACTCGCTGTTCATCCTGCTGGTCGTCGCCGCGACGGCCCTGCTGGCCCGCCGGCCGGTGCCGTCCACGCGTGCCGCCGCGACCGCCGGCCTGCTGCTCGCGGGCGCCGCCCTCACCCGGACGATCGCGCTGCCGCTGATCCTGCTCGTCCTGCTGGTGCTCGCCGTCCGGCGCGTCCCCTGGCGCCGGACGGCCGTGCTCGCCCTGTCCGGGCTGCTGCCGGTCGCCGCGTACGCGACATGGTACGGCGGGGTCCACGGCCGGTTCGGCGTCAGCGGCACGGACGGAGTGGCGTTGTGGGCCCGTACGATGACCTTCGCGGACTGCGCGGTGATCCAGCCCCCGCCGGACCTCGCGCCGCTGTGCCCGAACGGGACCGTCCTCGACGCCTCGGGGGAGTACGTGTGGGCGAAGGAGTCCTCCCTCAACCGGCTCCCCGGCGGACACGTCGCGCTCAACGACCGGGCACGTGCCTTCGCGCTGCGCGCCGTCGCCGCCCAGCCGGTGGACTACCTCCGCGACGTGGTGAAGGACACCGCGCTCGCGTTCGCCTGGACCCCCGTCGCCCACCCGGCGCGCACCGTCCCCGCGTTCGGCTTCGCCCTCGACACCTGGCCGTTGCCCGCCGACCAGCCGCTCGTCGAGCAGGTCAGACGGGAGTACGACCCCGATCTCACCGGCATGCGCTCGGTCCGGCCGTACGCCGACCTGCTCATCGCCTACCAGTACCCGGCCTACCTGCGCGGGCCGCTGCTGGCCGCCATCCTGCTCCTGGGGGCGGTCGGCGCGGTGCGGCGACCGTGGCGGACGGCGGCGCTGCCGTGGGCGGTCGCCGTGACGCTGCTGGTCGCGCCGGTGGCCGTGCTCGACTTCGACCACCGCTACGTGCTTCCCGTCGTGCCCGTGGCGTGCCTGGCGGCCGGGCTGGCCTTCGCCGGGCCTCCTCGCCGCGCGGCGGCGGAGAGGGCCCGCGAGCGGCGCCGCGAGGCGCCGGTCGGCTGAAACGTGCCGGGTGATCCGGTCAGGGGATGCGGGCGCCCAGCAGCATCGCCGCCGCGGCGGCCAGCAGGCCCGCGACGATCGCCGCGACGAGGAACCGCTGGGTGATCTCCTGATGGACGACCTTGTAACCGAGGGAGGTGCCGATCTGCGCGTACACGTCGCGCAGTTCGCTGCCCGACTCGGCGGTGTACGCCCGGCCTCCGGTGCCGTCCGACAGCGACTTCAGCGTGGTCTTGTTGACCGGCACCTGCACCGCCCGGTTGTCGATCGTCACCGTGCCCTCGGGCGTGCCGTACGCGATCGTGGACACCGGCACCTTGGCGCCGACCGACGCCTCGATGGCCTCGTTGACCGACCGCCCGGAGGTGTTGTCGCCGTCCGACAGCAGCACGATGGCGGACGGCGGCGGATCGGTGACCGCCCGCTGGTCGAACGACCTGATCGAGTCGAGCGAGTTGAACACGGCCTCGCCGATCGCCGTGCCGGGCCGGGTGGTCAGGCTGGAGATCGCGGTGTTCACCGCGGCGTGGTCGGTGGTGGGGGAGATCACCACGGCGGCCGACCTGGCGAAGGCCACCACTCCGACGTTGAACCGCTCGGGCAGGTCTCGCACGAACTGCTGGGCGGCCTGCTTGGCCGCGACGAGCCGGGTGGGCGGGACGTCGGCCGACTCCATCGACAGTGACACGTCCACGGCGACCATGATCGTGGCGCGGTCGCGGGGCACCTTCACCTCGCCGGCGGGCCGGGCGGCGCCGAGGACCAGCAGGCTCATCATGACGAGGAACAGCACGGCCGGCACGTGCCGGCGCCAGGTGGGCCGCTCGGGCGCCACCAGCGACAGCAGCGCGAGGTTCGTGAAGCGCACCGTGTAGCGGCGGCGCGCGAACTGCGCCGCGACGTACGCCGCGACCAGCGCGGCGACCAGGACGAACAGCCAGAGCCAGCCGGGGGTGAGGAAGGTCATGCGCCCGCCTTCCTGTTCGCGGCCCGGCGCAGCAGATGGGATGCGCGCCGCTGCCGCAGCACGAACTCGGCGATGTCGAACACCCAGTCGCGGTCCGTGCGCAGCACCAGATGGGCGGCCCCGGCACGGCGCAGCGCCGCCCGGGTCGCCCAGCGCTGCTCGGCCGCCGCCTCGGCGTAGCGCTCCCTGAGCGCGGACGACAGGTGGACGCCGCGCGAGCGCCCGGTCTCGGGATCGGCGAGGGTGACGAACCCGACGTCGGGCAGCTCCAGCTCGCGGGGATCGATGACCTCCACGGCGAGCACCTGGTGCCGCGCGGCCAGGCGGCGCAGCGGCGGCTCCCAGGAGTCCGGCGAGTCGAGGAAGTCGGAGACGACCACCCGCAGCCCGCGCTTGCGGTGCGCCGTCGCCATCATCTCCAGAGCCTCCCCGAGGTCCACCGCGCCCTGCGCGGGCGGCGCGCTGAGCAGCGAGTGCAGCAGAGCGTACAGCCGGGGCCGGCCGGGCTTGGCCGGAAAGCGGTGCACGTCGTCGCCGTACAGGATGTAGGCGCCGAACCGGTCGCCCACCCGGCTCGCCAGGATCCCGATCGCCCCGACGGCGCTGACGACCAGGTCGCGTTTGGACATGTCGGCCGTGCCGAACTCCATGCTCGCCGACAGGTCGGCCACCGCCCAGGTCTCCAGCTCCCGGTCGGCGATCAGGTCCCGCACGTGCGGGACCGTCGTGCGCGCGGTCACCGCCCAGTCCATGCGGCGCACGTCGTCCTCGCCGGGCACGTACACGCGGCTGTCACCGTGCTCGCTGCCGGGCCCGGGGATCAGCCCCTGGTGGCGGCCCTGCAGCAGCCCGTCCAGCCGCCGCACCACCGTCAGCTCCAGCCGCCGCAGCGCCTGGTCGGGGTTGGCCCCGCTCATCGCATGCCCTGGTTCCACACGACGAGCGGCGGCGGCACCGCCTGCAGGACCCGGCGTACGACGTCGTCGGGGTCCACCTCGTCGGCCAGCGCGTCGAAGGTGAGCATCAGCCGGTGCGACATGACGTCGACGGCCACGTCGCGGACGTCGTCGGGCAGCAGGTAGTCGCGCCCGCGCAGCAGGGCCAGGGCCCGGCCGGCGGCGATCAGGCCCAGCGTCGCCCGGGGGCTCACCCCGATCTCGATCGTGTCCTGCAGGTCGGCCAGGCCGTAGTCGGCCGGGGCGCGCGTGGCCATGACCAGCCGTACGACGTAGTCGGCCACGAGCTGGTGGACCGAGACCTCCTCGGCCATGTCCTGCAGCCGCACCAGCGTGGCCGGGTCGAGCACCGGCCTGGGCACGGGCGGGCGCACGCTCATCCGCTGCAGGATCTCCAGCTCCTCGTGCGCGCTCGGGTGGGACACCCGCACCTTGAACAGGAACCGGTCGCGCTGCACCTCGGGCAGCGGGTAGACGCCCTCCGACTCGATCGGGTTCTGGGTGGCCAGCACGACGAACGGCCGGGGCAGCGGGTGGGTGCGCCCCGCGAGCGTCACCTGCCGCTCGGCCATCACCTCCAGCAGGGCCGACTGGACCTTCGCCGGAGCGCGGTTGATCTCGTCGGCGAGCAGGAAGTTGACGAACACCGGCCCGAGCTCGACGTCGAACCGCTCGGAGCCCGGGTGGTAGACGCGGGTGCCGACGATGTCGCTGGGCACCAGGTCGGGGGTGAACTGGATGCGGGCGAACGTGCCGCCCACGACGGTGGCCAGTGTCGAGGCGGCCAGCGTCTTGGCGACCCCCGGGACGCCTTCGAGCAGGCAGTGTCCCCGGGCGAGCAGCGCCACCAGCAGCCGCTCGACCATGTGCTCCTGTCCGACGATCACGCGCCGGACCTCGGCCAGCGCCTCCCGCAGGGCGTCCAGCCGGGCCTCGTCCTCCTCCTGCTCCGTCACGCCCTCGCCGGGCTCCGGGTCACTGCGTTCATCGGCAACGGTCATGCTCGTTATTCAATCGTGACTCGGCTGGAGAATCCATTTCTCTCCCATTTGCCCGTCCCGGCGCGTGCCACACCCCCTGCCGCGCCCGTGTGTTCCGGATGTGGGCGTGTGTTTTGATGTGGGGGATGGTCACTCCGCTGCAGTACGGCGACCCGCCCCACGTGGGGCCGTTCGCGCTGCAGGCGCGGCTGCAGACGGCCCCGGCGGGGCTCGTCTATCTGGGCCAGGCGCCCGACGGACGGGTGGTGTCGGTGGCCGTCCTGTCCAGTGGCGCCGCCCTCGACGCCGCCGCGCGGGACCGGTTCGTCACCGCGATCAAGGACGCGCAGGGAAGGACCGGCGTACGCGGGTGGGGCGCCTCCCTGGTGGACCGCGTGCGCGGCAGGGTGTCCCCCGACGCGCCTCCCGTCCTGGCGATGCAGGACGGGCCCGCGCCCTGGGTGGCCGTGCCGTACGTGCCGAACGGCCCGGGGGCCGAGCGGTTCCTCGACCCGGTCACCGTGTCCGGCACGCTGATCGGGCGGCGGCAGGGGCCCGACTTCGCGCACTACTGGCTGGGCGACCGCACCCCCGCGCTGCCCGCCCCGCCCGCGCCGCCCCCGCCGCCGGTGGCCACCCGGCGCTCGGTCGTGCTCGCCTCGGCGCTGCTGGCCACGCTCGTGCTCGTGCTCGCGCTGGTCACCTGGATGCTGCTGTTCCGCGGCGAGGACGAGCCGGAGCCGCCCCGGCCGCTGCCGAACACACAGTTCGTGCCCACCCCTCCGCCCGAGCCCGCCTCGCCCGAGCCGCAGCAGCCCACCCCCGGCCCGTCCGGCAGCGGCGACGGCAGCCAGAGCCCCTGGCCGGACGACCTGTTCGACGGCCGCGGCCCCATCTGACGCGCGGCTCAGGCGGCGGTGAACACCAGGGACGCGTTGTGGCCACCGAAGCCGAAGGAGTTCACCAGCCCGGCCGTCCACCGCCCCCGGCGCGGCGCTCCGGTGACGACGTCGAGCTTGACCTCCGGGTCGAGGTCGTCCAGGTTGCGGATCGCGGGGATCACCCCGTCGCGCAGGGCGAGGACGGTCGCGATCGCGCCCAGCGACCCGGCCGCCCCGCACAGGTGGCCGGTCATCGACTTGATCGCGGTGACCGCGGGATGCGTCCCGATCGCCTCGGCGATCGACGCGTTCTCGGTCAGGTCGCCCGGCGGGGTCGAGGTGGCGTGGGCGTTCACGTGCCCCACGTCGAGCGCGTCCAGACCGGCGTCGGCCAGGGCGAGCCGCATCGCCCGCGCCTGTCCGGCCGCGTCGGGGGCGGTGATGTGGTGGGCGTCGGAGGTGACGCCGGCGCCGGCGAGGGTGGCGTGCACCCGCGCGCCGCGGGCGGCGGCGAACCCCTCGCGTTCCAGCACCACCAGCGCGGCCCCCTCGCCCAGCACGAAGCCGTCGCGCCCCACGTCGAAGGGCCGCGACGCCTCCCGCGGTGCGTCGTTGCGCGTGGAGACGGCCTTGGCCTGGGCGAACCCGGCCAGGGTCAGCGGATGCACGCACGCCTCCGACCCTCCGGCGACGACCACGTCGGCGCGCCCGAGCCTGATGAGGTCCAGCCCCATCGCGATCGCCTCGGCGCCGGTGGCGCACGCGCTCACCGGCGTGTGGGCGCCGCCCAGCGCGCCCAGCTCGATGCTGACCACCGCCGCCGGCCCGTTGGGCATCAGCATGGGCACCGTGTAGGGCGAGACCCTGCGCGGCCCGGACCTTTCGAGGATCTCGTTCTGGCTGAGCGTCGTCAGGACGCCGCCGACGCCCGTGCCGATCACCACGGCGAGGCGCTCGGGCTCGACGCCGGGCGCCCCCGCGTCCGCCCACGCCTCCCGCGCGGCGACCACTGCCGCCTGCTGGCAGCGGTCGAGCCGCCGTGCCGCCACCCGGCCCAGCACCGCGGCGGGGTCCACCGGCAGTCTGCCGGCGATCCGTACGGGCAGGCGCTCGGCCCAGTCCTCCTCGATCAGGCGGATGCCGGACCGTCCTTCGAGCAGGCCCGCCCAGGTGGTGGCCACGTCTCCGCCCAGCGGAGTGGTGGCGCCCAACCCGGTGACCGACACATGCGCCCTGATCCCGTCTCCCATCGACGCCCCCTTCGTTCCGCGATGACCGCACCCGACTCGTCCTGTACGGCGGTGTGCGTATCGCGCCGGCCGATTCCGGTCCTCACGCTGCCAAAGTGCCCCCACCCCGGGCAGGCGTGACGATCAACCAAAAAGTCGCGCAAGATTTGTCGGCGCCGCGCAGCCCCCACCGCTCCTCACCGGTCCGTGTTTGCCTGTCGCAGTGCGGTGTGCGAATCTCGTGTGCGTCTTTCGGAAAGGGCTGATCGTGACGCTCGGAATGGTTCTCGGCGACGCCTCCTCTCGCGCTTCGACGCGGGAGCGGTAACCCTTCCTGCTCGGTCACCCGCGCCTGTGCGGCAGCACGGGCGAGTCCGCCGTGCTCCTCGTCGAAGTGCTCTTCGTGCCCACGCACACGTCGATCACGAGGAGTACGTCGTGTCCACGATCCACTGGACCGAAGCCCGCATCGCCCGATCCGCCCGCTGGCATTCCGAGAGCGCCGCCCCGCCGCCGGGGCGGATCGTCGTCGCGGACGACCGCATGAAGGCCGGCACCGCCTACCGGCTCGCCTGTGAGGGGACGGCGCTGCTGTGGAGAGGCGACTACCACAACGCGCGTCAGCTCCTGCGGGCGATGAGCCGCCGCATCGGCCGGAAACCTCTGCCTTCGGGAGACGACGCCCGTGCGGCCTTCCACCTTCACCGCCGGGCCCGCGGCGAACGCGCCCGCGTCCTGGGCAGCCTGGTCGTGGTGCTGGACGACACCCATGCCCTGGACCTGCGCAGGGCTCCGGACGTACGGCGGGCGTGCGCCGAGGCGTACGGCCCGCCTCACGAGCCGACGGCGGTCTCCCTCACGGAACTGCTGGGCGTGATCGGGGCGCACCAGTGGCGTCTCAAGGGCGTGGAGATACCTGCCCTCGGCGCTCGCGTCCATCCCCACTACGGCGTCTTCTCCCCGGTCAGGGGGGAGTACGTCGACCTGGTCGCCCGGACGCCGCTCGGCCGCGCCCGCCGCACCGCGTTCGACCTCGGCACGGGGACCGGAGTGCTGGCCGCCGTGCTGGCTCACCGGGGGTTCGATCACGTCGTCGCCACCGACGTCAACCCGCGTGCGCTGGTTTGCGCCCGTGACAACGTCCGCCGGCTGGGCCTCGCCGCCCGCGTCGACGTGACCGGTCCCTGTCTCTTCCCGGAGGGGCGCGCGGATCTCGTCGTCTGCAACCCTCCCTGGATTCCCGCCCGGCCGACCTCGGCCCTGGAACAAGGCGTCTACGATCCGGACAGCGGCATGCTCCACGGCTTCCTGAACGGGCTCGCCGCCCGCCTGCGACCGGGCGGCGAAGGCTGGCTCATCCTGTCGGACCTGGCCGAGCACCTCGGGCTCAGGCCACGCGGCCATCTGCCGGCCCTGGTCGAGGCGGCCGGCCTGCGCGTGGTGGACAAGATCGACACCAGGCCGCGGCGCCCACGGGCGACGGACGGCGCCGATCTCCTCCACGCGGCCCGAGCCGCGGAGATCACCTCACTGTGGCGTCTGGCCGGCACGTGACGCGGGTCGGCGTCGACGCCGAACTCCCGAGATTCATCAAGGCCTTGGCCGACCGGGCCGCGGCAGAGGGCCACGGCAGGGGGCCACGGCGGCGACGGCTACGCGGCGATGGCCGAGCGGTTCCGCGAACCCTCGAACGTTCGGCCATGACCGGCGGGCAGGTCGTGGCGCTGGAGCCATCCTCCGCGGTCAGGGCCCGGCGGGCGAGACGAAGCCCGACTCGTAGGCGGCGACCACCGCCTGCGTGCGGTCGCGGGCGCCCAGTTTGGACAGGACGTTCCCCACGTGGGTCTTGACGGTCTCCGCGCCGACGACGAGTTCCGCGGCGATCTCCGCGTTCGACAGGCCGCGCGCCATCAGCCGCAGCACGTCCCCCTCACGCGCGGTCAGCCGGCCGATGCCGGGGACGGCGCGGGCGGCGCCGCGGGCCGCGACCAGCGACCGGATGGCGGCGGGGAACAGCAGCGACTCGCCCGCCGCGACCACCCGGATCGCCTGGACGAGCTCGTCGGCCCTCGCCCGCTTGAGCAGGAACCCGCTCGCGCCGGCCCGCAGCGCCTCGTAGACGTAGTCGTCGTTCTCGAACGTCGTCACCACGAGCACCTTGGGCGAGCCCTCGGCGGCCGCGAGGGCGCGCGTCGCCTGGATGCCGTCGACCGCCGGCATACGTACGTCCATCAGGATGACGTCGGGCCGGAGCGAGCGGGCCAGCGACACCGCCGCCGCGCCGTCGGCCGCCTCGCCCACGACGCTCAGGCCGGGCTCGGACTCGATGATGATCCGCAGGCCGGTGCGGATCAGGTCCTCGTCGTCGGCCAGCAGCACCCCGATGCCCGTGCTCATGCCACCCCCTCGCCTGGCGGCTCGGGGTCGCGTCGTGCCGGAGGCGCGCAGGTCGACACCGCACGAATCGCACAGTGTCCACTGATTCGCTGTCTACTGATTCGCTGTCCACTGATTCGCGCGCTTCGCTCGCTCATGTCCCCGTCCGCCCCTCGCCGGAGTCCCCGTCCGTGCCTTCGCCCGCGCTCTCGGCACGCGTGCCCGGGTGCAGGGCGGCGTCCGCGCCCGGAAGCGGGACGCGGACCTCGACCCGCCATGCCTCGCCGTCGCCTCCCGCCTCCATCCGGCCGCCGAGCAGCGTCACCCGCTCCCGGATGCCGTCGAGCCCGTGCCCGGCCCTGCCCGTCATGCCGCCACCGCCGCCGCGCCGGCGTGGTCCGGTGGGGCCTCGCCGGTGAGTCGCACGGACCTCGTTGCGCACGCACACCTCCAGGACGCGGCCACGCACGCCGGCCGCCACCTCGATCGGGCCCGTGCCGTGCCGGATCGCGTTGGTCAACGCCTCCTGCACGACGCGGTAGGCCTCCCGGGAGATCACGGGAGGCACGGCGGACAGGTCGCCCAGCCGCCGGGTGACCGGCCTGTCCCCAGGGCCGGCGGTGTCGAGCAGTGCGGGAAGGTCGCGGAGGGACGGTTCCGGCGAGGCCCGCCCCGCGCCCTCCCGCAGCACGCCGATGACATGGTCGAGCTCGTCCAGCGCGCTCCGGGCGGAGGTCTCGATCGCCTCCAGCGCGGCCCGGGCGGCGGCGGGATCCCGGTCGAGCACCCGGCCCGCCGCGGCGGCCTGCACGGTCACCACGCTGAGCGCGTGGCCGACCGAGTCGTGCAATTCCCTCGCGAGCCGGTTGCGCACCGCCAGCCGGTGGGCCGCCTGCCGGGCCAGGGCGAGCCGGTCGGCCGCGGACGGCCCGAGGAACGCGGGGGCCAGGCGGGCGAGCAGCGCCCCGGCGCCGATCGCGAGGAAGAGCAGGCAGACGAGCACGGCCAGCCCGGCCGGCGGACCCCACGCCGTCGCCCAGCCGCCGCGGAGCCCGCGGTCCACCAGCCCCAGATGGTCACCGGACAGCGGGAGGAGCGCCAGCCAGACCGCGAACGGCACCATGGCCAGGGTCACCCCGCTCGCCACGCCGCCGATGGCCAGATGCAGGGTGAACCACGCCGCGGTCCGGCGCCGTTCGGACCATGTCCGCCGTACGGACGACGGCGGGGTCTCGACCGCCGCGCCCAGCAACGTGCGGGCGGCGGCGACCTCGAAGGCCCGGACCGGCAGGAACAGTCCCGACACGGCCACCACCGGGAGCACTCCGATGAAGATCAACGGCTGCACCGACAGCAGCGGATCGCCGACGTCCGGCGTCGGACGCCACAGCGCCGTCGCGACCTCTCCGGCCATCATGTAGGGCATGAGCAGCGCCCCGCCGATGATCAGGCAGGCCCACCTGCGGTAGGTGACCCTGTCGAGCAGCGGGGCGAGGACGCGGTTCACGTTCCGATGCTCCCGCATTCCCGGCGACCGCCGTGCCGTTCGGTCACGGCCTGTGGACGAGCACCCGCCACCCGTGCGCGGGCACGAGAGCGGGATCCGCGTCCGGGCCGTTCATCCAGGAGTCTCCCGGGCCGCCGTCCGCGACGGTCAGCCGGGAGACGTCCAGGGGGAAGCGGTAGTCGTCGTCGCCGATGTTGAGCAGCGTGACCACTTCTCCCTTCGGCCCCTCGCTGCGCAGCGCGAGGGCCCTGTTGGCGACGTGCTCGGCCTTCGTACGGGCCCGGACCAGCCAGGGGTGCCGGCGGCGCAGCCCGATCAGCCGCTGGTGGAGCCGGTAGACGGGCATGCCGTGCGGCGCCAGGTCGCCCGGGCCGTCAGGGAAGGCGGGCCGGATCGCGTCGTCGCCCCCGGCGCGTTCCTCCTTGACCCCGAGGAAGGCCTGCTCGTCTCCGTAGTAGACGCTCGGCACCCCGCCCACGGTCATCAGGACGGCCAGCGCGTGCCCCAGATGCCGCGCATCGGCGAGCCTGCTGGCCAGGCGTGTCACGTCGTGGTTGCCGACGAACGTCATCGGCGCGAACACCTCCAGCAGCCGGTCGTGCCGGTCGAGGGCCCAGGCGAGTTCGAAGAAGTTGCCGTCGTTGAGCGAGCTCCAAACGGCCTTCCACAGCTCGTACTGCGTCACCGAGTCGAGCCCACCCTCGGCCACGTACGCCGCGTAGTCGCCGTGGATCACCTCGCCCACGAACCAGGCGTCCGGATGCTCCCGCCGCACCCGGGTGACGGCCTCCCGCCAGAAGGCGCGCGGCACCGCGTACGCCGCGTCGAGCCGCCAGCCGGACGCGCCGCGACCGAGCCAGTGGCTCATCACCCGTACGACGTGGTCGAGGACGGCGGGCTCCGCGTGGTTCAGCGCGACCAGGTGGTCGTGGCCCTCGAACACGGCGAAGCCGCCGGCGCCCTCACCCGGGCGGAACCAGCGGGCGGCGGGGGAGTCCGGCCCTTCCGCGAGCGCCCGGGCGAAGACCGGGAACCCCCTGCCCACGTGGTTGAACACCCCGTCGAGCAGCAGCCGGAGCCCGCGCCGCCGTGCCTGCGCCACCAGGTGGTCGAAGTCGTCGTCGTCCCCGAGCCGGGGATCGACGCGGAAGTGGTCCACCGTGTCGTACCCGTGCGTCTCGGACGCGAAGATCGGGCCGAGCTGGAGACCCGAACAGCCGAGGTTCACGGCGTAGTCGAGCCAGCTCTCCAGACGCCGCAGCCGGTGCCGGACCGGCGCGCCCTCGGGCGGCGCCGTGAGCGGGGCGCCGGTGAAGCCCAGAGGGTACACATGCCACCAGATCGCGTGGTCGCTCCACGACGTCACATTCGCTCCTCACCGCTCGTCCCTCTGGTCACAGTGTCGTCGCCGCCGCCCCCTCCCGTGCCGGCGGCCCCTCCATCCGGGCGTGCCGTACGAAGGCGGGACGCCCCCGGCCGCAGGAGCGGCAGACGCCACGCGTGCGGTGGTGGTAGCCGACGGCCGCCGTCCCCATCGCCAGCCCCCAGGTGAGGAACCAGGGATAGATGACGTCGAACACCCAGGGAGAGACGCCCTCCAGGGACGGCTTCGCGAGGCCGAGGGCGACCGCGACGCGCAGCCCCGTGCCGAGGACTCCGACCGGGACCAGCATCACGCTCCCCACGAAGGCGGCGGTCAGGGGCATCCACCGCGGCATGCGCAGCGGCGGCCGCCAGGTCCGGGCGAAACCGAGCCCGAGCGCCATGCCGATCAGCGCGAGCACCCCGGTGTCGCCCAGCCCCGGCGTCCACAGGTGCACGTCCCCGAACGCCCGGGGATCGGAGAGGCCGAGCGTGCCCCCGAGGCCCCACTGCACCTTCAGCGCGCCGTACCCCGCCGCGAGCACCACGGTCAGGTATCCGGCGCGGACGCTCAGCCTCCGCCACGATCCCCGGGCCTGCCACGTCCCCCGGCCCCCGCCGGCGGGAGAGGTGTGGCCCGCGTCGTCGCGGCCTTCGTCCTGAACATCGCCGGGTCCTTCGGACCGGCCGCAGCGTGCGCAGGCGCCGCGCGCGCGGCGGCGACGCCGTACGGCGGTCACGAGGAGCGCCGTGCCCGCGCCGAGCGCGGCGGCGCGGGCGGCGGCCATCGGCCAGTCGAAGCCCAGGTCGACGACGCCGCTCTCCCCGGTGACCGCCCCGATCGCCGCCATGATCCCGCCTACGATGTCGAAGGCGATCCCGCTCGCCCCGGCGCCGGCCAGCGCGAGACCGGCCACCGCCGCGGCGGCGGTGGCGAGCGTGCCGGTGCGCCTGGGCGGGGACTTCCGGTGAAGGTCTGCCGTTTCCATGGCTCCAGGCTCGCGGTCGCGCCCTCGCCGGGCCTCCCCATCGGGCGGGACCCGCCTCCCCCGCGCGGGGGAAAAGCCCTTGAGCCTCACGTAGCGTGAGCTCCTAGCGTCGTCGGCATGGAGATCATCGTTCACGACACGGCCAGGGAGATGGCCGATCTGCTCGCCGCCCCCCTCGCGGAACGGCCCGCGGCGCTCACCGCCATGCTCCGCCCGATGTGGGACGCCGTGCCCTGGATGCCCGTGGCCGACGTCGTCGGCATGCACCACAAGGGCTCCGGTTTCCGCGTCGACCGGGACGACGAGCGCTACCTGCCCGCGTTGCGGAGGATGCGCGACGCGGGGGTGTGGGAGCAGGTCCGCGAGGCGCTCACCGCGGCGTGGAGGCACCAGCGCGAGGCCGTGCCCGGCATCCGGCACCCCGAGACCCTGCAGGTCTACATCGTCCTCGGCGACCCGGACGCGGAGCACCTGGTGCGGCGCAACCACGGCTACCTCGGCATGAGCGGGAAGGGCCTGGTCTACCTCCTCGTCTGGCCGACGGAGGAGAACCTCGGCCGTCTCGGGCACTGCGCCGTCCACGAGCTCAACCACAACATCCGATACTCGAACGTCGTCTGGGACCCCGCGACCGTCACCCTCGGCGAGCAGGTCGTCTCCGAAGGGCTCGCCGAGGCGTTCGTACGCGAACTGCACGGGCCGGAGGGACTCGGGCCGTGGAGCACCTCACTGGGCGGGCCCGTACTCGACGCGGCGTACGCCACGATCGCCGGGGCCCTGGACCTGACCGGCATGCACAACTTCGCGGCGTACGTGCACGGGGACGCCACGGCGGAGCTCATGGGGCAGCCGCCCGTCGGCCTGCCCGACCACGCGGGCTACCCGGTCGGGCTGCGGATCGTCGACGCCCACCTCGCCGCCTCGGGCCTGACCGCCGCCGAGAGCACGACGTTGCCCCGGGAGGAGATCCTGGCCAACGCCGGGCTGCCCGCCGCCCGCTAGGCTCGCTCGTCGAGCCGTGGTCAAACGGGCGCAAAGGGGGAACCGAGCCACATGGGTGCCGGACAGGTCGTGCTCCTGCTCCTCGCCGCCGTGGCCGCCGGGTGGGTGGACGCCGTCGTCGGAGGGGGAGGGCTGCTGCAGCTTCCGGTGCTGCTCCTGGCCGGTCTCACGCCGGTTCAGGCGCTGGCGACGAACAAGTCCGCCGCGATCTTCGGGACGGGGTCGGCCGCCGTCACCTACGCGAGGAAGACCAAGCTCGACCGGGCGGTGGCCGTACCGGCCGCGGCGCTGGCGGTCGCCTTCGCCGGCCTGGGCGCCGCCTCGGCGGCCCTGCTCGACGCGGGCGTGCTGAAGCCGCTGGTGATGGTCGTGCTGCTGGGCGTGGGAGCGTTCGTGACCCTGCGGCCGGGGTTCGGCCGCCTGCCCCACCCGCACCTGCGTACGCCTGTGCGGGTGGTGACGGGAGTCGCGGTGGCGGGTGTCGGTATCGCCTACTACGACGGCATCGTGGGGCCGGGCACCGGCACGTTCCTGCTCATCGCGTTCACCTCGATCCTCGGGATGGACTTCGTCCACGCCTCGGCCACGGCGAAGGTCGTCAACACCGGCACCAACCTCGGGGCGCTCGTCGTCTTCGCCGCGCAGGGCCATGTGGTGTGGGCGCTCGGCCTGGCCATGGCCGCCTGCAACATCGCCGGAGCGCAGATCGGCGCGCGGATGGCGCTCAACCGGGGCGCGGGGTTCGTCCGCGTCGTCCTGCTGTGCGTGGTGGCCGCCCTGGTCGCCAAGCTCGGATACGACGAGTTCCTCAGTCGATGAGATCGCACAGGCCGGGCCCGAGGTCGTCGTCCACCATGCGCAGCGCGGTCTCCGCCCTCGACGCGAGCGCGAGCGGAGGGACCTCGGCCACCAGATGGGAGTGCGCGATCCGGTCGAGGGCGGCGCCGACCAGCGGCGCCGTGACCCGCAGGGTGGCGGGAAGGGCGACGCCCCCGGTGGAACCGCCGTGGAGCACGATGTTGCGGCACCGATACAGCCGCCGCAGCGACACCTCCAGGTAACCGCGCACCCGCTCCAGCACGCGCCGGCGGTCGGCGAGCAGCGCCTTCATCCGGAACACCGACGCCACGTCACTGCCGGTCCGCCAGGACCGGACGAGCGGAAGCCCGTCCCGGCACTCCAGTTCCGCGGCGATCAGTGTGGAACGTTCCCGGTTGGACGCGCAGGCCGACAACTTGTCCGGGAGGGCGTCGCCGGGCACCTCGCGTACCCGATAGGAGAGCGCGGTCAGCTCGGCACGCGGCCAGGAACAGGCGACGAGCGCGGCGGCGCGGGAGGCGGCCACGACCTTCTCCCGCTCGTCGGGATCCCTGGCCTCGGTCAGCAGGGACTCGAGAGCCGCCCAGCCTCCCGCGATGGCGGGCGCCAGCGGTCCCTGGTTGAGCGCGGAGGCGATCTCCAGGGCCTCGTCCACCGTGCTCCTGGCCTGCTCGCCGAACCGCTGCACGTCCTGGCCGACCACGTACAGCTGCCGCTCGGCGGCCAGCGAGAGCACCTGCGCGCCGCGCGGAGGCAGCAGGAGGGGAAACGAGCGGTCCTCGCCTCCGATGTACGCCTCGCCCAGCGGGACGACCGCCCCCGCGGCCGTGAAGCGCGCCCGCGCCTGGAGCCGCTCGACCAGGTCGGAGACGATCTCCACGGCGCGCTCGGCGTCCCTGGCCTCGACCGAGTAACTCAGTCCGCCGACCACCTCCCGGTGCCGCTCCGCGCTCGCGCCCGCCATCAGGGGCCGCGTCTGCTCGGCCGTCAGCCAGTTGGGCAGCCAACCGGCCAGTTCCTCGTGACGGCTGAGCGAGCGAAAGGGGACGACGACCCGCCACTGGCGCGGCGGCCGGGCCAGCAGGGCGGACGCCTCGGCGATCAGGTCCGTCGCCGACAGATTCAGGTGGCCGCTGCGCAGCCACCGCTGCACACCGGCCAGGCTGTGCCCGCTGTCGAGTAGGTGGGCGGCGACGGCCCGGGCCACGCGTTCGGCCCGGGGTGGCTCCTGCGCGGCCGCACAGGACGACCAGCGGTCGAGGTAGCCGGGCCGTCCGATGTCGATGAGATGGCGCAGCTTGCGGCGGCCGTCGCTGGCCAGGGTGAGGGTCGTCTGCAGAACCTCGCGCAGCTCGCGGCGGTAGGCCGAGGTGCCCAGGGCGGGATCGTCACCGAGCAGGCGTTCCAGTGCATGGCGCTGCCAGTCCACCGCCGGCTGCGACAGCACCCGCCGATCGACCCAGACCCCGGCCTCGTACAACTCCTCGAGCGCCAGGAACGAGCCGACATCCCACAAGCGAATCGGCCAGGGGGCTCCCTGCCGGGTGAAATCGAGCAGCCGGGTGGTGACATGCCGGGAGTAGGAGGACCGGGGGTCACGACCGGCGGGAATCGCATGCATGCTGACGCAACCTCGGGGGGTGTGCAGGACATCGGGGAAATAAAGAGGGCGCGGCCCATAAAGACCGCGCCCTCGGGGGCGAGTGCCCCGGTGAAGCCTGTGTTCGCTTGCGCGATGCTCAGAACATACCCGGTCTCGCGCCGGCCGCACCGGTATTTCGCGAGAATCTTGACGAGTGTCGTCGCGCCCATATTGGTATGACTGTCAATTCGACCGGGTGTGGCGCCGCGAGCACCGTCGGGCGACACTCCTGCCGATCTGTGGCCCATGCCACATGCGGTTCCTGTCGAGTGTACGCGCTCGGCAGCCACGGCGCCGGCCGCGCCGTCCCCGGCGCGGCCGAGCACGCCTTCGACATCGCCGCCAGGCCCTCGGCGCTGCGCCTGCGCGAGCGCCTGGACAGCCTGGACGGGCGGGGCGAAGGCGGGCGTGTGGTGGTCGTCGGCGACGGGTTGACCGGAATCGAGACCGCCACCGAGATCGCCGAATCCCGGCCCGGCCTGTCGGTGGCGCTGGTCGCCCGCGGCGAGCTGGGCGCCCGGCTCTCCGCCGGGGCGCGCAGCCACCTGCGCCAGGCCTGCGACCGGCTGGGCATCACTGTCCTGGAGCACACCAGCGTCGAAGCCGTCGAAGCGACGCGGGTGCCGTGCGCCGACGGCACCGCCCTGGCGTCCGGCGCGACCGTGTGGACGGCCGGGTTCGCGGTCACCCCCATCGCCGCCGCCGGCGGGCTGGAGGTCACCGGGACCGGTCAGATCGTCGTCGATCGAACCATGCGGTCGGTCTCGCACCCGAACGTCTACGCCATCGGTGACAGCGCCTACGCCATCGGCGACAGCGGCCGGCCGCTGCCGATGTCCTGCGCTTCGGCCGGCTACACCGGCCGGCAGGCTGTCGAGGCGATCGTGGGACGCCTGACCGGCCGGAAGATCGCGAACACCAGGCTCGTCTACACGTACAACCACATCAGTCTCGGGCGGCAGGACGGGATCCTGCAGATGGTCGACGACGAAGGGCATGCGAAGCCCAAGTATGTGGGCGGCAGGAAGGCCGCGCGGGTCCGGCGGGCATCATCAAGATGTCGCTGTGGGCCACCTCGCACCCGACCTTCGGCATGCCCAAGCGCAAGTGCCACCTGGCCGCCGCGCCGGATGCGACCGCCGAGAAGGCCGGTCGTGTCGAGAAGGCCCGCATCAGCGGCATCCACTACGTCGGCGATCCGGAAAAGCCGACGCGCGTCGGGTCCGTAACCCCGCTCAGCCGGCGATGAACTCCCCTCTCTGATCGGGTACGCCGGCCTCGGCGCCGCCACCATGATTGCTCATAGGCAGCGCCCTGTCGGGCACCGCAACGGCACCCGAGATGCTGCCCGGCTGGTCCGGCACCCTCGGCCAACCGCCACGGCCCAAGGCCGGTGGCCGGCTGCTGCGCTCCACCGCCTTCTTCGACAGCCACGGCATCACCCACTCTGCCCCGTCCTGGTGACCTGGCTCACGCTCGGTATGGTGCTGTGCCTAGCCGGCGGCCTGCGCTCCCGCCCTGCTGCCACCGTCGCAGACACGGCCGCACAGCCGGCCACGCACGCGACGGCGAAGTCGACCCGGCATCCGCCCGCAGGGTCGTCGAGGAGTTCCTCGCCGCCGCCTCCTCGCGCCGCACCGAACGGCTGGTGGCGCTGCTCACCGACGACGCGACCGCGATCTCCGACGGCGCAGGCCTGGCCGAGAAGCCGCTGTGGTACGACACTCCGCAACGCATCGCCGCCGTCGTACGGGCCGGCTTCAAACCCACACCCGCGAAGCGGCGGTTCGCCGGCGGCACGCCCGCCATCCACTACGCGCTCGTCAATAACGCCCCCGCCATCCTCTTCGTGATCGGCGACCAGGTCATCGGTGCCGTGACGTTCGACATCACAGGCGGCAAGATCGCAACCGTGCGCGGCATCGCCACCCCGACCCGCCTCGTCCGCGTCGGCGACGCCTGGCGGCAGCACGGGCCGGACACGCCGCTCATCAGCCGGTGGTGACCGGACGCCGGCCGCAACCGGGCGCAGCGCCCTTCAGCCGTGCGGTTCCACCACGACCTTGAGGCCGCGCCGGGATACGGCGGCGGCGAAGGCGTCCGCCGTGGCCGTGAGCGGGAAACGCTCGGTGACCAGCGACGACACGTCCACCGATCCGTTCTCGACGAGGCGGATCGCCCGGGGATAGGTGAGGTTCATCCGCCGGACCAGCGCGAGCGTGAGGCCCTTGCGCCGGGCCAGCGACGCGGGAAACGACGTGCGGTCCTCGTCGGGGATGCCGGCCAGTACGACCCGCCCACCGGGCCGGACCGCGGTCATGGCGAGGCGCACGGCGTCGTCGTCGCCCGCCACCTCGAAGGCCACCCGTACGCCGAGGCCGTCCAGCCCGTCGATCCCGGTCCACGCGGCCGGTCCCGCCTCCTCGGGGGACAGGGCGTGGTCGGCGCCGAGCCGCAGGGCGGCGGCGCGGCGGTGCGGCAGGGGATCGACGGCGACCACTGTGGAGGCGCCCGCGAGCCGGGCGAGCTGGACCACCAGCAGCCCGATCGGCCCGCAGCCGACGACGGCGACGGGCGCCCCGAGCCCCAGATGTCCCAGGTCCACGGTGTGGAGCGCCACACCGAGCGGTTCGAGCATGGCCCCGTCGCTGTCGGAGAGCGCGTCGGGCAGCGGGTGCAGCAGGTCGTCGGGCCAGGCGAGATACTCGCGCAGGCCGCCGTCGAGCGTGCCGTGCCCGGCGAAGCGGACGTCCGGGCACAGGTTGGCGTACCCCGTCGCGCACACCCCGCACCGGCCGCAGGGGATGGCGGGGTCGACCGCCACCCGCGTGCCGTGCCGTGGCCCACCCTCGATCACTCCGGCGATCTCGTGTCCCACGACGAGTGGATCGTCCAGCACCGCGTCGCCGATGCCGCCTTCGGAGTACCAGTGCAGATCGGAGCCGCACAGGCCGACGGCGGTGACGCGCACCAGGCTCTCGCCGGGCCCGGGAACGGGCGGCGGCTCGTCGGACAGTCGGATGTCGCCCACCTTGTGCAGCCGGGCGGCCCTCACGTCCAGATCCCTCGCGCCATCGCCGCTCTCCTCGATCCGTACTCCACCTTGATCGTAACCCGCGCGCGATCGGGGGTTTCGGCGGCCTCGGTCATCGGAACTCCCGCGTTACCGGTGTCCAGCGTGCCGGCGGGGCCGCGCCGGGCGAGCGCAGCGGTGGGAAGCGTCACCTGGGCTGCCGGTCTCCGCGAGGCGAAGCCGGCGGTGGAATCCTTCGACGTGGCGCGGGTCGTCGGGAAACCATTGTTCGGCGATCCCGAACTTCGTGAAAAGCGGTATGGGCCGTTTCTCACGCTGCTTCCGCACCACGGGGGAGGTGATGTTGAAGCAGATCTCGCCGCTGGGAAAACGCTCGACGATCTGGCTGAGGATCCGCCGTACGTCGTGTTCGGGGAGGAAGTTCAGCAGGCCGTCGGCGACCACGATCGCGAGCCTGTCCCGCGGGACGGAATCGAGCCAGCCGGGCTCGGTGACGGATGCGCCGACGGTGGTATGACCGGGACGCGCGGAGTACAGCCGGCTCGGGCGATCTCGATGACGTCCGGGAAGTCCACGTCGTACCAATGGTGGCCGTCTTCCGGGCCGATAGTCGTGGAGCGATGTCATCAGCCGGCGGGTGAGCTGTCGTAGCCGGGGCCGGGCCAGGTGGTGGGCCCATACGGCGAGCATCTGCTCGATGTCGCCCGGCTCCGGCGGCGGCGGAGGCGGCGCGTCCAGGCCCGCGCCGATCGCGGCGACGAGCAGCCGGATCCTGTCAGGGAACCGCCGGTACACCGTCGCCCGGGTCACGCCGGCGCGGCGGGCGCGGTCATCTGCCGTGCCCGGTCGTGCGCCGCCTGCCGGACCTGCCGCGCGGCGCCCTGTTGCCCGGCCTGCTGAGACCGGTTTGCTGATGACCGGCGTCCTGCGGCGGCTCGCTTCGGCCGGGGACGTGCCCGGCGTGCGGTGGGGAAAGGGTGACCTCTCTTCGGTGGAAATGCGGGCAAGCGGATGGGAGAGCGCTTTCCCAGAGCCTGGTCTCCGCTGACCGCCCTGTCAAGAGCGGCTTTCAACGCGACGGAAATCCGCAGTTCATTCAGGGGATACCGGGCCGGGGCGGTCGGCTGCGCCCAGCATGCGGGAGGGCCGCCCCTTGACACTCTCCGCCTTCCGCGACACTCTCCTCCTTGGAGAGCGCTCTCCAAGCCATTGGCGATGAGGAGAGCCCGGCGCTCGCGTGCCGGCGCCCGTCACGTGGGGCGACTCCCGCACCGGCGGGGGCCGTCCGGGCCGCGCTGTCGCAGGACCGCGCTGTCACAGCACCCGTTCACCCCCCAGGCCGCCGCCCTCACGGGTGGGCGGTCGCACCCGCAAGAGTGAGGACAACACCCGTGCGCAGACACAAGCCATATCTCTTCGCCGTCGCCGGAGCCCTCGTGCTCGCCGCGACGGCCTGCGGCGCCGACGACTCGTCGTCCACGGCAGGATCGGCCGGTGGGAGCGCGGCCCAGACGATCACCTACTGGGCGTCCAACCAGGGCACCAGCCTGGAGAACGACAAGGAGGTGCTGGGGCCCGAGCTGGACAGGTTCACCAAGGAGACCGGGATCAAGGTGAACCTCGAGGTCGTCCCCTGGGCCGACCTGCTCAACCGGATCCTCGCCGCGACCACGTCGGGCAAGGGCCCGGACGTCGTCAACATCGGCAACACCTGGTCGGCCTCGCTGCAGGCGACCGGGGCGTTCGTGCCGTGGGACGACGCGCTGCTCAAGACGCTCGGCGGCAAGGAGCGCTTCCTCGGCCCCAGCCTCGCCGCGACCGGCGCCCCCGGCCAGCCGCCCACCGCCGTTCCGATCTACGGCATGACGTACGGCCTCTTCTACAACAAGAAGATGTTCAAGGAGGCCGGCATCGACAAACCGCCGGCCACCTGGGACGAGCTGATCGCCGACGGCAAGAAGCTGACCAAGGACGGCAAGTGGGGGCTCGCCGTGGAGGGCGCCAGCGTCAGCGAGAACGCCCACCACGCCTTCATCTTCGGCCGGCAGCACGGCGCGGACCTGTTCGACGCCTCCGGCAAGCCGCACTTCGACTCCGACCAGGAGGTCGCGGCCATCAAGCAGTACCTCGACCTGATGGCCGCCCACAAGATCGTCAACCCCAGCAACGCAGAGTACGCCAACGGCACCGAGGCGGTGCAGGACTTCGTCTCCGGCAAGGCCGGCATGCTGATGTGGCAGTCGATCGCCACGCAGCTCAAGCAGGCCGGCTGGACCGAGGACGACTACGGCCTGGCCCCGATCCCGCTGCCCGACCCGTCGCAGGGCGGCAAGCAGGTCAACGCCATGGTCGCCGGCATCAACCTCGCCGTGTTCAAGACGGCCGCCAACAAGGACGGGGCGTTGAAGTTCGCCCAGTTCATGACGTCGAAGCAGACCCAGCAGAACCTCAACAAGGCGTACGGCTCGCTGCCGACCGTCACGGACGCCTACGACGACCCGGCGTTCGAGAGCGAGACGATCAAGACGTTCCAGCAGATCCTCTCGACCACGGCCGCGCCGCTGCCGCAGGTGGCGCAGGAGAGCCAGTTCGAGACGCTCGTGGGCAACGCGATGAACCAGCTGTTCGCGGACGTCGCGAGCGGCAAACCGGTCACCGAGGAGGCCGTCAAGGCCAAGCTCACCGAGGCCAACCAGCAGATGGGCGGCTGAGCGGCCCGATGACCCGGCGCCGGGCGGAGGCTCCGCCCGGCGCCCCGACGCAGACCCTCGACATCGAGAGGAAGTCCGTGACTCCACCGTCCCCTGAAGAGGACGGCTTCTCGCTGTCCCCGGCTGAGATGGCCGGGGCAGGCGACGGCCAAGCCCTGACCGCTGCCCCTCCGGCAAGGACGGCATCGGGCAAGCGATCCCCCGGCCGCATGAATCCGGCGGTCCCCGCGCCGGATCCCACGGTCGTGTCCACCACGTCCCGGTCCGGCGCGGGCCGCTCAGACGGCCCTCCGCCTCCCGGCGGCCGGCGGCGCGGGATCACCGACCGCGTCCCCGCGCGGCTGCGCCGCGTCGCCCTGCCGTACCTGCTGATCCTTCCGGCCGTGCTGCTCGAACTGCTCGTCCACCTGGTGCCGATGCTGATCGGCATCGGGATGAGCTTCCTCAAGCTCACCCAGTTCTTCCTGCGCAACTGGTCGGCCGCGCCCTTCGCCGGGCTGGACAACTACGGCGTCGCCGTCGACTTCGACGGCGCGGTCGGCCGCTCGCTGCTGCACTCGTTCCTCGTCACCGTCGCGTTCACCGCGCTCACCGTCGGGCTGTCGTGGCTGCTCGGCATCTGCGGTGCCGTGCTCATGCAGGGCTCGTTCCGGGGCCGGGCCGTGCTGCGCGCGCTGTTCCTCGTGCCGTACGCCCTGCCGGTCTACGCCGGGGTGATCACCTGGAGCTTCCTGCTCCAGCGCGACTCCGGGCTCGTCAACCACGTGCTCGTGGACCAGCTGCACCTGTTCGGCGAACGCCCGTTCTGGCTGATCGGGTCCAACAGCTTCATGTCGATCATCGTGGTCTGCGTGTGGCGGTCGTGGCCGTTCGCCTTCCTGGTGCTGATGGCCGGGCTGCAGAACATCCCCACCGATCTTTACGAGGCGGCGGCGATCGACGGCGCGGGCTGGGGCCGGCGGCTGCGCGCGGTCACGCTGCCCATGCTGCGCCCCATCAACCAGGTGCTCGTCCTGGTGCTGTTCCTGTGGACGTTCAACGACTTCAACACGCCGTACGTGCTGTTCGGCAAGTCGGCCCCGCACGAGGCGGACCTGATCTCGATCCACATCTACCAGAGCTCGTTCGTCACCTGGAACTTCGGCTCGGGCTCGGCCATGTCGGTGCTGCTCCTGCTGTTCCTGCTGCTGGTGACCGCCGCGTATCTGGTGGCGACGTCCCGGAGGAGGAGCGATGCGTGACCCCCGTTGGCTGCCGTGGGCGCGGTGGGCCGGCCTCGGCCTGCTCGGCCTGTTCACCCTGACCCCGCTGTACGTGATGCTGACCTCGGCGATCAAGCCGCTGCGGGACGTGCAGGGGGACTTCCACTGGATTCCCACGACGATCACGCTGCGGCCGTTCGCCGACATGTGGCGGACGGTCCCGCTCGCGCGTTACTTCGCCAACAGCCTGATCGTGGCGTCGGTGGCCGCGCTGGTGTCGGTCGTCATCGCGATCTTCGCGGCGTACGCGATCAGCCGCTTCCGCTTCCCCGGCCGCCGGATCTTCTCGGTCACCGTGCTGTCGACGCAGATGTTCCCCGGCATCCTCTTCCTGCTCCCGCTGTTCATGATCTACGTGAACCTCGGGACCGCGCTCGGGGTCGAGCTGTACGCCAGCCGCACCGGGCTGATCATCACCTATCTGACCTTCTCGTTGCCGTTCTCGATCTGGATGCTGGCCGGGTATTTCGACTCGATCCCCACGGCCCTGGACGAGGCCGCCCAGGTGGACGGCAGCGGCCCGGTCGGGGCCCTGCTGCGGGTCGTCCTGCCCGCGGCCACCCCCGGCATCGTGGCCGTCGCGATCTACGCGTTCATGACCGCGTGGGGAGAGGTGCTGTTCGCCTCGGTCATGACCGACGAGTCGAGCCGCACCCTCGCCGTCGGCCTCCAGGGGTACGCCACCGAGAACGACGTCTACTGGAACCAGATCATGGCGGCCTCCCTGGTCGTCAGCGTCCCTGTGGTGGCCGGGTTCCTGCTGCTGCAGCGCTACCTTGTCCAGGGACTCACCGCGGGCGCCGTGAAGTGACCCCTCACCGGCCCCCTCACCATCCCCCCCACCATCACAATCACCATCGATTCAAGGAGAACCAGCGAATGGAGCCGCAGCGCGGCCACGCCCCGGATGTAACCGCTTTCACCGATTTTGTCTGGGGCGTGGCCACCTCGGCCTACCAGATCGAGGGCGCGGCCCTCGAGGACGGCAGGCTGCCCTCGATCTGGGACACCTTCTGCCGGGTGCCCGGGGCGATCGACGGCGGCGACACCGGGGAGGTGGCCTGCGACCACTACCACCGGTGGCGCGAGGACGTCGGCCTGCTCGAACGCCTCGGCCTGGACGCCTACCGCTTCTCGGTGGCCTGGCCGCGCGTGGTGCCCGACGGCACTGGCCAGGTCAACCAACGCGGGCTGGCCTTCTACGACCGTCTCGTGGACGCCCTGCTCGACGCCGGCATCCGGCCGTTCGTGACCCTCTACCACTGGGACCTGCCACAGGCGCTGCAGGACCGCGGCGGGTGGCCCGAGCGCGACACCGCCCAGCGCTTCGCCGACTACGCCGCCGTCGTGGCCGGACGGCTCGGCGACCGCGTCGCCGACTGGACGACGATCAACGAGCCGCTGTGCTGCTCCTGGCATGGGCACCTGGAGGGCTCGATGGCGCCGGGGGTCAAGGACCTGGAGGCCGCCGTCCGCACGTCCTACCACCTCCACCTCGCCCACGGCCTGGGCGCGCAGGCCGTACGGGCCGCGGCGCGGCTGACGCCGTCGATCGGGATCGTCAACAACCTCAGCCCCTGCGACCCGGCGAGCGACAGCGAGGAGGACCACGCCGCCGCGCGGCGCCTCGACGGGCACGTCAACCGGTGGTGGCTCGACCCGGTCACCGGCCGCGGCTACCCCGAGGACATGGTCGCGGTGTACGGCGTCGACCTGCCGATCAAGCCGGGCGACCTGGAGACGATCGCCGCCCCGCTCGACTACCTGGGCGTCAACTACTACTTCCGGCAGGTGGTGGCGGCCGACCCCGACGGGCCCGTGCCGTACGCGCGGCAGGTCGAGGTGCCGGGGGCGACGACCACGGCCATGGGCTGGGAGGCCGACGCGGCCGGCCTAGAACGTCTGCTGGTGCGCCTCGCCCGGGAGTACGCCGCGCCCCGTCTTTACGTCACCGAGAGCGGGTCGGCCTGGCCCGACACGGTCGGCCCGGACGGCACCGTCGACGACCCGGAGCGCCTGGCCTACCTGGAGGACCACATCGCGGCCTGCGGCCGGGCCATCGAACAGGGGGCACCGGTGGCGGGCTACTTCGCGTGGTCGCTGCTGGACAACTTCGAATGGGCCTACGGGTACGACAAGCGGTTCGGCCTGGTGCACGTCGACTACGACACCCAGGCGCGGACGATCAAGTCGAGCGGTCACCGCTACGCCGAGATCATCAAAGCGAGCAAGCGGCTGCGGGTGGCCTGAGAGAGGCGAACGGGGCGCCGGTGGTCCGTCAGGCCGACTCGCGGACCACCAGCGTCGGCTGCACGATGACCGAGGTGACCTGGAAGTCCGGGTCCGCGACGTGCGCCAGCAGCAGGCGGGCCATCTCGGCGGCCATGTCCTCCATCGGCTGGCGCACGGTCGTCAGCGGCGGGCGGCAGGCGATTGCGGCGCTGTCGTCGAACCCGATGACCGCGACGTCCTCGGGCACGCGGCGCCCGAGGTCGCGCAGCGCGAGCAGCGCGCCCTGCGCCATCAGGTCGTTGGCGACGAAGACGCCGTCGATGTCCGGGTGCTCCTTGATGAGCCGGTGCATGCCGGCCTCTCCGCTCGCCGGCATGAAGTCGCCCTCCACGGCCGGCACGTACGGGTGGCCGTGCCCGGCCATGGCCTCCTGGAATCCCGACAACCGGTCCTGGGCGGCGGGCACGTCGAAGGGGCCGCTGATCGTGGCCACCCGCCGGCAGCCGCGCGCCACCAGGCGGTCGGCCGCCAGCGCCGCGCCGGCCCGGTGGGCGAGGTCGACGTAGCTGATCGGGATCGGCCGGGCGGGCCGCGCCCACAGCACGGCGGGCAGCCCGGCGTCCACCAGCAGCTTCGGCAGCGGGTCCTCGCCGTGCGTCGAGACGACCAGGGCGCCGTCGGCGCTGCCCTGCCGGAGGAAGGACACGACGTCGTCGCGGGTCTGTGCCGAGTCCGCCAGCATCAGCACCGGGTGGATGCCCCGGGGCCGCAGGTAGCCCACCACGCCGGAGGCAACCCGGCCGAAGAAGGGGTCGGCGAAGACCCGGGACTCGAACGGCTCGCCGCCCTCCGCGTCGCCCGCGCCCGACACGACCAGCGCGACCGCTCCCGTGCGGCGGGTGACGAGGGATCGGGCGGCCCGGTTCGGCACGTAGCCGGTCGTCGCGATGGCCCGGTGCACCGCCTCCTGGATCTCCGGCGCGACGTTGCGGATACCGTTGATCACACGCGAGACGGTCGCCCGGGACACTCCCGCCACGCGGGCCACGTCCTCCAGCGTGGGGGCTCCCGACGCCGGCGGGAGATCGCTGCTCATGCAGCCATTTATAGCACGAGGTGGAGAGCGCTCTCCGGCGTCGCGGGCGCGGCTGGACAGCGTGAACCGGCGCCTGCGGCCCCCGCCGAGGTCACTTTCGAGATGGGCTTCGGCGTACTCGCGAAAGGCCGCCACGCGGGGGTCGTCGTCGCCGGCGCGCGTCACGAGCACGACGCGGTCCGGCTCGACGCCGTGCGAATCACTCCGCCGGTCGCACCGAGCAGGCCTGAGCGCGGACGCGGGGACGGGCGGCCGCGCAGCCGGCGATCACCGGCGTGGGGCATGCGATGATCGGCTCCGCGGCCACCGTTCCGAGCGGACAATGTGAACATCTCCCCGGCCCGGCGGGCCGAGGCCGCCCGCACTCGACCGACCGTGAGGAAGAGCGACAGGAATGCCCGATCACCTGGCACTTCGACCCGTCACCGAAGCCGACCTGGACGCCTTCGACTCGGCCTTCCAGAGCGAGAGCGGCGCGACTCCGCACCAGTGGTTCGGATTCACTCCGACCGTCGCGCTACGGGAGGCACTGCGCACCCGCGGGCTCCTGGCCGGAGCCGACAACATGCTCGCCGTCACGGTGAACGGCGAACTCGCGGGACGGGTCGAGTGGCTGGAGCGGCGCTGGGGCCGCCGTGACACGTCGCTGTGCTGGGAGATCGCCGTCGGCCTGCTGCCGGACTGGCGGGGCAGGGGAATCGGGACCCGGGCCCAGCGGGAACTCGTCCGCTATCTGTTCACGCACACGCGGGTGGAACGGATCCAGGCGACCACCGACCCGGAGAACAAGGCCGAGATGCGGTGCCTGGAGAAGATCGGGTTCCAGCTCGAAGGCGTGGTCCGGCGTGCTCAGTGGCGAGGTGGGCGCTGGCACGACCAGCTCCTGTTCTCCATCCTGCGAGACGAGTTCGACCTCGCGTCCGGATGAGCCGGAAAATCCCCTGCCAGGGCGGCGCGGTGAAGGGCAAGATGAGGCATGCCCATCGATGATTTTCCTGGTGCCGTCCGGCTACCCGACGGCACCCCGGTGCGGGGCCGCGGCCTGAGACATCCCACGCCACCGGGCGTCCTGCCCGACCACGGCCTCTATCTGGGCAGCCGGCGGCTCAGGCACAGGCATGACCACGGCCTCACGTGGCCGCACGAGTGGATCGACTGGCCCGACTTCCTCCTGCCCCGCGACCGGGAGCACGCGATCGGCCGCATCCGGGCGCTGCACGCGCACGCGCGCGCTGGCCGCCGGGTCGAGGTCGCCTGTGGTGGGGGAGTCGGGCGCACCGGCACCGTGATCGCGTGCCTGGCCATCCTGTCGGGCCTGCCCGCCGACCGGGCCGTCGCCTGGACCCGCGCCGAATATCACCCACGGGCCGTGGAAACGCCCTGGCAGCGTCGCTGGGTGCTGCGCTTTCCCGCGTCCTGACCGCGCGGTACGTGCGTACGTGCGAGTTCCGTCGGCCGTGAGCGCGCGGCCGGTGTAGCTCTGCGACACACGCTCCACCACGACCGGGACCGCCGCGAACCCGGCCGGCACCGCCACGAGCGCTCGCGCGGAGGGAGGGCGGTAACAGGTGTCCGGACCCGATGTGGTTGGGTGCCCTTGTGCTTGTGGACGTGCTGGGGCTGGCCGGGATCGGCCTGGTCGCCGGAGTGGTCAGCACGGTTGTGAGCCTGGCCTCGATCGTGTCGTACCCCGCGCTGCTGGCCTTCGGCCTGCCGCCGCTGGCCGCGAACGTCACCAACACGGTCGCGCTGCTGTTCACCGGTGTGGGAGCGGCGGCCGGGTCGCGGCCCGAGCTGGCGGGCCAGGGCCGACTCGTCGGCCGTCTCGGATTCGCCGCCGCGCTGGGCGGCGCGACCGGCGCGGGGCTGCTGCTGGTCACACCGTCGCGGACGTTCGAGATGGTCGCCCCGTGGCTGGTCGCAGGCGCCTCGCTGCTGCTGTTGCTGCGCCCGCCACGCCCCGGGCAGGTGAGTCTCGGCGGGGAGGGCGGCCTGGCGCTGCGCGTGGGCGTCTTCTGCGTCGCCGTCTACACGGGCTACTTCGGAGCCGCGGGTGGGATCATCATGTTCGCCGTGCTCGCGGCGGCGCTCGACCGGCCGGCGGTGGGCGTCAACGCGGTCAAGAACATCGTTTCGGCGCTGGCCAACGCCGTCGCAGCCGTCGGGTTCGCCGTCTTCGGCCCGGTCGACTGGGCGGCGGTGGGCCCGCTGGCCGTGGGGTTCCTCGTGGGCGGCTGGCTCGGCCCGGCGGTCGCGCGCCGCCTGCCCGGCCAGACGCTGCGCCTCGCCGCGGCCATCTGCGGTCTCGCGGTCGCGGTCAAGCTCGGCGTCGACGCCTACCGCGGCGGCTGAGCAGCGATCCCCGGCGGTTCTCGCCGCGCGGGGCTGCCGCGTGGGCGGCGGCGAGCTTATCGGGCGGCGGTGCCGCGGGGCGCCTCCGCCGAGGCGACGGCCTCGGCGTGCCGGGCCCGCAGGCGCTCCCGGATCTCCTCGGGCGTGTACGCGCGCCGCCGGCGCTCGGCCCGGGCGATCACCACACCGGTCGCCGCGACACCCGCGAAGGCCGCCAGACCGAGTATCTTCCACCAGCGCATGTGCCTAGGCTACTGCCGTGGCTCATACGCGGATAAGTCTCGACAAGGCGCTCGAACTAGCCCGTACTGGCGATCTCTGGGTGTTCCGCGGACGCAGTGTGCCGGACCGCGCCATCCAGGTCACCACCAACAGCCCGGTGAACCACGTCGGCATGGCCGTCGTCATCGAGGACCTGCCGCCGCTCATGTGGCACGCCGAACTCGGCCGGTCGCTGCCCGACATGTGGTCGGGCACGCATCAGCGCGGCGTCCAGTTGCACGACATGCGTGACGCGGTCCGCGTCTGGGCGGCCAGGTACGGCCAGCGCGCCTGGCTACGGCAGTTGGAGCCCCCCGCCACCAGGGAGATGGAGGACGCCGTCCTGCGGACGATCGCGCGGCTGGACGGCACGCCGTTCCCGTCGACCGCCCGCCTGGCCGGGCGCTGGCTGCGCGGGCGGCTGCCCTCGCTCCGGCGCGAAGCACGGGACGGCGCCCCGGACCGTGCCCAGGACGGCGCCCCGGTCCGTGCCCGGGACGGCGCCCCGGTCCGTGCCCGGGACGGCGCCCAGGACGGTGCCCGGGACGGCGCGCTGGACCGTGCGCTGGAGACGGCCTACTGCGCGGAGGTCGTCGCCGTGACCTACGAGGCGATGGGCCTGCTGCCCGCCGGCCGCCGCCCGAACTGGTACGACCCCGGAAGGTTCTGGAGCGGCGACCACCTCGCCCTGCATGGAGGGCATCTGCTGGGCGGCGAGATCGCGGTCGACGTCCCCGGCGGCGAGGCGCCGTGACGGGGCGTCGGGGGACCGTGATGCCTACTCGCCGGTAGGCGCTCGTCCGAAAGTTTTTCCCGCGGCCGTCAACCTAGTGCCGCCGAGGCGCGTCAGGTGTAGGCACCGTTCGTCCAGACCCGGAGGGCAGAGCCCCATGCCTACTCCTGAGATGAGACGCGAGGATCTCGCCGGAACCACCGACCGAGAGCGTCGGGCGCGTCTCGCGCTCGACGCCATACGCCGCCAGGGTCCGGAGGCGGTGCAGGAGGAGACGCTCCGCATGAAGTCCGAGTTGTTCCGGCTGTACGGCTGGGAGGGGTACCAGCGGGTCATCGCCAAGATGGAGAGCGACCTGGCGCGGCTGCACGAGTCTCGCTGAGGGCCTCCGCCGAGAGTCACCCGGAGGACACGCCGGTCAGGTGCCGTCCGAGCCACTCGGTCACCCGCCTCAGGAAGCTGACCCGGTTGGCCCGCCGCCGGATCTCGTGTCCCTCGTCCTCGAACAGCAGCAGCTCGCAGGGCACGCCCCTGGCCCGGGCCGCGCGGACGACCTGCTCGGCCTCGTGCACCGGCACGTTGGTGTCCCGTGCGCCGTGCACCACGAGCAGGGGAGCGGCAAGGCGGTCGAAGGCGTGCAGTGGCGACAGGGCGTGCAGCAGGTCGCGGTCGGCCTCCGGATGGCCGTACTCGCTCACGGCGGCCGCCGCGATCCACGGCTCCGTGCGCTCATAGAAGGTGGCGAAGTCCGCCATCCCGCACACGTCCACTCCCGTGCGGAAGAGCCGTGGATACGTGACGAGCGCGGCCAGCGTGAGGTAGCCGCCGTACGACCAGCCCAGGCACGCGAGCCTGGCCGGGTCGGCGAGCCCGGTCCGCACCAGGTGGGCGGCGCAGTCCGCCACGTCGTCGATGGCGCGGAAGCGCAGCGCGTGGTTGTCGGCGTCGCGGAACGCCCGGCCGAACCCGGCCGAGCCGCGCACGTTCGGCGCGAACACGCCGATGCCGGCGGCCACCAGGCACTGATACAGCGGGGTGAACGCCGGTCGCTCCTGGTCCTCGGGCCCGCCGTGCAGGAAGACCGCGTACGGCGCCGGGCCCAGCGCGCCGGGTGGTCGGTAGAGCCACCCGCTGAGCTCCAGGCCGTCGCGGGCCGGGACGCGCACGAGTTCGGCGTCCACGGCTCCGGCGAGCCGGCCGGCCCCGGCGACCGCGATGTATCGGCCCGCCTCCAGGTCGCACACCACGACGCGCGACGGCTGGGCGGGCCCCTCGACGGCGAGCACGGCCACCCGGCCGTCCGGCGAGAGCCTGATCGAGGAGACCACCTCACCAGGCGGAGCGGGGAGCGGGCACCGCACCCATCCGGGGCCGCCGCCGGTGCCGTTGCCCGCCTCCAGCACCTCCAGTTCGGAGCGTCCGGCCGCGTTCCACACCAGCACCAGGCGGCGGCCGTCCGCGCTGAGCGCGAAGCGGTCCAGTTCGGCGTCCGGGCGCTCGGCCACCACGACCGGCAGGCACTCCCGGCCCCCGTCGACCGGCACGCCGGCCGGTCCGTCGACCAGTCCGTCGACTGGCACGGCGACCGGCACGGCGACCAGCGCGGTGCGGTCCCGGCCCGCGTCGGTCAGCAGGTAGGCGGTTCCGCCGTCGGGGGAGAGCACGCCGTGCTCGGTCGAGCCGGGCAGGTCGGCAAGCAGCGGCAGTTCGGCGACGCCCCCGGACCGGCCCGTGCCACCGCCGGACCGGCCCGTGCCACCCCCGGACCGGCCCGTGCCACCGCCGGGCAGGTCCGCGCCGCTCCCCGGCAGGCCGGCGCCGCCCGGAGACAGGTCCTTGACGTACATCCGCCGGACTCCGCGCGGGCCGCGCCGCAGCAGCACCCTCGCGTGGTCGCGGCTGACCGCCTCCGGGTGCAGCAGCGGCCCGGCGGCGACCGTCTCCCGGCTCCCGGTGGCCGCGTCGATCAGCAGGGCCTCGGTCAGCCCTGCCGCCGAGACCTCGGCCACCAGGAGCAGGTCGCCCCGGCCGGTCCACTCGACGAACCATGCCGATCCGCTCTCGGGCGCGGCCAGCGGACGCAAATCGCCGCCGTCGGCACGGACCGTCCAGACCCGCGTGTGCTCGCCGCCGCCCGGAGCGACGAGCACGGCCAGCCGGTCCCCGGCCGGCGACCAGCTCACGTCCGCGACCGGCTCGGGCCCGGTGTCGACGACCCGTGCCGGCCCGCCCGGCTCCACCGGTTGGACCCAGACCCGCGGCGCGCCGTCCCGGTCGCTGACGTACGCGACGGCGCGCCGGTCCGGCGACAAAGCCGGGGTCCAGCAGCCCCAGACGTCGAGAAACCCGGTGTCGGGGAACACGGCGCCGAGGAGGTGCTCCGCCATCAGATTCCTTGAGCCTGCAGCCACATCTCCAGCAGTCCGAGCTGCCACAGCATGTTGACCCCCGTCGTGGTGCGGTGGGCCTCCCGGTTCTCCAGCAGCTCCTCGACGTACGCCTTGTCGAACAGGCCGCGGGATCGCGCGGCGGGCGCGGTGAGCGCGTCGCGCACCAGGTCGAGGAACGGCCCGTCGATGTGCCGGATCGCGGGCACCGGGAAGTAGCCCTTCGGCCGATCGACGACCTCGCGCGGCAGCAGCGCCCGGGAGGCCTCCTTCAGGACGCCCTTGCCGCCCCCGGCCAGCTTCAGCTCCGGCGGGCACGCCGCCGCCAGCTCGACCAGCTCGTGGTCGAGGAACGGCGTGCGGGCCTCCAGACCATGGGCCATCGTCATGTTGTCCACCCGTTTGACCGGGTCGTCGGCGAGCATCAGCCGGGTCTCCAGGCGCAACGCCGCGTCGAGCGCGGTCTCGGCGCCCGGCCGGTCGAGGTGGCAGCGGACGACATCGGCGCTCACGTCCTCCTCGACCAGGTAGTCGGGCGCGACGATGCCGGCCAGGTCCTCGTGCGGCCGGTCGAAGAACTCCCGGGCGTACGTCGCGAAGGCGCCCTCGCGTGGCACGTCGGCCAGCGGGGGGAACCAGCGATACCCGGCGAACACCTCGTCGGCGCCCTGCCCGGACTGCACGACCTTGACGTGCCTGGCCACCTCCCCCGACAGCAGGTGGAAGGCGACGCAGTCGTGGCTGACCATCGGCTCGCTCATCGCCCGCACCGCCTCCGGCAGGCCGGACAGCAGGCGGGAGTCCTCGACGAGGATGCGGTGGTGGCCGGTGCCGAAGCGCTCGGCGACCAGGTCGGAGTAGCGGAACTCGTCTCCCGCGTCGCCGCCGGCCGCCTGGAATCCGATGCTGAACGTCGACAGGTCCCGCTGGCCCTCCTCGGCCAGCAGGGCCACGATGACGCTGGAGTCGAGCCCGCCCGACAGCAGCACGCCCACGGGCACGTCCGCGACCATGCGCCTGCGGACGGCGGCGCGCAGCCGGTCGAGCACGGCCTCGCGCCAGTCGTGCGCGTCCATCCCCTCGTATCGCGGGAGCCGGGTGAAGGGCGGTTCCCAGTAGACCGTGTCGTGGGAGGTCCCGTCGGCCTCGACCGTGCGTACGGTCGCCGGAGGCAGCTTGCGCACGCCGGCGAGGATGGTGCGCTCGCCGGGCACCAGCGAGTGGAAGGTCATGTAGTGGTGCAGCGCGGCCGGGTCGATGTCGGTGCACACCTCGCCCCCGGCCAGCAGCGCGGGCAGGGTGGAGGCGAAGCGCAGCCGCCGCCCGTCTCCGGACACGTACATCGGCTTGATGCCGAGCCGGTCGCGGGCGAGCGTCAGCCGTCCCGTCGCCGGTTCGAAGACGGCGAAGGCGAACATCCCCGCGAAGCGGTGCACGCAGTCGGAGCCCCAGCGGTGGAAAGCCTTGACCAGGACCTCGGTGTCGGAGCCCGAGAAGAAGCGGTATCCCTCGGCCCGCAGCTCCTCGCGCAGCTCCCGGTAGTTGTAGAGGCAGCCGTTGAAGACCGCGGCCAGGCCGAGGGAGGGGTCCGCCATCGGCTGGGCCGCCTTGTCCGACAGGTCGATGATCTTCAGCCGCCGGTGGCCGAGGGCGACCGGGCCCTGCGACCACAGGCCCGAGCCGTCCGGGCCGCGATCGTGCATCGCGTCGGTCATCCTGCCCACCGCGCCGATGTCGGCGCTCCGCCCGTCGAACCGGATCTCGCCGGTCAGTCCGCACATGTCCTACCTCCCGGCCGCCGCGAGTCGCCGGTCCCCGGATCTCGTCTCGGCCAGCAGGAGGTCCACCACGTCGGTCAGCCGGCCGCCGCGCCGGAACGCCTCGCGCTGCTGGGCGGCCGATCCGCCGTCCGCCAGCGCCCGGGCCGCCAGCGACGAGACGAGTGCCCAGTCGCCGGACTCCTCCAGCTGCGGCCGGAGCCTCTCCAGCATCCGGCCGACGACCGTGCGGGCCGGCCTCGGCACGCCCTCGACGGGATCGACCAGCTCGCCGTCCAGCCCCGAGCGCGCCGCCCGCCAGGAGGCGGCCCGCACCAGCTCCGTACGGACGGACTCCGCGGGCGCGGAGGGCGAGCCGTCGGAGGCGAGGATGTCCAGCTCACACCGGACCAGCGCGCGGAACAGTCCGGCGATCAGCACGATGTCGTCCACCCGCGGGCAGGCGTCGCACACCCGCAGCTCGACGGTCGGCACGTGCGCCGACGGCCGGACGTCGAAGTAGAGCATGCCGGGGTCGCTGATGACCCCCGAGCGCACCAGCTCGTCCACCATCGCGTCGTACTCCTCGGCCGACTCGAACCGCGCCGCAGGCCCCGCGGTCGGCCAGCGCTGCCACACCATCGACCGGAAGCTCGCGTAGCCGGTGTCGGCCCCCATCCAGTACGGCGAGCTGCAGCTCAGGGCCAGCAGCGGCGGCAGCCAGGGGGCCAGCCGGTGCGTGACGGCCACCGCGAGGTCGCGGTCGCGCACCTCGGCGTGGACCTGCGTGCCGCAGATGAGCTGCTCGCGGGCGAGCGCCTGGTAGTCGGCCAGCATCTGCTCGTAGCGCGGGTCGGGGGAGATCTTCATCGTCTCGGGGTCGACGAGCGGGACCGTCCCCGCGGCGACGATGCCCAGGCCGAGGCCGTCCGCCGCCGCGACCGCGTCGGCCCGCAGACCGGTCAGCTCCCGGGAGAGGTCCTCCAGGCGGGTGCACGGGCGGGTGTTGGCCTCCACGACCGAGCGTTGCAGCTCCTGCGTGAACCGGTCGGGCGGCAACTGCTGGAGGAGCAGACCGGCGCGCGGGACGAGCCGCCGGGTTCCCAGGTCCACGACGTGAAACTCCTCTTCGACGCCGACCGCCATGTCCCGTGCGAGGTCTGTCATGTAGCCGCTCCCCAGGCTGATGAGTGCTTTCGTGCCCTCTGCCCCGAAAGTCGGCTTACGCACGTCTCTGGTTTGGCATGGTGATGAAAGTTACAGGCCTTCACCGAAGGAGTGCCCAGCTCACCGGCCTCGCCCTCGGCGGCCGCCTTGACCGCCACGGGCCCCCGCCGCCACGATCGCGCCGTTCCGAGCACGACCATGAGCGCAGGGAGCCCGATGAACGGCCGCGCATCTTCCGTCCGACGCCGCATCTGGGCCGCCGCCCTCGCCGCGGTGCTGCTCACCGCCTGGCCCGCCGCGACGCCGGCCGGCGCGGTCGACGACCCGCCCGCGCCGGTGACCGGCAACGCGACCTACTTCGACGGCCTCGGCTCGCCGTACGGCGGCTGCGGCCTGCCGCAGCCGGAGCTGGACTCGCAGGACTTCGTCGCGCTCAACGTGTACGACACCCCCGGCGACTACTCCTTCTACCCCCGGCCGCTGACCGGCGCGAACGCGTCCAAGGCCGGGCTGTGGAACAACGGCCTCAACTGCGGCCGGTACGTGAAGGTGACCGTCTCCGACTACTGCACCGGCGTCAACGACGGCGCGCCCGGCCAGCCGTTCTGCCGCAACGGCTCGTGGGTCTCCGACGCCTACAACGGCGCCACGCTCACCATGCTCGTCGCCGACAGCTGCGGCGACTCCAACGGCTGGTGCCGCGACGACCGCTACCACCTGGACCTGTCGAAGCCGTCGCTCAACAGGTTCGTCAAGAACGGGGCGCCGGTCGGGGACATGTACCCGAACCACTGGAACAACCGCCACGTGACCTGGTCGTTCGTCCCGGCGCCCGGCTACAGCGGCGACATCAGGATCGGGTTCATGAAGGGCGCGCAGGCGTGGTGGCCCGCGATCGCGGTCTCCCACCTGCCCAACGGCATCCACGGGGTGGAGTACTACGCCGACGGCGCCTGGAAGCAGGCCCAGATGAACTCCGACATGGGCCAGTCGTACATCATCGGCGGGGTCACGCAGGGTGCGACGCGGTTCCAGATCCGGGTGCGCGACGCGTCCGACGCGCTGGTGAACGGCGGCCGGGTCTACAGCTTCGCCCTGCCCGCGTCCTGCGGATCGCAGTGCGGCGCGGACTACACCGAGGCGAGCTACACCACGACGACGCCCAGCGGCTCGCCGTCGCCGTCCCCGTCCGTCTCCCCGTCCGCCTCCCCGTCCGTCTCGCCCTCGGTATCCCCGTCCGCTTCGCCCTCCGCCTCGCCGTCGGCGTCTCCGTCCGTGTCTCCGTCCGCGTCCCCGTCCGCGTCGCCCAGCCCCAGCCCGTCCCCGTCGGTGAACCCCGGGACCTGCCAGGTGACCTACCAGGTGGCCAGCTCGTGGCAGGGCGGGTTCACGGCGAACGTCACGGTCAAGAACACCGGCGCCGCGGCCTGGCAGAACTGGACGGTCACCTGGGACATGCCGTCAGGAGTGAGCCTCGTCAGCGGCTGGAGCGCGACCGTGACCTCCAGCGGCGCCCGCTGGACGGCCAAGGCGCCCTCCTGGGCGACGAATCTCGCGCCCGGCGCGTCGGCGAGCTTCGGCTTCCAGGCGTCCGGCCCCTCCTCCCCGGGGGCGAGCGGGTTCACCTGCTCCTGACCCCTCCGGCCGGCTCGCAGCGCCCGCGGCACGCGAGCCGGCCGATCCGCGCGAGCACCTTCACGATCCTCTGACTCTGATCCGCCCCTCCCCGGGAATCCGGCGAGAGAGCAGTGCGCCCCCGGGAGGAGAAAGGTCCCCCGGGGCAGGGACCAGCGGCCCTGCCCCCGATCGCGCGCAGGCGGTCGGATGGGGGCAGGAACAGAAGGAGGAGCCATGACCGGACCCGTCATCGTGGCCACCGACGGCTCGCGCGGCGCGGCCGCCGCGGTGGAGTGGGCCGCGGGCGACGCGGCGCGCAAGGGCCTGCCGCTGCGGATCGTCCACGCGGTGGACCGCCTGCCGTACGAGATCGCGCGCTATCCCATCCCCGTGGAGGACCAGCTCGACCGGGCCGGCCGGCGGATCCTGGAGGAGGCCGAGCAGGCCGTGCGGGAGACCCACCCGGCCGTCCGCGTCGCCACCGCCATGATCGAGGGCGACCCGTCGCGAGTGCTGCGCCAGGAGGCCCGGAACGCGGCGGAGATCGTGATCGGCAGCAGGGGACTCGGCGGGTTCACCGGCATGCTGCTCGGATCGGTCGGCACGCACGTCGCCGGTCAGGTCGACGTCCCCGTCGTCGTGGTGCGCGCCGGGGTGTCGGCGCCCCACGGGCTGGTCGTCGTCGGAGTCGACGGCTCCGACGAGGCCGGCGCCGCCCTGACCTACGCGTTCGAGGAGGCGCGGCTGCGCGACTGCCCCCTGCTCGCCCTGTACGCCTGGCAGCTTCCGGTGTATCCCTTCGCCCCCGAGATCACCTATGACGTGGACGAGGTGCGCAAGGCCCAGGAGGACTACGTGGCGGACGCGCTGCGGACCCACCGGGACCGGTATCCCGACGTCGCCGCGGAGATGCGGGCCGTCTGCGCGCACCCGGTCGTCGCGCTGGTGGAGGCCGGGGAGAAGGCCGACCTGCTCGTCGTGGGGTCGCGTGGGCGCGGCGCCGTGGGCGCGGCGGTGCTCGGCTCGGTGAGCCGCGCGGTGCTGCACCACGCGCACTGCCCGGTCGCGGTGGTGCGGCCTCCCCGGAGCTGAGGCCGAGCACGCAGGTCTTACCTCCGAGTTGAGGGTCGGCGAAGGTCCAACAGCGGATTTCCCGGAAAAGTCCCATAGAGGAGTTGAATGAGAAACTTGAAGGAGGAAATCCAGCGAGAAAAGGACCTCGTGTGACCGAGAACGACGTCATCGAATTCGCGACCGGCCTGCCGGGGGTCGTCGCCTTCACCGCCGCGGAGGACAACGGCGCTCCGCGGGCGGCATGGGGAGACACCTTCTTCTACTACGACCCCGACGACGAGCCGGCCAACCGGAAGATGCCCTTCGCCACGATCGTCGTGAAGGATTACGAGGGGTTCGACACCGCCTCCGACCTGAACCGGCCCGGCGTCTTCCGGGTCAACATCGGGGTCGGCCGCGCCGTGTTCGAGGAACTGCTCGGTTATCCGCCGGCCGCGCACGCCGACCACCACGATGCGCTGGACTACCGCGTGCCGGACCGGCTCCTGCCGCACCCCGTCTACGCCGCCCAGTCCTGGATCTGCGTGCTCAACCCCGGCGAGGCCACCGCCGCGCGGGTGCGTGCTCTCCTCGCCGACGCGCACGCCCGTGCGGCCGCCCGCCACAGGACGGGTGAGCGGACCACGCGCGCGTGACCCGGCGGCGCGAGTGCGGGCGGCCGGGCCCGGGCAGGGGAATCACCGGCTCGTCGTGTCACGCCTTTCCGGCGTCTCGCGACCTCGCTCGGCGGTGTGGTCGGAGATGGATCCGAGCTTGTCCGGATTGCTGACCACGTAGATGTCGCGCCCGCGCGTACGGCGGGCACGGCGGCGTCGGGACCGGTGATCAGCGGTTCCGGCAGCCACGGGCCCAGGTAGGTCTCCTTGCGCCTGCGCAACGCGCTCTGGTGGGCGAGGGCCTGGTCGACCGCGACACGCACCAGGTACGGGCGGTGGTTGTCTATGCCGGCCACATCTCGTGCCGCCCTGCAGAGGATGAGGCCCGCGGCGGCATGATCGGCGCGAATCGGGTCATGGCCGCGAATCCGGAGAAGGTGGTGAAGGCGAAGGACTCGGCCTGCAACGCCTGGCGGACGGGATGGCGGCGCTTGACCCTGTCGAACTCCAGCTCTTCCCGGCAGGATCGTCTCCGAAGGCCGCCGTGGGTGACCGTCGGTCGCCCTAACCAGGTGCGGCGATCGTGAGGGCTGTGGTGGGTGGGCATGTTCAAAAGGAGGTCTCATGTCGGTTCTCGTCGCGTTCAGCGTCACTCCGATCGGCTCCGGTGAGGATGTCGGCGAGGCGGTGGCGGAGGCGGTGCGCGTGGTCCGCGCGTCCGGGCTGCCCAACCGCACCGACGCCATGTTCACCACCGTCGAGGGGGAGACGTGGGACGAGGTGCTCGGCGTCGTCAAGGACGCGGTCGCCGCCGTGGAGGCCCGTTGCTCCCGGGTCAGCCTGGTGCTCAAGGCCGACGCCCGCGCCGGGCAGGGCAGGCTCGACGCCAAGGTCGCCTCCGTGGAGCGCCACCTCGCCGAGCGCCCGTCCTGATCACGGCCGGCGACGCGCGCCGCGCCGCCAGGCTCTGCCGCGGACCGAGGAGTGCCGGCGACCGCGTCGCGACGCGGGCCGGTGCCCTCGTTCAGCAGTACGACGGGGGACTCGTCAGGTGGAGGCGGTCAGGGCGGCCTTCAGCGCCATGCGGGACAGGCGGTCGGCGGCGCGTGTCGTCTCCGGGAGCCGGTGACGCGGGGTCAGGGCCAGCACGTCGTGGCAGGCGGTCTCCAGGTCGACGCGGTGGCCGACGGAGACGAAGACCGGCTTGACCCCGTCCCGGGTGCGCAGCACCCGGCCGGTCACCTGGCCGTCCAGGAGCAGTTCGCTGCACGAGCCGCGCTCCCGGCCGGGCGGCTCGAAGGAGCCGACGAAGGCCGTCTTGCCGACGCCGATTGTGGGCAGGCCGGTGAGCACCCCGAGGTGGCAGGCGAGTCCGAACCGCCGCGGATGCGCCAGGCCGTACCCGTCGCAGACGATCAGGTCGGGCGTGACGGTGAGCCGCTCCAGCGCCTCGACGAGGCTGGGCAGTTCGCGGAAGGCGAGCAGGCCGGGCACGTACTCGAAGGCGGGCCGTCCCGGCACCGTCACCTGCTCGACCACGTCCAGGCTCGCCCCGTCGAGCACCACGACCGCGGCGGCCAGCAGGTCACCGGCGTACGCCACGTCCACCCCCGCGACCAGGGCGGGGTCACGGGGACCTGGGCCGGTCAGGTCCAGCCGGGGCCGCAGGGCGTCCTGGATCGCCTCGGCCTCCTCTACCGTGGCCGGAGCGGCGATGGAACAGACCTTCATGCCCGCGACGATAGACGCCGGCGGCGACCTGCCGGTGGCCGGCCACGCGCTGGGCAGCCTCTCCCCACCGGGCAGCCGGCCGGCCCGCGAGCGCCTCAGCGCGCCGTGTAGCCGCCGTCGGCGACCAGCACGCTTCCCGTCATGAACGAGGAGTCGGGCGACAGCACGAACTCGACGACCGACGCGATCTCGGCGGGCTCGGCCAGCCGGCCGAGCGGGATGTTCGCCGCGGAGTCCGCGAGCGTCCTGCCGAGACGCGCCTGCTCCCGCTCCAGCATCGGTGTCCTCGTGCCGCCGGGCGCCACGGCGTTGAAGCGAATGCCCCGCGCGGCGTTCTCCAGCGCGAGGACGCGCATGAGGTTGATCACCGCCGCCTTCGACGAGCTGTACGCGCTCAGCCCCGGAGCGCCGACCGTGCCGAGTTCGGACGCGACCGCGGCGAAAGAAGGAGCGGAAGAGCGGGCGAGCAGCGGCAGGGCCGCCCGGGCCAGCAGGAAAACGGCGCGCAGGTTGACGTTGAGCACCTCGTCGAAGGTCCGCGGCGGAGTCTCGGGGGCCGGAGCGGTGTGACTGATCCCCGCGCAGGCCGCGACGCCGTCGAGGCGTCCCTCGGCCTGCCCGACCTCCTGGAGCAGCGACTCGACGGCGGCCTCGTCGGTCACGTCCATCGCCCGGCTGACGATCCCGGGACTCAGCCTTCCCAGGCCGTGTTCGTCGACGTCTGCCGCCCACACCCGCCAGCCGCGTTCGTGCAGGCGTCGCGCGGTGGCGGCGCCGATCCCCGACGCGGCTCCGGTCACCAGGACGGTTCCAGGCATCGTGCTTCCTCTCTCCCGGATCCCCGGTACGGCGGCCCCAAGCATCCGTCAGTCGGGGGAAATGTTCGTCAAGTTTGAGTGAGCTGTGGGGCCGACAATATGCCCTCGCCTCTGCGGGATGTCCAGGTCTCAAGGCGTCAAGGTTCGATAACGCAGGCCGCGACAGGGGCTGGCATGCGTGTTGAGCTGCGCGAACCTACTGGTGGTGAGGAGGGATCCCGTCGAGGGCCGCCGGAGGCGGGACGGGGGCCTGCGTGAAATCGATGTGAACGCCGCCCGCCCCCTAGACAACCCTGGAAGACCTCTGTCACATTTGAGGAACTTGATCGACCCCTCGGCAACGGGCGCCGGGGCTCCGGGGAGAGCGCCGTCCGCCCGGGCCGGCCGGTCCGGCGGCGGTCGTCCGATGCCCGCTCCCGCCCGTGCCTCGCCAAGGGCCGCGGCGGGCGGCCGTGCCCGCCCCCGGCCCGGGCGCGGCGGGCCGTGGGTCGCGGGCCGCGGGCCGCCGAGGCCGCCGGTAGAAAGGAATCCAGTGGACCTCAGCTCGGACCAGCGCTTTCTCCGGGCGGCGCGGGTGTATCCCGCCCTCGGCGACGACGTCCTGCACGACGCGGTGATCGAGGTGCGGGGCGACCGCGTCGTGCGGGTGTGCGCCGCCGCGGACGCCGCCGAGGATCTCGCCAGGCCCGGCGTGCGCCTGATCGACTACGGGGACGCCACCGTCGTCCCGGGTCTCGTCGACGCGCACTGCCACATCACGCTGACCGGGGACGGCACCCCGTACGAGCGGCAGGTTCTCGACTCGGACGAGATGATGGCGCTCATCGCCGTCAGCAACCTGCAGCGGCATCTCGCCTCCGGCGTCACCACGATCCGGGACAACGGCGGGCGCAACCGCATCGTGTTCGAGGTGCGGGAGGCCGTCGAGCGCGGCTACGTCAGAGGGCCGCGGATGCTGCTGGCAGGTCGTCCCATCACCCATTCGTACGGGCACTTCTACTGGTGCAACGGAGTCGCGGACGGGGCCGACCAGATCCGCGCGGCCGTACGCCGCCTGGTGGCCGAGGGCGCCGACCACATCAAGATCATGGCCTCCGGCGGGGCGACGGCGGGCAACATCCCCTACTACTCCTCCTACACCGCCGCCGAGATGCGCGTCGCCGTCGAGACGGCGCACGGCCTGGGCCGGTTGACCACCGCCCACTGCCGGGCCACGTCCTCGATGGTCAACGCGGTCGAGGCCGGCCTCGACTGCATCGAGCACGGCGAGTTCCTCGTGCCGGGCGAGATGATGGAGTTCGGCGGCGGCGTCGCCTCCAGCGGCCGCATGGTCTATGACCCGGCGGTCGCCCAGACGGTGCACGACGCGGGCACCTTCATCAGTTTCACTGCCCAGACCGGCGGCTGGGAGACCCTCGTGGAGCTGCGCCGGCGGGCCGAGCGCGGCCCGCTCGGCGACGTGGAGCGGGGCCGGGTCTCCGCCATCGAGGCGTACTTCGACATGAAGCTGGGCATCCTGTCGTCGATGCTGGCCGACGGCCTGGGCCCGCGCATCGCGATCAGCAGCGACGCCGGTCCGTACGACGTCGCCTTCGGCGGGCTCCAGCACGGCATCGAGCTGGCCGTGGCGGCCGGCATGTCACCGCTCGCGGCCATCCGCGCGGCGACCGCGGTCGCCGCCGAGGCGTGCGGCATCGCCGACCAGGTGGGCACCCTCGCGCCCGGCCGCCTCGCCGACCTGCTCGTGGTCGGCGGCGACGCCACCCGCGACGTCTCCCGGCTGTGGGACGTGCGGGCGGTCTACCAGAGCGGCCGGCTGGCCGCCCCGCTCGTCGCCGACTCGGGCGCGGACACCGGCGTGGTGCCGCTCCTGCCGGTCCGGGGCGCCGTCTCCGTCCCCGACTGCTGAGACGTGACCGTACGGAGCCCCGACGACCCCCGAACCACCCCCGTCGAGAGGTGAGCAGAACCCCATGTACCCACGAGACCTCAAGGGATACGGCCGGCGCCCGCCGCACGCCGGCTGGCCGGGCGGCGCGAAGGTCGCCCTGCAGTTCGTCGTCAACTACGAGGAGGGCGGCGAGCGTTCGGTCCTGCACGGGGACCGGTGCTCGGAGGCGTTCCTGACCGAGGAGCCGACCCGGGAGTTCCCCAACATCCGCAACCTCAACGTCGAGTCCCAGTACGAGTACGGCAGCCGCGCCGGGTTCTGGCGGCTGCACCGGCTGTTCACCGAGCGGGGGCTGCCGGTCACGGTGTTCGGCATCGCCGAGGCCCTGCGGCGCAACCCCGAGGCGGTCGCCGCGATGCGGGAGGCGGAGTGGGAGATCGCCTGCCACGGCCTGCGCTGGATCGACTACGCCGAGATGCCGGCCGAGCTGGAGCGGGAGCACATCCGCCGGGCGATCGACCTGCACACCGAGGTCACCGGCAGCAGGCCCGAGGGCTGGTACACCGGCCGCATGAGCCCGCACACCCGCCGGCTGGTGGTGGAGGAGGGAGGGTTCCTGTACGACTCGGACTCCTTCGCCGACGACCTGCCCTACTGGGAGCACGTCGGCGACCGGGCGCACCTGGTCGTCCCGTACACCCTGGACAACAACGACGGCCGCTACCTGAACACCTACGGCTTCCAGTCGGAGAGCTTCTCCGCCTATCTGCGCCGGGCCCTCGACCTGCTGCGCGAGGAGGGGGACGACCGGCCGAAGATGATGAGCGTCGGGCTGCACACGCGCATCGCCGGCCGCCCCGGCCGGGCCGCCGACCTGGTGCGTTTCCTCGATTACGCCGCCGAGGCGGGCGACGTGTGGGTGACCCGCCGCGTCGACGTCGCCCGGCACTGGCACGCGGCGCATCCCGCCGGCCCGGCGTCCGAGTCCTGACGGGAGTGGCGATGCGCGTCCTGGTGACCGGAGCCTGCGGCTTCGTGATGAGCGTGTTCATCCGGTGCTTCCTGCGCGACCACGAGGAGGCGCGGGTGCTGGCCCTCGACGTGGGCGAACCGGACGAGGCCTGGTCGGGCCACCTGGCCGAGGTCGCCGGCCGGGTGGACTTCGAGCGCTGCGACGTGCGCGACCGCGACCGCGTCGCGACGCTGCTCGCCCGCCACCGGCCCGAGACGGTGGTGCACGGCGCCACCGTGACCCTGGTGCCCGAGTGGGAGCGGGAGGACCCCGGGCGGTTCCTGGACGTCAACGTCATGGGCACCGCGGCCGTCCTGGACGCCGCCCGTCGCGCCGGTTCGGTCGGCCGGGTCGTCCACGTCAGCAGTGCGGCCGTGTACGGAGCCGGCGACCCCGGGCGGACGGAGCCGCAGGACGAGGACACGCCCCTCGACCCCGACGAGATGTACGGCGTCAGCAAGGTGGCCGCCGAGCTGGTGGCCAGGCGGTTCGCCGCCCTCTACGGCATCAGCGTGCCGATCGTGCGCTGCACGAAGGTGTTCGGCCCGATGGAGCGGCCCACCTCCTCACGGGCCCTGATGTCCCTGCCGTACCACCTGGCGCGGGCTCTCGTCGCCGGGACGCCGCTGACGGTGACGCCCAGGACGCTCCGGGCGGCCGGCGACTGGATCAGCGCGGTCGACGTCGCCGCCGCGCTCGGCCTGCTGTGCACCAGGCCGGACGTGGGCAGCGTGGCGTTCAACCTGGCCGGCGGGGTGAGCGTCCCGGTGCCGCGGCTGGCCGAGCTGTTCGGCGTCGAACTGGCCGCCGACGGGGAGCGGGCGGTCGCCGACGCCGACCCCGCGCTGCGTTCGGGCAAGGACGGGACCTACAGCGTGCGGAGGGCGGCGCGGCTGCTGGGGTGGCGACCGCGGGACCTGCCGCGGCAGGTGGACGAGTACCGGGAGTGGGCCCTCGCGCACTGGTCGCCTCAGAACCACGGGGATCCCGCGGACCACCGGGATCCGGCAAGCGACAGGGCTCCGGGGAAGCCCGGCACGCCAGCGTAGGCGTCTCTCACATTCACGCGCAGCACGACACCACATCGTCAAAAACGCGCATCAAGATCTATAAGTCGCTAAATTTACCGTTTGGAAACCCGAGATGATGCTCAACCGAAATCCGCGAGGCGTGTCCTGGTCGTGTCGCCCGCCGCACCCCACCCGGAGAGGCCGATGGCACCACGACACCCCCACCCCGGCCCGTCACGGCTTCACGGAGCCGGACGCATGAGCACGCGACGCACGACCGGGACCGCCATGGCCGAGGCGCTCGCCGCCAACGGGGCGGCCCTCGCCTTCGGCATCCCCGGCACGCACAACCTGGAGCTGTACCGCGGCATGGCCGCGAGCGGGATCCGCCACGTGGTGACCCGGCACGAGCAGGGCGCGGGATACGCCGCGGACGGGTACGCCCGCGTCACCGGCCGCCCGGGCCTCGTCGTCACCACCAGCGGGCCCGGCCTGATGAACGCCATGGCCGCGATGGGCACCGCCTACGCCGACTCCGTCCCGCTCCTGGTGCTGTCACCCGGAGTGCCGACCGGCCGCGAACGCGCCGACTACGGGTGGCTGCACGAGATGAAGGACCAGCGGGCCGCCGCCGACGCCGCGGTGGCGCGCAGCGTCCGGCCCGGCACCCCGGCGCAGGCCGTCGACGCCGTCCACGAGACCTTCGCCCGCTGGGCGGTCGAGCGCCCGCGTCCTGTGCACATCGAGGTGCCGCTTGACGTGCTGGAGGCGCCCTGGGACGGCGACGTTCCGGGTCCGTGGCGCGCGCCGCACCCGCCGGCGCCGTCCCCGGCCGCGGTGGCGGAGGCCCTCGGCCTGCTCTCGCGGGCCGGGTCCCCCGTGATCGTCGCCGGGGGAGGCGCGCTGGGCGGCGCCGCGCCGCTGCGGGCCGTCGCCGAGGCGCTCGGCGCGCCCGTGGTCACCACCACCGCGGGCAAGGGCGTGCTCGACGAGGACCACCCGCTGGCCGTCGGCCCCTTCCTCGGCTTCGCCGCCGCCAGGAGGCTGATGGAGGACGCCGACGTCCTGCTCGTGGTCGGCAGCGAACTCGGCGACGCCGAACTGCCGGACCGCCTGGCGCCGCGCGGCGCCGTCATCAGGATCGACCTCGACCCGGCCCAGCTCCACAAGAACCTCCGCGCCGCGCTGCCGGTGCACGCCGACGCCGGGGAGGCGCTGGCCGCACTGGCGGCCGGGCTCGCCGTGCCCTCAGTGCCCTCAGTGCCCGCCGTGCCCTCAGTGCCCGCCGTGCCCTCAGTGCCCGCCGTGCCCTCAGTGCCCGCCGGGCCCGCCGGCCCGGCCGGCCTCGACGGAACGGAACGTGCCGGGGAACGGCGGGCCGCCGAAGCCCGGGCCGGATGTCTGGAGCAGGCCGCGGAGCGCGGCGGCCGGTGGCGCGAGGTGCAGGACGCGCTGCGGGCCGAGCTGCCCGGCGACGTTGTCGTGGTGGGCGACAGCTCCCAGGTCTCCTACCTGGGCACCGCGCCGTTCTGGCCGCTCTCCGGGCCGCGCCGCTACCTGGTGCCGGTCGGCTACTCCACCCTCGGGTACGGCCTGCCGGCGGCGATCGGGGCGCGGCTCGCGGAGCCGGTGCGGCCGGTGGTGGCCCTGCTCGGCGACGGCGCGTTCATGTTCAGCGCCCAGGAGCTGGTCACCGGCGCCGAGCTGGGGCTGCCGCTGCCGGTGGTGATCCTCGACAACCACGGCTTCGGCGAGATCCGGCAGAACATGCTCGACCGCGACATCGCGCCGTACGCGGTGGACCTGGCCCGTCCCGACTTCGCGGCGCTCGCCCAGGCGATGGGCTGCCACGGCGTCCGCGTGACGGGCGCCGCCGAGGCGGCCAAGCAGGCCGCCGCCGCGCTGACGGCCGCACGGCCGACCGTGATCGTCTGGGAGGTGGGACCGTGAGGGCCGTACGCAACCTGATCGACGGGCAGTGGCGGGACGCCGCCGACGGGCGCGCGGCCGACGTGGTGGACCCGAGCACCGAGAAGGTGATCGCGACCGCGCCGCTGTCCGCCGCCGCGGACGTGGACGCCGCCTGCCGGGCGGCCGGGCGGGCCTTCGCCGGGTGGCGGCGGACCACGCCGCGCGTCCGGCAGGACCTGCTGCTGCGGCTGGCCGACGCGGTCGCCGCCCGGGCCGGGGAACTGGCGCGGGCCGAGTCGGCGAACACCGGCAAGCCGATCGCCGCGTCGGGGGCCGAGGTCGCCGAGTGCGTGGACGTGCTGCGGTTCTTCGCCGGCGCCGCCCGCCTCCTGGAGGGCAGGTCGGCGGGGGAGTACCTCGACGACCACACCTCGATGATCCGGCGCGAGCCGGTGGGGGTGTGCGCCCAGGTGACGCCGTGGAACTACCCGCTGATGATGGCGGTCTGGAAGATCGCCCCGGCGCTGGCGGCGGGCAACACGGTGGTGCTGAAACCCGGCGACACCACGCCGCTCACCACGGTGCTGCTCGCCGAGATCGCGGCCGGGATCCTGCCGCCCGGCGTCGTCAACGTGGTGTGCGGCGACCGCGACACCGGGCGCGCCCTGGTGTCCCACCAGATCCCGCAGATGGTGTCCATCACCGGGTCGGTCAGGGCCGGGACGGAGGTGGCCGTCGCCGCGTCGGCGTCGCTCAAGCGCCTCCACCTGGAGCTCGGCGGCAAGGCGCCGGTGCTGGTCTTCCCGGACGCCGAGCTGGACGTCGCCGTCCGCACGGTCGCCGAGGCCGGGTACGCGAACGCGGGCCAGGACTGCACCGCGGCCACCCGGGTGCTGGTGCACGAGAGCGTGCACGACGAGTTCCTGGCGGAGCTGACCGCCGCCGCGGCGGCCGTCCGCGTCGGGCCGCCGGACGACCCGGAGGCCGCGATCGGCCCGCTCAACAACGCGAGCCAGCTCCGGCGGGTGTCCGGATTCGTGGAACGGCTCCCGGCGCACGCCACCGTCACGACCGGCGGGGCCCGCGCGGGCGGCGCGGGCTACTTCTTCGCCCCCACCGTCGTCGCCGGCGTGCGGCAGGCCGACGAGGTGGTGCGCGAGGAGGTCTTCGGTCCCGTGGTGACCGTGCAGCCCTTCGCCGCCGAGGAGGAGGCCGTGGCGCTCGCCAACGACACGGCGTACGGCCTGGCCTCCAGCGTGTGGACGCGGGACAACGCCCGCGCGCTGCGCGTCGCCGCCCGCCTCGACTTCGGGGCCGTGTGGCTCAACACCCACATGACGCTGGTCTCCGAGATGCCGCACGGGGGCTTCAAGCACTCGGGTTACGGCAAGGACATGTCGGCCTACGGGTTCGACGACTACACGCGCGTCAAGCACGTCATGAGCTTCACCGGGGAGCGGTGAGCGGCTGCCGCCGCGCACCGGACACGTCCGCCGGGCCGGGCCGGGCCGCGGGAGGGGGCCGGCGAGCCGGCGCCCGGCCGGTCGGACGACCAACCCAGAAAAGGAAAGGTAAGTGAGAACGTGAAGGTTTCACGCACTTCGTGGGCCGTCACCTCGCTGGCGCTGGCCCTCACCCTCACCGCCGCCTGCGGCGGAGGGAGCGGGAGCGGCGACGCCGGCGCGTCGGGCGACGCCGGTTCCGTCACCTACGCCGGCTTCGGCGGCACCGGCCAGGAGGCCATCGCCAAGGCGTGGCTCGACCCGTTCGGCAAGGAGAGCGGCGTCGGCGTGGTCCAGGACAACCCCGTGACGTACGCCAAGATCCAGCAGATGGTCGACGCCAAGAACGTAACCTGGGACATCGCCCAGGGCGGCGCCGACTTCGGGCTGGAGGGCAACCCGCGCCTGGAGGACATCGACTGCTCGGTCGTCTCCTGTGGCGACTACGCGGACGGGCCGTTCAAGGTCTACAAGCAGGGCGTGCCGCTGTTCGTCTTCTCGATCGTGCTCGCCTACAACACCGGCAAGTTCGGGGCCAACCCGCCCAGGAACTACGCCGCCTTCTTCGACACGGCGAAGTATCCGGGCAAGCGGGCCATCGACGGCACCGCGGGCTTCCAGGGCATCCTGGAGGCGGCGCTGATGGCGAACGGCGTGCCCCGCGACAAGCTCTACCCGCTCGACGTCGACCGCGCGCTGAAGCTGCTGGAGCCGATCAAGGACGACCTGATCGTCTTCAAGGACGCCGCGGAGTGCATCAACCTGGTCTCCTCCGGCGAGGCCGTGATGGGCAACTGCTACAACGGGCGCGTCAAGCTGGCCAAGGACGAGGGCCAGCCGATCGACAACACCTGGGGCCAGCAGATCTACCTGTGCGACTACCTCTTCGTGCCGAAGGGCGCCCCCGACAAGGCGAACGCGATGAAGCTCATCGCCTACATCGCCTCGGCGGCCAACAACGGGAAGATCACCCAGTACATCCCGTACGGCCCGGCCAACCCCAAGGCCACGGCCTCCGGCGCGTACGCCGCCGACGCCCCGACCGCCCACGTGCTGGAGGGCGAGGACGCCCCGATCGTCATGGACTCCGCCTGGTGGAACGCCAACATGGAGAAGGCGATCGAGAAGACCACCGCCTGGCTGGCGGGCTGACCACCGTGACGGCGGCCTGACCGTGCCCGAGAGCGAAACGTGCCCGAGAGCGAAACGTGCTCGCACGCGAAACGCGCAAGCGAAGCGCAGAGCGAAACGAGGAGCACAGTGAGCGCACTTTCCCAGATCCCATCCCGCGCGTCGTCCCCCGGCACGCAGGCGAGTCCCGCGGCCGCCTCGGACGGCCGGGCCGGTCACGGCGGCGGGCCCGGCGGGGGCAGGGCCCGCGCCGGGCGCCTCCCCCGGCCCGACTTCTGGAGCGGCGCCGGACTGCCCGGCCTGGCCTTCGTCGTCGCCGCGTTCGTCGTCCCGATGGCCGTGGTGGTGGTCAAGAGCCTGACCGATCCCTCACCGGAGAACTACGCCGCGATCTTCACCAGCTCCGTCTACCAGCGCTCCGTGGTGGACACCCTGGAGATGGCGCTGACGGTCACCGTTCTGTGCCTGCTGATCGGATACCCGTACGCCTACGCGATGGCCAGGTCCGGGGCGGCGATGCGCACCTTCCTGATGGTCGCGCTGATGCTGGCCTTCTGGACCAGCCTGCTGGTGCGCACCTACGCCTGGCAGATCGTGCTGAACGACACCGGCATCGTGAACACCGCGCTGCGTGACTGGCTCGGCCTCACGTCCGCGCCGATCCACATGATCAGGACACCGTTCGCGGTCTACGTCGGCATGGTGCACGTCCTCCTGCCGTACGCCGTGCTCGCGTTGTTCGCCCAGCTCCGCTCGATCGACCCCGACGTCGAGCGGGCCGCGCGGGTGATGGGGGCGCGGCCGTGGCGGGTGTTCGCGCGGGTCACCCTGCCTCTTTCGCTGCCCGGAGCGGTGGCCGGCGGCGTCCTGGTGTTCGTCCTCGCCCTGGGCTTCTACATCACGCCGCAGCTTCTCGGCGGCGCTCGCCAGGTGTACGTGGGGCAGGCGATCATGCAGCAGATCGAGCAGTTCCTCAAGCCGGGCGTCGGCGCGGCGATGGCGGTCCTGCTGTTCCTGGCGGTGCTGGCGGTCCTCGGGCTGGCCGCCCGGTTCGTCGGCCTGGGCAGGATCCTCGGCGTCGGCATGGGGAGGCGGCGATGAGGGCCGGGCTCGGCGTCCGCCTGTTCGCCTGCCTCGTCGCGCTGCTGTTCGTCGCGCCCACGTTGATCGTCGCGGCGACCTCGGTGACCTCCGGCTCGATGGTGACCTTCCCGCCGAAGGGCTTCTCCCCGCGCTGGTTCCAGGAGGTCCTCACCGATCCCGAGTGGCTCACCGCGCTCGGCAACAGCGTGCAGGTGGGGCTGCTGGCCGCGGTGCTGGCGATGGCGGCGGGCACCTCGCTCGCCTTCGCCGCGGCGCGCAGCCGCTTCCTGCCGCCCGCCCTCGTCACCGGCCTGGCCGTGCTGCCGATGACCGTGCCGCTGGTCGTCGCCGGCATCGGTTTCTACCTGGTCTACGTCCGGGTCGGCCTGTCGGGGAACGCGCTCAGCCTGGGCATCGCCCACGCGGTGCTCGGCCTGCCGTTCGTGTTCGTCAACGTCCTGGCCGCGCTCACCGGGGTGGACCGCCGCGTCGAGGAGGCCGCGCGGGTGTCCGGCGCGACCGAGACGGTGACGCTCGTGCGGATCACGCTGCCCCTGGTCGCCCCGGCCGCGCTGGTCGGCGGCGTGCTCGCGTTCGTCTCCTCCTGGGACGAGGTGGTCGTCGCCCTGTTCCTGAACACGCCGCGGTTCCGCACCCTCCCCGTCGTGATGTGGAGCCAGGTGCGCTCCGGCGTCGAGCCGTCCATCTCGGCGGTGGCGACGCTGATCACCCTCGTCTCGCTGCTGATGGCCGCCCTGGTCCTGGTGGGGCCGGCCGTGGTGAAGAAGGTTAGGAGAAGGACGTGACCGAGACGGCAACCCAGGCCGGGCCGACCGGCCGGGAGGGCTCGCCGGGGGCGAGGGTCGAACTGGCCGGCATCGTCAAGAGGTACGGCGACGTGCGGGCCGTCGACGACGTGTCGCTGACCGTCGAGCCCGGTCAGTTCCTCACGCTGCTGGGCGCCTCCGGGTCGGGCAAGACCACGCTCCTGCGGATCATCGCCGGCTTCGTGGACGCCGACGAGGGCCGGGTCGTGGTGGACGGCCGCGACATCTCCCAGGTCCCGGTGCACCGCCGCGAGATCGGCATGGTGTTCCAGAACTACGCGTTGTTCCCGCACCTGTCGGTCGCCGCCAACGTCGCCTTCCCCCTGGAGATGCGGCGGGTGCGCCGCCGCGACCGGGCGGCCCTGGTCGAGCGGGCGCTCGAGGCGGTGCAGCTCGGCGGGTACGGCGGGCGCTCCCCGAAGGAACTGTCCGGCGGGCAGCAGCAGCGGGTGGCGCTGGCCCGGGCCATCGTGGCCCGGCCGCCGCTGCTGCTGATGGACGAGCCGCTCGGCGCCCTCGACCGCCGGCTGCGCGAGGCCATGCAGATCGAGATCCGCGGGCTCAGCCGCGAACTCGGGCTCACCGTCATCAACGTCACCCACGACCAGGAGGAGGCGCTGACGATGAGCGACCACATCGCGCTGCTCGCCGGCGGGCGGCTGGTCCAGCACGGCACGCCCGAGGAGCTGTACGGGCTGCCCAACAGCGAGGTCGCCGCCCGCTTCCTGGGCGAGTCCAACCTGTTCCGCGGCCGGGTCCGGCGGGAAGGGTCGCAGGCCGTGCTGGCCCTGCCGTACGGGCGGGTCCTCGTGCCCGGCGACACGCCGGGGGAGCGGGAGGCGGTCGTCGTGGTGCGGCCGTCGGCCATCCGCATCCGGCCCGCCGGGGCCGAGCCCCCGGCGGCGGCCGTCTCCCGCGTGCCCGGAGTCGTGAGCGCCGACATCTACGCGGGCGACTCGCGCAAGGTCCTGGTCGAGGGCGCCGACGGCGCCGAACTGGTGGTCAGGTGCGAGTCCGGCGCCCCGCTGCCGTGCTCCGTGGGCGACGAGGTCGTCCTGGAGTGGGATCCCGGCTCCTGCCACATCATCACCGGCGCGGCCTGACCGCGCTCCCCCCCCACGACGAGGGCGCCGCCCGGCGGCGCCCCCGTCTCCGGCATGCCCGGAAACCTCCCCTGACCCCGTAAACCCCCGAGATACACCCCCGAGAAGAAACGAGGAGCGACATGGGACTGACCGAGCGCCAGCGCGCCGGAGTCGCCGCGGTGGATGAACTCGGCAAGGAGCTCTCGGAGTTCCACCGCCTCATCTGGTCGTACGCCGAGCCCGCCTGGCGGGAGTACCGGTCGGCGCAGGCGTACGTCGACCTGCTGAAGGCCGAGGGCTTCGAGGTGGAGGAGGGGTCGGGCGGCATGCCGACCGCCTTCCACGCGCGGTGGGGCGACGGCGGCCCCGCCATCGGGATGTACGCCGAATACGACGCCTCACCCGGCTACTCCCAGGACACCGTGCCCTACCGGCAGCCGCGCCCCGGCCTCCACCCGTGGGCGCCCGGCTTCACCGACGCGCACTCGGCCCTGGGCGTCGGCGCCCTCGCCGGGGCGATCGCGACCAAGCGGGCGATCGAGCGCACCGGGGGCCGGGGGGTCGTCCACCTGTTCGGCGAGCCGGCCGAGAAGGTGTGCGGTTCCAAGGCCGTCCATGCCGCCAAGGGCTACTACGACGGGCTCGACGCGGTGATCAGCTACCACCCCCTGTTCGAGAACACCGCGGTGTGGGACATCCACAACTGCCTGTACTGGTCGGCGGTCTTCACCTTCCAGTGCTTCGAGGCGCAGCGCGACGACGCCCCGCCGTGGATCAGCGGCGACCCGCTGGAGGGGTCGGGCATGGGCGCGCACAACAGCGTCCGCTCTCCGGGGGCGCTGGACGCGCTGGGACTGATGCTCACGGCGACCAAGTACGCCAAGGAGAACATGTTCCCCCGGACCGGCCTGTGGTCGCTCAACGAGGCGATCCTGGGCGCGGCCAACGCGACGGCCGACAACCTTCCGCCGCGGATCACCCAGATCCAGTTCAGCTGGCGCTCGCCCCTCATCGGTGTCCAGGAGCAGATCCTGGAGGTCCTCAGGCGCAACGCCACGCACGTCGCCGGGCTGGCCAACTGCGAGGTCTCGATGCGCTGGGTGACCCGCACCCGGCCGGGCCTGAAGAACCACGTCATGGCGCAGGCGACGTACGAGAACCTGCTGGAGCTGGGCCCGCGCCGGTTCGCGCCGGAGGCGTACGAGTTCGCCCGCGAGCTGGAGCGCACCCTCGGCCACGAGCCCTCCGACGACCCCTTCCGGCCGATGCTTTACCAGGTCACCGACCCGCGCGAGCACGACGCGGCCACCCGCGCCACCCTCCCGCCGTGGCAGGACTGCACCGGGGCCGACGACTGCACCGAGTACACCTGGCACGCCCCCACCGTGCGCTTCTACACCGCCAAGCCGCTGCTGCGGGTGGTGGGCGAGGACCTCAACCACTGGGCCAACAACGCCATGAACGGCCTTGCCCCGGCGATCGACCCGGTGTGGGGCTACGCCGGCGAGGTCATCGCCGCGACCGCGCTGCGGCTCGTCGACGACGCCGGGCTGCTGGCCGCGGCCACGGAGGAGTTCGAGCGCAACCGCGACGCCGCGCCCGAGGCGTTGCGCGACCCGTTGCTGCCCCGCGACTTCGCGCCACCTGTCGAGCTGCCCTGGCCCGAGTACGTGACCACCGCCCGAGGCTTCGAGTGGCAACTGCCCACCACGACGGACTTCGGCGAGAAGCTCTAGCCGTCCATGGGCACGCTCTCCCGCCCCCGCCGCGACCCGCACCGGGGTGAGGCGGCGGGGGCGAGCGGGACCGCGCTCGCGGTGGCGATGGTCGTCGCGCTGTTCCTCACCGAGTCGCTGGTGCAGATCCTGCTGCCGGTCGGCCTGGAGGCGAGCGGCGCCGGGTCCGGGCTGCTGATCGGCGTGCTGCTCGCGCTCGCCCAGGGCGCGGGCGTGGTCATGGCCCCACCGGCGGCGCTGCGCGCCGACCGCCGCGGGCGCGGCCGCGTGCTGTTCGCCGGCGGCCTGGCCCTCGCCGGGTGCGCGGCCGGGCTCGCCGCCGCCACGTCGCAGTCCTCGCTGTGGATCTGGGCGGTGCCCCTGCTCGGGTACGGCCTGGCCAGGGGGTCCGTGGTGACCACCACGCTGGCGGTGGTCGCCAGGTCCGGCGACCGATACCGGACCCAGGGGCTCAACGGCGCGGCGCAGCGCCTGTCGGCCGCGCTGGCGGCGGCGCTGTCGGTCGCCCTGCTGGCGCGCCTCGGCACCGAGGGCGCCGCGGGGCCGGGACTCTGGCTGGTCGTGCTGCCGGCCCTGGCCTTCGCGCTGCTCGCGCGGCGTGTGCGGGGCCGGGCCGACCGGGACGACCCCGCCGTCCTGGCCGGCACGGACGGCGCCCTCGGCGGCTACGCGGCCTCGCTGCGCATGCTGCGCCGCGAGCCCGCTTTGCAGGCGTCGTCGCTGATCAACCTCAACCTCAACACCGTGGTCCTGCTCGGCAACTCCTTCTATCCGATCGCGCTCGACGTTCCCGCCGAGCGCCTGCCGGGGCTGGTGCTGACGCTGCTGCTGTGCCGCGACCTGACCTCGGTCGCCGCGGGACCCTTCTTCGGCCGGGTGGTCGTCCGCGTGGGACTGCGCGGCGCGGTGGCGGTGTCCGGCGTGTGCGCGGCGGCCGGGCTGGCCGCCGTGGGGCTCGCCGGGAACGGCTTCGCCGGGGTCGCCGCGGGCGCCGTGCTGCACGGGCTGGCCGGGGCCACCGGCATCGGGGCCACCAACCTGCTCGCGACCGCGCAGGGCGCCGCCGGCGGCACCGGCCTGAGGCTGGCCGCGACGAACTACCTCAACGGCGCCGGCATGCTGGTCCTGCCGGTGGTGTTCGGAGCGCTGCTCGACGTGTCCGGGCCCCGCGGCGTGTTCCTGGCCGGCGCCTGCGTCTCCGCCGCGATGCTCGCCGGCGTCCTGGCGCTCACTCCGGCCGCACCCCCGGCGCGGGCCCAGTGACAGGCCCAGTGACAGGCCCAGTGACAGGCCCAGTGACAGGCCCGGTGAGCGGGACCTTTGCCAGTCGGTGCCGGGCGGGCGCGTCAGCCGGTGGCCGTCTCGAACCGCCACGGGCGGGGCAGCACCAGGACGCGCGCGTAGGTCAGCACGGTCAGGCCGCGCACGCCGTCCGCGGCCAGGATGCGGCGCATCAGCGCGGCCAGGTCCCTCGCCGAGCCGCAGGCCGCCTCGGCCATGACGTGGAAGCGGCCGGCCGTCAGCGTGACGATGGGCAGTTCGGGAAGCGCGACCAGGGCGTCCAGGGCGGCGTCGGGGGAGCCGCCCAGGGTGATCCCGACGGAGGCCATGGTGACGGGATCGGTGGACACCCGGTCGACCATGGCCGTCGCCTGGATCGTGCCGTCGCGGAACAGCGCCTGGGCCCGCTTGCGCACCGCCCAGTAGGGGACGCCGAGCCCGGTCTCCAGCTCCCGGAAGCTGGCCCGGGGGTTGTCGACGAGCAGGCGCAGCAGTGCCACGTCGAGGTCGTCGAGGTCCGGCCGCCTCGGCGCCGGCGGGCCGGACCGCCGCGGCCTGCCCTGGCTCTCCCACTTGGCCACGTCGAGCTGGCGCCAGACCTCGTAGTCCCGCACGCCCTCGACCGTGTCGGCGATCCGCTGCACGACGTCGGCGAGATCGGCGTCGTCGCGGGCGCCGACCTCGCACATCACGTCGTACGCGCCGACCGTCTGCGCGGCGAAGGTGACCTGGGGGTGGGCGTTGAGCGCGGCGCGCAGCCGCTCGACGGGGCCGCGGTAACGCAGGCCGACGGTGGCGAGCACGTCGTAGCCGAGGACGGCCGGGTCGACCAGGCCGATCACCCGCAGGACGCCGTCGCCGGCCAGCCGCGCCATGCGGGCCCGGACCGCGTCGGCGGACAGGCCGACCTGCTCTCCGATGCGCGCCAGCGGAGCCCGGCCGTCCTCCCGCAGCAGGTCGATGATCGCCTGGTCCTGCGCGTCCAGTTCGTATCGCTGCGTCAAGGATCCGCTTCCCGTTCCCGCCACCGCCCGCGACGGCCCTCCCGGACAGTCTGGCACAGACCCCCTACGGCCATTAACGCGTGCGTACGGGAGCGAAGCGGCAAATATCCACGATCAACTCCGCGGAAACGGTGAAAATGCGAACAGACAACCCTCCGTCGTCGCCGGAGGTCCGCCCGGGCCCCGTCGGGCTGCTGACGCACCGTCCCTGGCGGCACTGGCTCCTCGGCTCCCTGCTGGCCCGGCTGCCCACCTCCATGGCGGGGCTGGTGATGATGCTCGTGGGCGAGCGGGTCAACGGCTCGCTGGCGGAGGGCGCGCTGCTGGCCGGGGTGCTCAGCCTCTGCTCGGGGCCGCCCGGCCCGATCTTCGGCCGTCTGCTCGACCGTCTGGAGCTGCGCCGCGCCATGAGGGTGACGGTGGCCCTGTCCGGCATCGTCACCCTGGGCCTGGTCGTGGCCGCCGAGCTGGGGGCGCCGGCCTGGGCGTTGTACGTCCTGTCCGCAGGCCTCGGGCTGGCGACGGCGGGGATGTGGGGCGGCATGCGGGCCCTGCTCGTCGTGACGGTCCCCGCCGTCCAGCTCCGCCGCGCCCACTTCGCCGAGTCCCTGCTCGTCGAGCTGTGCTCGGTGGTCGGCCCGATCCTGGTCAGCGTGCTCGTGGTGGCGGGCGGGGCCGTCGCCGCGCTCGCCGGGATGGCGGCGCTGTCGCTGCTGGGCGCCTGGCTCATGCGGGCCGTCCCGCCGCTGCCGCCGGCGCCCCGGCGTCCGGACAGCCTCCTCCCGCCGCGCGACACGCAGCTCGTCTCGGCCCTGGTGCTGTGGGTCGGCCTGGCGTACGGGCTGCTCATGGCCAACGTCCCGCAGCGCATGGCGCAGTACGGCCTCGACTCGGGCGCCTCCGGCTGGTTCACCGCGGCCCTGCCCGCCGGGGCCTGCCTGGGTGGGGTCGTGGTGAGCGCGTGGCCGCCGGCCCGCCACCGCGCCCTGCCGGTCACGCTGGCCATGCTGCTCGCCTCCGCCGCGCTGGCCGTGCCGCCCGGGCTCGCCGGCGGCCCCCTCGGGTACGCCGCCGGGCTGTTCGCCGCCGGGCTGTTCATGGTGCCGCTCAACGGCCTGATGGCGACCGAGATCGAGGGACGTATGGGCCTGCGCCGCAGGGCCGAGGCGTTTTCCTACTTCGGGTCCGCCTCCGTCGCCGGCGGCTCATGCGGGTACTTCCTCGCGGGTGCGCTGGACGGCAGGCTGGACCCGGCCGCCGTGGGGCTGCTCTCGTCCGCCGCCTTCCTGCTGCTGGCGCTGGTCCTCGCCGCCGTGCTGCTCCTGCGGCGCGTCCGCCGGAGTCGTTGACGGTCTCGTACGGCCCACGCGATGGCCGGCAAGCCGCAGGCGGGCGGCACCGCCTCGCCTGACGCCAAGGCAGGCGGGGCGGTGCGGTGCTCAGAACGGCCAGCCGGCGGAGTCGCCGGCCTCCAGCAGCGGGATCAGCCGGAAGCACGCGTCGGAGAATCCGCCGAACTCGTGGCGGTTGCCCGAGCCGGTCGGCATCGCCGCGGCCTTGTAGCCCGCGAGGTTGAACCCGTACAGCGGCACGCTCGCCGGAACCGCCGACGTGACCCCACTCGCGTAGTAGCCGGTCATGGTCTGCATGTCCGAGAGGATCACGGCCCGGTCGTGCCCCTTCCAGGAGCCGCGCAGCGCGTCGGCGATCTGTGTGCCGTGGCCGACCTCGCCTACTCGGGTGCAGAACCGCTCGACCTCGCGCAGTACCGACGCTCCCGGCCGGATCTCGTGCCGGAAGGTGCCGTCGGCGAAGCCGACGAGGTCTACCTGGTCGCCGCGCGCGGCCAGGGTGATGCCGAACAGTGCCGCGGCCTGGACGGGCGTGACCGTCGACCGCGCGGAGACCGTGCCGAACGACATGGAAGCCGACGTGTCGACGAGCACGAGCGTGCGCCCCTTGAACGACGGCACGTTCCGGGTGGCCAGTGTCAGCGCCTTGTCCAGCGCGTGCCCCCAGCGCAGGGACGGTGCCGACCGGTAGGCCGAGTAGAAACGGAACGGCAGCTGCCGCGAGCGGGCGACCTGCTCGGGGTCGGCCAGCCGCGCGGCGACCTTCTCGGCGACCTCGTCGGACACTCCGGCCTCGTCGAAGTTCCGCAGGTTCCGCAGGCAGTTACCCGTGATGACGCCGTTGGCCACGAACAGGTTCGACGGCTCGACGGTCACGCAGTAGGTGGGCTTCTCTCCCACGCTCTCGATCGCCGCCACCCGGTCGATGGCGACCGCCGGATCATGGCCGTGCATCTCGCCGGCAGCGGGTTGCACGTGAGCCGGCCTCTCGGCGAGAGAGCGCAGCTTGGCGGCCTTATGCCCGACTCGGAGATCAAGCAGCTCGGCCAGGCGCACCAGAGCGGAAGCCCCGCCGACCTCGACGACATGGAGTGGAAGCCTGCCGGTGATCACACCCTGCTTACGGGCGGGGACCGCCCGCTCGCGGAGAACACTCGGCACGCCGAGGCGAAGCATGGCGTCGGCGACCTGCTCGGCCAGCCTGCGGGACACTACGCCGAACTCCACCGACCCGTGCGGAGCACCTTTGGCGTTTCGTCTCTCGCGGACACGGCCGTCGGTGTCGAAGAGGCCGGACAGAGCGCCGATCCAGAACTCACGGCTGAAAGGCTCGTTGGGTAGGGCCTTGGCCTCGGCGCGCTTGCCCCACACGCCGTACTCGCGTAGGACGTCGATCGCCGCGTTGCGCTTGTGGCGCGGGCCGGTCAGCCGGAGCCGCACGCAGCCCGGCATGGGGATCTCGGTGACATCACAGCCCAGCTTGGCCGCGTACTCCCGGATGAAGGCGACCGCGCCGTCGTCCGGATCTCCGCGGAACTCCGGTGTGGTCCCCGTCATTCCGCCGCCGCCGAGCATGGCACCGATGAAGTAGCCGTCCCACGCGTCACCCTTTCCGCCGAAGTACGACGCGGTCAGCGGGATGGGGACCTGATCGCCGACCTGGAGGTCGCTCGTGGTCTTCCACTCCCACGCCTGGCGTCCCGTCTGCCGGCGGGTGATCCACCGGTGGTCGTGGGTAGCCTCGATGACCCTGCCGGAGACGAAGCGGATGGCCGCCACGGGGCGGATGCCGTTGTCGAGCCAGGCGACCGGGGTCGTGGGGACGAGGCTGCCGACGCTCCTGTCTCTGGGAGGCTGGTTCGGGCCATAAGTGACAGGGCGCGCGTCCCACGCCTTGTCATAGGACAAGACGGGCAGTCGGCTCGTCACGACGTCCTCGATGGGCGCGGTGGTGCCGTCGGGGAGCCATACCGGGGTGCCTTCGGCGAGGCAGGCCATGTAGCCCATCGAGGGGATCACGGCGGACCACGCCTGCGCGTCCATCGGCCCCTGGAGCCAGCCGGCGAGCGCCTCCCACGTCATGCCCGCCGCGGCGAGCCGCTCCGGAACGGTCAGCACCGCACGCCGCTCCTCCAGAGGGAGGGCGAGCAACTCGGCGCGGGCGCGGAGCATCCGCAGCGACGCCGGGATGGGCTTGTCGCGGTTGTGGCGCCGGTCGAGCGCGTGGGCGAACAGATCGCCCTGCCAGAGCCGCTTGTCGCCGGCCGGGGTGGGGTGGACGAGGTCGATGACGTCGCCGAAGCGGAAGCCGCGGGCGCCGCTGTCGTACTTGGCCAGGGATCGCTCCGTGTAGAGCCGCTGGACGGCATCGGCGATGCCGCGCTTCACCGGCTTCGGGACGGCTCGGCCGTACCGGGACGTCCAGTACGCGAGTGCCTCACCGGGCTCGTCCGCGCGCTGCAGCACGGACGCGACCAGTTCGCGGTTGCCGCCCTGCAGCCCGGCCGCCAGCCGCGCCTTGACCGCCTCCAACGCGGCCACGATCGGTGCGGAGCGCATGTTCGCCTCGCCGCGCAGCCACGGCAGGAAGCGGGCCACCCAGTCGCCGTCCTCGACCGCGACCTGGTGGACGAGGGCGCGGAAGCGCTCGTCGCGGTCACCGGCCTTCTCGTAGAAGGTGTCCTCACCGACCATGTTCGAGACCGCCAGGAGGAACAGCTCGGACTTGGCGTCGCGGATGTATCCGGGGGCGCCCTCGTACGTGCGCCCGGTCGGCGTCGTCTCGGTGATGACCGGGCTGGTCGTCGCGGCCTGGGTTGTGCTGCGGTTGAACTTGGACATGAGAACGGGCCCCTTCCGTGATGGGAGGAGCCCGCGTCCAGAGACCGTGCCCGAGATCAAGGTCGGCGACGGCACGTAAGTGCTCTGCCATCTGAGCTACCGGCCGGATTCGCCGACCGGACAGGACTCGAACCTGCGACCACTCGATCTCGAATCGAAGTAACCGTTGCCTGCGCACCGGGCACGCTCTGAAGTTGTGTTCCTCCCGAGATCAGATTCGGCGACGGAAATACGTAAGTGTCCTGGGCCGCTGGACGACGCCGAACGAGTCGGCGGCGGGATTCGAACCCGCGTTGCTCCTTCGGAAGAGGAAGTAACCGTTGCCTTCGCACCGGGAGGTGCATATCAAGTTGTGTGCTCCAGAGGCCGGGGACGGCGCCGGCGTAATTCACCTGAAGAAGTAGCCGGGGCCTTCGCACCTGGAACGCCAGGAGCGTAACCCTGCCGCGCCCCGGTTCGCAGCCCGTTTTTTTTGGACGGGCGGCGCTGGAAGACGGTCAGGGTAACGAGATGACTACGACGGTTGATACAACCGGCAATGAACCTGGAGGGACCGAGCGGCAGACGCGGCGTGCCCTCTCCCCGGGTGGTGGAGCCTGGACGCCCGGAGCCGTACTTTTCCGCCGTCACGGATCTCCCGCGCCTTTTGCGTCCGGTACAGGCATCCGGCCGGCCGGAGGGGAAGGCGCCATTCTTCAGGATGCGTCATTCGATACTTGAGCAATTTCCGCTCGCCTCTTCTGCCGATGCGGATCCATTTCACCCATGATCCGAGTCGGGTGAAGTGAACGGCGCGCTCGCGAGCAGGGCCCACCAGGCCAGGCGGAAGGCGCCGAGCCTGCGGTGCAGCAGCACGGCCGGCAGCGCCCCGAGGACGGACGGGCCGTAGGCCCGCGACCTCCAGCCACCAGGGAAAGCCGCTCCGTGCCCCGCTCAGGCCGTGGAGGACCGTCTCCCACGCCTCGCCCGTCACCGCGTCGGCGATCTCGGTGAACAGGGCCGGCACCACCAGATAGAGGATGATCGCCCGCAGCACCGGCATTCGACTAACGTCCCTCAAACTTGATGGACGTTACCAATTCTTAACAGGATGTATCTAGACAGGTCATCTCACACCGGTGGACTCTTCCTCATGTAACCGCATAGCTCCGCGAAGGGCGAGGGTTATCAGTCATATTTGACGTACATGTCAGCTTGGCGATCGACGTTCCCGTGCCGCGAGTCTCCGGTGCTCGCGATTCCGGTCCGCCGAGCCCGTTCGAATGGATCCCTGACCAGTGAGCGACGTCCCCAATCCGATCTCCTCCCACCTGTCCCATCAGGAGCTGCTGCTGCTCGACATCGTCGCCGAGTCGGCCGACCCCGTCGGCGCGCGCATCGCGACACGCCGCCTGGGCGACAGCGGCATCGCGCTCAGCGAGGCCAGCACCTCCCGCCTGCTGGCCCGGCTGGACGAGCTGGGGCTGACCGTCTCCTCGGGACGCAAGGGCCGCACGGTCACGGACGCGGGCCGCCGCCTGGCCCAGTTCACCCGGCGTACCCGCCGCCAGGCGAAGGGACTGCACCAGGCGCTGGACATCCAGAACGCGCGTCAGCTGCTCGACCTGCTGTACGCCCGGCGCGGCGTGGAGCGCGAGGCCGCCCGGTGGGCCGCGACGCGGGCCACCCCGGAGGACATCGAACGGCTCGAAGAGCTGGTGAGCGGGCACCGCGAGGCGCTCGACCTCGGCGGCGACGCCCGCCTGTGCGGCATGCGCTTCCACCGGGAGATCTTCCGCATCTCCCGCAACCGGCTGCTCCAGGCGATCGGCGAGGTCGTGCTCGACGAGTCGCTGGAGCCCCTGGAGCTGGTGCTGGACGTCATCACCGGCGGCCACGGCACCTTCGCCCAGTCCGCCCCCGAGCACACCGACGTCCTGGCGGCCATCCGCGCGGGCGACCCCGACGAGGCGGAGCGGACGATGCTCGCGCACGTCAACCGGCTCATCGAGGAGGCCGAGCGCGCCGCGACGGACCGCGGCGCCGAGGTCGTCAAACGCCTGATCGAGCTCACGCTCTGAGGCACCACGGGCTCCCGCCCACCGATCGCACGAAGAAGAAGGTGATAGGAGATGGGATCGTCAACGTCCTCCGCTCCGGCCGTCCATCTCGACTCTCCGGCCGAGATCCCACCGGAGGACCGGCTGCACGCGCGCTCCCATCCGATGCGATGGGTGACCGGCGCGCTCGTCCTGGTCGTCCTGGGCTTCCTCGTCCTGTCCTTCGCCCGGGGCCAGATCGACTGGGGTGTGGTCCGGGGGTTCCTCACCGCGCAGAAGATCCTGTCGGGCTTCGCGCAGACGATCCTGATCTCGGTGCTCGCCATGATGATCGGCATCGCGCTCGGCACCTGCTTCGCGGTGATGCGCCTGTCGGCCAACCCCGTGGTGTCCACCATCGCCTGGCTGTACGTGTGGCTGTTCCGGGGCACGCCGGTCCTGCTGCAGCTGATGATGTGGTTCAACCTCAGCCTGATCTTCCCGACCCTGGGCGTCCCCGGCCTGTTCCAGGCCCAGACGATCGACGTCGTCACGCCGTTCGTCGCCGCGCTGCTCGGCCTGGGGATCAACGAGGGCGCGTACCTGACCGAGGTGATCAGGGGCGGCATCCTCTCGGTGGACTCCGGCCAGACGGAGGCGGCGTCCGCCCTGGGCCTGTCCCGGAGGACGGCGCTGGTCAAGGTGGTGCTCCCGCAGGCGATGCCGGCGATCATCCCGCCCATCGGGAACGAGGCGATCGGCATGCTGAAGACCTCGTCGCTGGCCGCCACCATCTCCTACACCGAGATCCTGACCAACGCCCAGCAGATCTACTACGTCAACGGCAAGGTCATGGAGCTGCTGATCGTGGCCGCCTTCTGGTACCTGGTCGCCACGTCCGTCACCAGCGTCGGCCAGTACTACCTGGAACGCCGCTTCCACCGTTCGGCCGTACGGCGCCGCAGCGCGGCCGACCGGATCGTCACCGCGGCGCTGGCCAGGCTGAGGAGGGGTGCGCGATGAGCGCGATGGTGCGGATCGAGAACGTCCACAAGTCGTTCGGCGGCCTGCGGGTCCTGCGCGGGGTCAGCGCCTCCTGCGAGCGGTCGGAGGTGGTCTGCCTGATCGGGCGCAGCGGATCGGGCAAGAGCACCCTGCTCCGCTGCGTCAACCACCTGGAGAAGCCCGACGCCGGGCGGATCCTCGTCGACGGCGAGCTGATCGGCTACGAGGACCGGGGCGGGCGGCTCGTCGAACGCCGCGAGCGCGACATCGAACGGCAGCGCCGCGACGTCGGCATGGTGTTCCAGCGGTTCAACCTGTTCCCCCACCTCACGGCGGCCGAGAACATCGCCCTCGCGCCCCGGAGGCTGCGCGGGCTCGGCAAGGCGGAGGCCCGCGAGCTGGCGGTCGGCGCGCTGGAGCGGGTCGGCCTGGCCGGCAAGCGGGACTCCTACGCCCGCCATCTGTCGGGCGGCCAGCAGCAGCGGGTGGCCATCGCCAGGGCCCTGGCGATGGAGCCGAAGGTGCTGCTGTTCGACGAGCCCACCTCGGCCCTGGACCCCGAGCTCGTGGGCGAGGTGCTGGGCGTCATGCGCGCTGTGGCCGAGCAGGGGATGACCATGCTGGTCGTCACCCACGAGCTGCGCTTCGCCCGCGAGGTCGCCAGCCAGGTGCTCTTCATGGAGGACGGCGTGATCGTCGAGGCGGGGCCGCCCGGCGAGGTGCTCGCCCGGCCCCGGCACGAGCGGACCCGCGCCTTCGTCTCCAGCGTCTTCCGATGACTTCGGCTCCTCACGACCCCCAGCCAGAGATGGAGTTCCCGACATGAGCAACAAGACGATCGCCGGCCTGCTCGCGGGGGCGGTGCTCGCCCTCACCGCGGGCTGCGGGAGCCCGGAGACCGCCGGCACGACCACGGCGGCCGCGCCCACCCAGAGCGTGCCCGCCGGCACGGCGAACCCCGAAATCCACGCGATGCTGCCCCAGAAGATCAGGGACCGCGGATACCTCGTCAACACCGTGCAGTCGCCGAACGCCCCGATGGAGTACACCGAGGCCTCGGGCGGCCCGCTGATGGGCGTGGACGTCGACCTCGTCCAGGCCCTGGGCGAGGTGCTGGGCGTGCAGGTCAAGACCTCGGTCGTCAACGACTTCACCCAGCTCATCCCCTCCGTGCAGACCAAGCGCACCGACATCGTGATGTCGGCGGTGAAGGACCTGAAGGAGCGCCAGGCGTCGGTGAGTTTCGTCGACTACTTCCTCACCGGCGACCAGTTCATCACGACGGCCGCGCAGGCGCCCTCGTTCAGGAGCGTCGCCGACCTGTGCGGCAAGACCGTGGTCGCGGCGAACGGCACCAGCTACTTCAGCGTCATCGAGAAGCTGTCGGCCGACCACTGCGCCGGCAGGCAGCCCATCAAGTCTCTCGGCGCGGTGTCCGCCGCCGAGCAGCTCATCCAGGTCAAGCAGGGCAGGGCCGTCGCCAACCTGACCGGCCTGGAACCGCAGGCGTACCAGATGAAGGTGGAACCCGGCGTGTGGGCGCCCACGGCGGGCGAGCCGTTCGATCGGGCGCCGTACGGCGTGGTCTTCGGCAAGGACGACGAACAGCTCGGCAAGGCCATCCAGGCGGGGCTCAACGAGCTGATCAAGACCGGGGTCTACCAGAAGATCCTGGCGAAGTGGAACCTGTCCGCCGCCGCGGTGGACGAGGCGACGATCAACGGCGGGAAGTAGGAGCGTTCCATGACCATCACGCACGACTTCAGCGGCCAGACCGTCGTGATCACGGGTGCCGCCAGCGGCATCGGCGCCGCGAGCGCGACGGCCTTCGCCGCCGCGGGCGCCTCCGTCTGGGTGCTCGACGTCGACGCCGGCCGGGGCGAGGCGCTGGCGGCGGACATCGTGTCCGGCGGCGGGCGGGCCCGCTTCCTGCGCTGCGACGTGACCGGCGACGCGGACGTCGAGCGCGCGGTCGGCGCGGTCCTGGCCGAGGACGGCCGGATCGACGTCGCCTACTGCAACGCGGGCATCGGCTGGATCAAGCCCGTCTCCACCACCGAGCCCGACGAGTGGCGCAGGGTGCTCGACATCGACCTGACCGGCGCGTTCCTGGTCGCCCGCAGGGCCTTCCTCGCCATGCGCCCCCGGCGGTCCGGGGTCATCCTGTTCACCGGGTCGCCGCACGGCTATCGGACCATGGCGGAGACCAGCGCGTACGCCGCGGCCAAGGCCGGCGTCGGCGGCCTGATGCGGGCGCTCGCGCTGGAGGCCGCGCCGCACGGGATCCGGGTCAACTCGCTGCTTCCCGGGGCGATCGACACGCCCGCGCTGCGGGCCGAGGCCGAGCTGTCCGGCGACGCGGAGGACGCCATCCGGCGCTGGGGCGCCGTACGGCCGCTCGGCCGGATCGGCCGGGCCGAGGAGGTGGCCGACCTCGCGTTGTTCCTCGCCTCGCCGGCGGCGTCCTTCATCACCGGGGCCGAGCTGCTCGTCGACGGCGGCGCGATGGCCGCGCAGCCCGCCGGCCTGGCCACCGTCGTGCCCAAGTGACCCGCCCGGCAGCCGCCTCAGTAGCCTCTGGCCGGGTCGATCCGGCCCAGCAGCGGCTCCCCGCGCAGGTAGCGGGCGACGTTCTCGCGCACCCGCTCGGCGAGGCTCTCGGTGAGGCGGGTCTGCGGGTTGGCGCTGTGCGAGGTGATCAGGACGTTCGGCTCGGCCCACAGGCCGTGCCCGTCCGGCAGCGGCTCGGGGTCGGTGACGTCGAGGGCGGCGCCGCCGATCTCGCCCGCGCGCAGCGCGGCGAGCAGGGCGTCGGTGTCGACGAGCTCGCCCCGGGCCACGTTGACCAGCCACGCGTGCGGGCCCAGTGCGCGCAGCTCGTCGCGCCCGACCATCCGGTACGTCTCCGGGGTGGCGGGCGCGGCCAGGACGGCGTGGTCGGCCCGCGGCCAGACGGCGGCCAGGCTCTCGAACGGCACGGTCTCCACCGCGCCCTCGACGGGCTCGCCGGAGCGGTTGACCGCGAGGACGTCCGCGCCGAGCGCGCGCAGCCCGGGGATGACCGCCCGGCCGATCCCGCCCGCGCCGACGACGGCCACCGTGCTCCCGCGCAGCGTGCCGGGCTGCTCCCGCCGCCACGTACGGCGCCGGGCGGCGGCGGGCAGCCCGTGCACCCCGGCCAGCAGCAGGGCGAGGGCGTGCTCGGCGACCTGCGGGGCGTAGGCCCCCGCCGCCGAGCACCAGACGCGCGTGGCGTCGACGAGGCCCTCCCGCGTCCAGCGCTCGACTCCGGCGGAGGGCAGCTGCACCCAGCGCACGCTCGGCGTCAGGTACTCCCGCACGCCCTCGGGCCGCGAGTCGGTCCAGACCAGCGCCTCCGCCCGGCGGGGGTCGGCGACGACCTCGCCGCCCGCGGCGCGAACCGACTCGACGATCAACGGTGGGTCCGCCGGGGCTACGCAGACGGTGAGCACGCGCCTGTCCTTTCCTGCTCGCGCCGGGCGCCTCCGCGGGCCGCGGCTTTCCTCCCCAACAGTACGGTCCGCCCGCCTCAGCCGATCAACGGCCCGGCTCATTCCCACTCATCCGTCCCATCGCGCGCATATCGCCCAGGAGGCAACGATGCCCCTTCCGCACGACAAGCAGTTCGCCCTCGCCGTCACCGTCGACTTCGACGCGCAGGCGGCGTGGCTGGCCAAGGGCAAGAACGACCCCGCCATCCTGGCCCGGGGCGAGTTCGGGGCCGAGGTGGGCGTGCCGCGGCTGCTCGACATCTTCGACCGCTACCGGATCCCGACCACCTGGGGCATCCCCGGCCACTCGATCATGACCTGGCCCGATCGCTGCAAGGCCGTTCTCGCCGGTGGGCACGAGATCTGCGCCCACGGGGTCTACCACGAGAACCTCACCGACATGCCCGAGCCCATCGAGCGCAAGCTCATGGAGCACCAGATCCAGCAGCACCTCGACGTGCTCGGCACGCGGCCCAGGGGCTACCGGGCGCCCTCGGGGACGATGACCCACAACACGTTCACCATCCTGGAGGACTTCGGGTTCGACTGGCACAGCAGCCTGTCGGGCCGCGACTTCGAGCCGTACCACCCGAGGGAGATCAAGGAGATCAACCTGCACGGGGCCACCGTCTTCGGCCGGCCGTACCGCGTGCTGGAGTTCCCGACCTCGTGGTTCCTGGAGGACTGGGTGGCCTTCGAGTACGTCGGCGGATACTCGATGGGCCTGTCCGACACCGACGTGGTCCTGCGGCGGTGGACCGACTCGCTCGACTACGGGCTGAAGTACGTGCGGCCGGGCGTGATGACCCTCGTGCTGCACCCGCAGTCGATCGGGCGGCCGCACCACATGATGATGCTCGACCGCTTCCTGGAGTACGCGACCTCGCTGCCGGAGCTGTGGATCGCCACGCTCAGCGACATCTTCGACGCCTGGACCGCCCCGGCGGCCCCGGCGGCCCCGGCGGAGTGAGGGGAGGGGCACGTGCCGATCCTGCGCATCGACGCCCGCTATGTGGTGGCCTTCCAGGACGGTGAGCACCGGCTGCTGGAGAACGGCACCGTCGTCGTGGACGGCGACCGCGTCGTCTTCGCCGGCCGCGGCTACGGGGGACCCGCCGACGAGTGGGTGGACGCCGGCGAGACGCTGGTGACGCCGGGCTTCATCAACACGCACGCCCACCTGGAGACCGCCCCGCTGGACAAGTCCTTCCAGGAGGACGTCGGGCAGCGGCAGTTCTTCTCCACCGGCCTGGTCGAGACCCTGCTGCTGCAGGAGGCGTCCATCGACGAGGAGGGCGTCGGCACCTGCATCGAGTTCTCGATGTCCGAGCTCATCCGTACGGGCACCACGACGGTGATGCACCAGGGGCTGCGGGGCCGGCGGGTGGCCGAGGCCTGCGACCGGGCGGGCCTGCGCGCCTACGTCGCCGACGGCTACAAGTCGGGCCGGTGGTACACCCCCGACGGGAACAGCGTCGCGTACGAGTGGGACGAGGACGGCGGGTTCGCCGGCCTGGAACGGGCCGTGCGGCTGATCGAGGACCTGCGCGGCCGCGGTTCTGACCGCGTGCGGGGCTTCCTGTCCCCGTGGCAGGCCAACACCTGCACGCCCGACCTGCTCAAGGAGTCGCGGCGGCTGTCCGACGAGCTGGAGGTGCCGCTGACGATCCACGCCGCCCAGGCCGTCTTCGAGGTGATGGACGTCATGGCGGCGCACGGCATGACGCCCATCGAGTATCTGGAGTCGGCCGGGTTCCTCGGCCCCCGGGTCGTGCTCGGTCACGCGATCTTCACCACCGGCACCTCGTGGCTGAACCTGCCCGGCGACGACCTGCGGCGCATCGCGGACTCCGGAGCCTCGATCTCCTACAACGCCTGGACGTTCGCCCGGCGCGGCATCATGGTCGAATCCCTCCCCGGTTACCGCAGAGCCGGCGTGAACATCACGCTCGGCACCGACACCACGCCGCAGTCCATGATCGAGTCGATCCGCTGGTCGGCGATCCTGGGCAAGGTGGCCGACCGGCGCGCCGACTCCTGGCTCGCCGCCCACCTGCTCGACGCCGCGACGGTCAACGCGGCCCGGCTGCTCGGCCGCGACGACCTGGGCAGGATCGCGCCGGGAGCCAAGGCCGACCTGCTGCTGTGGCGGCTCGACACCCCCGCCATGTCACCGGTCCGCGACCCCGTCAGGAACCTCGTCTACTACGCGACCCGGGAGGACCTGGCGTCGGTGATCATCGACGGCGCGTGGGTCATGCGGGACGGCGTCGTGCTCACCGTGGACGAGGAGGGGCTCGCCGAGCGCCTCCAGCGGGCCGGCGAGCGCTCCTGGGCCCGGGTGCCGGACCACGACCGGCTCGGCCGGACCCTCGAAGAGGTCGCGCCGTCCTCCCTCCGCCCGTTCCGCTGATGTGTTCTGTCCTCTACAGAAGGAGTTTCCCGTGAGTGCCGTCGAGAGCAAACTCGCGTCGATGGGCATCGAGCTGCCCCGTAAGATCCGGCCCGGCGCCGGCCTCGTGCCGGTCGTGCGGCACGGCGACCTGTTGTTCGTCTCCGGCCACGGCCCCGAGGACAACGACGGCAACCTGCTCTACCGCGGGCAGGTGGGCGCGGAGGTGAGCGTCGAGGACGCGATCAGGGCGGCCCGGGCCACCGGGGTGCAACTGCTGCGGACGCTGCGCGACCACCTGGGCGACCTCGACCGGATCGAGCGGATCGTCAAAGCCCTGGGGTTCGTGAACAGCGCGCCGGGGTTCCACGACCAGCCGGCGGTCATGCACGGCTTCTCGGATCTGATGGTCGAGCTGTTCGGGGCCAAGGGTCAGCACGCCCGCTCGGCCATCGGCACCTCCAGCCTGCCGTTCAACCAGCCCGTGGAGATCGAACTCGTCGTCGCCGTACGTCCCTGACCGCGCGGGCACGCGGCCCCGCCACCCGGCGGGGCCCGCGTGCTCAACCGGCCTTGTTCGGGTGCAGGACCACCTTGGTCCAGCCCTCCTCCCGCGCGTCGAAGTGCTCGTACGCCTCCGGCGCGTCGTCGAGGTCCAGCTCGTGCGAGACGATCCAGGACGGCCGGGCGCCGGCCTCGTGGATGAGGGCGCACAGCTGGCGGTTGTAGTTCTTGACGTTGCACTGGCCGGTGCTCATCGTCTGGCCCTTGGACCAGAAGGTCCCGTAGTCGATGGACACCTCTCCCCGCTTGTAGAGGTTGTTCCCACCGCCGGGGTCGCGGGGGACGAAGAGGCCGACGACCGCGATGTTCCCGGTGAACTTCACCGATTTGACCAGATTGTTCAGCGTCATGTTGGGACGCTCCGTGCCCTCCGGGTCGTGCGCCTGGAAGCCCACGCACTCGCAGCCCCGGTCGGCGCCGATCCCCTGGGTGAGCTCCAGGACCTGCTCGACCGGGCAGGACCGGGAGTCGTCGATCGGGATCGCGCCGATCTCCTCCGCCTTCGCCAGCCGGTCCGGATGGTGGTCGATGACCATCACGCCACTCGCGTTCCTGAGCAGGGCGGAGTAGGCGGCCATCAGGCCGACCGGGCCCGCGCCGTAGATCACGACGGTGTCGCCGGGCTGCACGCAGGCGAGCATCGTGGCGTGCCAGCCGGTGGGCCACACGTCGGCCAGCATCACGTAGTCGGTCTGCCTCTCCCGCGCGTCCTCGGGCAGGACGAGACAGTTGAAGTCGCCGTACGGCACGCGCAGCAGCTCGGCCTGGCCGCCGTTGTAGGGGCCCATGTCGGCGTAGCCGTACGCCGCGCCGGCCAGGCCCGGTGTGGGGTTCGTGGTGAGGCAGAAGGCGGTCAGGCCCTTCTCACAGTTGGCGCAGAAGCCGCACGAGATGTTGAACGGCAGGCACACCATGTCGCCGACCTTGACGTGGTCGACGGCGTCCCCGATCTCGACGACCTCGCCGAGGTTCTCGTGCCCGAGGACGCGACCCGGTTCGAAGCTGGTTCTGCCCTCGTACATGTGCAGGTCGGAGCCGCAGATGTTGGAGGTGGTGACGCGGACGAGGACGTCGGTGTGCCGCTCGATCCGGGCGTCCGGAACGGTGGTGACTTTGACCTGTCGAGGGCCTTCGTAGACCACGGCTTTCATGGCTACTCACAAACGCGATCGTTACGGCGGACGCGTGCGGAGCGGGTCGCGCGACGGCGGCCCGGCGGATGCGTTCCGGGTCCACGTGCCCGCTGTATCGGTGTGAAATGCGTACCCCCGCCGGGCGGGGCGAAAACCGCCGCCCGGCCTGGTCAGATGCCCCGATGGTGAGATGCCGCCGTGGTCAGATGCCGCCGTGGTCAGATGCCCCGGTGCTCTCCGCCGCTGACGTTCATGACCGTGCCGCTCACCCAGTCGCCGGACGGGTGGACGAGATAGCGGACGGCGGCCGCGATCGGGCCGGAGCCGCCGTAGCCCAGCGGGAAACGGCGCAGGTGCTCGGCGCGCTCCTCGTCCGTGGGCGGTGTGCCGGTGGTGCCCGTCGGCCCCGAGGAGATCGCGTTCACCCGGATGCCGAACTGCTCCAGCTGTGAGGACAGCGCGACGACCAGGCCGGACAGCGCGGCCTTCGCCGCGGAGTAGGCGGGGGAGTGGCCGATGCCGAAACCGCCGAGCCTGGCGGCGTTGGAACCGATGAAGACGACCCGGCCGTCGCCTCGCGGGATCATGTACGGCAGGGCCGCGGACGTGCACCACCAGGCCCCGTTGAGATTGACGTCGACGACCCGGCTCCACTCCTCCGGCGACTGGTTCCAGGTGTCCTGCCGGGCGATGTCCATGCCGGCGTTGTTCACCAGGACGTCGATCCCGCCGAACTCCTCGGCCGTGGCCCGGACGGCCTCGGCCACCTGCTCGCGGACCGCGACGTCCGCCTCGTGGACGCGGGCGATCCCGTCGTCGCCCGCCGCCACGCCCTCGATCCGCCGGTCCGCCACGACCACGGTCGCGCCGTCGGCCGCGAGCGTCGCGGCGACGTGCCTGCCGATGCCGCGGGCGCCTCCGGTGACGAGGGCGACCCGCCCCTCCAACACGGACATGCTGCTCCTTCAGGTGAGGTTGATGTAGATCTGCTTGGGCTCCAGGTAGGCCTCCAGGCCCTGACGGCCCAGTTCGCGGCCGATCCCGCTCGCCTTGAACCCGCCCCAGATCCCCTCGGTCGGGGCGGCCTGCGTGTCGTTCAGCCACACCACGCCCGCGCGTACGGCCTTGGCGACGCGTAGGCCCTGGCGGACGTCGTTGGTCCAGATCGCGGCGCCCAGGCCGAACGCCGTGTCGTTGGCGAGCCGGATCGCCTCGTCGGCGTCGTCGAACGGCAGCACGGTCATGACCGGCCCGAAGATCTCCTCCTGCGCGATCCGCAGGCGCTGGGACGGCGCGTGGAAGACGACCGGGGGGACGAAGTAGCCGCCGGCGAGCCGGTCTCCGGCGGGCGGCGTGCCGGCGTACACGACCCGCGCGCCCTCCCGCTCGCCGATCTCGATGTAGCGGTTCACCCGGTCGCGCTGCCGGGCCGAGACCAGCGGGCCCATGGTGGTCAGCGGGTCAAGCCCGTCGCCGAGGCGGAGCGCGCTCGCCCGCTCCGTGATCGCCGCCAGCGCGGCGTCGAAGACGTCCCGCTGGATCAGCACCCGGGTGCCCGCGGAGCACACCTCGCCCTGGTTGTCGAAGACGCCCCTGCACGTGCCCGCGACGGCCTCGTCGAAGGACGCGTCGGCGAACACGATGTTGGGCGACTTGCCGCCGAGTTCGAGGGTGACCCGCTTCAGCGCCGCTCCGGCGCCGGCGGCGACCGTCGCCCCGACCTCCCGGGAGCCGGTGAAGCTGATCTTGTCGACGCCTGGGTGCTCCACCAGCGGGGCGCCGGCGTCCGGCCCGGTTCCGGTGACGACGTTCAGCGCCCCGGCGGGCAGTCCCGCCGCAGCCGCGACGGCGGCCAGTTCCAGGGCGGTCAGCGGGGTGTCCTCGGCGGGCTTCAGCACCGCCGTGCACCCGGCGGCCAGCGCGGGGGCGACCTTCTGCGCGGCCATCAGCAGCGGGAAGTTCCAGGGGACGATGAGCCCGCACACCCCGACCGGCTCGTGCACGATCATGTTGATCGCCCCGGGGCCCACGGGGGTCACCTCGCCGGCGAGCTTGGTCACCCACCCCGCGTAGTACTCGAAGACGAAGGCCGCCTCCTCCACCTCGGCGAGGGCGTTCCGCAGGGGCTTGCCCGAGTCGCGCACCTCCAGCCGGGCCAGCTCGTCCGCGCGGGCGCGGATGCCCTCGGCCATGCGGTTCAGCACGGCGGCGCGGCGCCGGGGTGGCACCTCGCCGTTCCAGTGGCCCTCGTCGAAGCAGCGTCTGGCCGCCGCGACCGCCCGGTCCACGTCCGCCGCCCCGCCCGCCGGCACCGAGGTCAGCGTCGTGCCGGTGGCCGGCTCGACGACCGGCGTCCGGGCTCCGTCGCGGGCCTCGGTCCACTCGCCGCCGACGAACATCAGCCGTTCACCGCTCATTTCCGCACCGCCTCTTGTGCCGCCGGAGCCGTCCTGGGCCACTGACCGATGTCGATCCGCTGGGGGACGAAGCGCCCGGCTCCGCCGGAGCCCGTGAAGCGGCCGTCGCGGGCCACCACCCGGCCGCGGGAGATCGTGAGCTCGGGCAGGCCGACGCCGGTCATGCCCTCGTACGGCTCGTAGTCGCTGCCCCAGCCGGCCTCGAAGACCGGCCAGGTCCACTCCCGCTCGGGGTTCCACAGCACGAGGTCGGCGTCCGCGCCCACACGGATGACGCCCTTGCGGGGATAGATGCCGAACGTGCGGGCCGGGCCGGTGGCCGACACCTCGGTGAATCCCCGCAGGCCGAGCCGGCCCCGGGTCACCGCGTGGTGCCACAGCAGGGGGAGGCGCGCGTCCAGGCCGGGGGCCCCAGGAGGCAGCGCGGTGAAGTCGGCGGCGCCGGGGAGCTTGTGTTCCAGGCCGTACGCGCAGTGGTCGGAGGCCACGCTGCCCAGCACTCCGGCGCGCAGGGCGCCCCAGAGGCGGTCCTGATCGGCGGCGTCCCTGATCGGCGGCGTGATGACGTACTTCCACCCGTCGGGGCGTCCGTACACGGAGTCGTCGAGCACCAGATAGTGGGTGCAGGTCTCCGCCTGCACCAGGACGCCCGTCTCGCGGGCGGCCTCGATGGCGGACAGCGCCTCGCCGCCGGAGACGTGGTAGACGTACACCGGCGCGCCGAGTTCCCGCGCGAAGTGCGTCACCAGGCCGATCGCGGCGCTTTCTGCGCTGCCGGGACGGCTGCCGGGGAACCGGTCGATGACCGCGCCGGACTCGGCCAGCACCGCGGACTTGGCGTGTTCGAGGATGGCGTGGTTCTCCGCGTGGAATCCGGCGAGGCCGCCCGCCTCGGCCACCGTGGTCATCACCGCCCTGATCTCGCCGTCGTCGAGCCGGTCGTCGTACGTCGTGTAGATCTTGAAGGAGGCCAGGCCCTCGTCCACCAGAGTGGGGATCTCGCGCAGCCGCTCCGGGGTGATGCGGGCGATCACCGGGTGGAAGGTGTAGTCGATCACCGATGACGCCGCCTCGGCCATGCGCTCGCGCGCCGCGGCCACGAGCGACCCGCCGGAGGCCGGCACGAAGTCGATCACCGTGGTGGTGCCGCTGACGGCCGCCGCCCGGGTCGCGGAGGCGAAGTCGTCGAGGCTGCGGACGCCTTCCGCGATCGGCCAGGCGATGTGGGTGTGGGTGTCGATCCCCCCGGGGACCAGGACCGAGCCGGGACGGGCCTCGACGATCCGCGTCCCCCTCAGGGTGCCGGGCGCGGCGAGCGCCGCGATCTTCTCGCCCGCGACGCCGAGGTCGGCGACCTCGATGTCGTGCTCCGCCACGACGAGCGCGCCGCTCACTACGAGGTCAAAGTCATCACGCACCAGACATCTCCCGGCGATTATCCATCAATACAGAACGATGTCTATCGCAAAGCCCCTGCTAGTGTCCAGGTCTATCAAAAATGAGGAAGATGGCTGTATGGTGACGATCGTAAATCGTCGCCCCTGGGTGAAAGGTGATGCCAACATGACCGCTGTGCAGACCCACGGCCTCGGCAACCGGGACCTGCTCGACCAGTACCTGGCGGCCGGGTTCGCCGGGAGTGTCGGATGGGGGGAACGCGTCGCCCTCCTGGTCATCGACATGGCCGGTGCCTGGACACGGCCGGACGAGATGATCGGCGCCGACCTCGACGGCGTGCTGCACAACATCCGGCGGCTTCTGGAGGTCGTGCGCGAGCGGGACGACATCCCGGTGGTGTTCACCACCATGGCGTACGACGAGACGTACTCCGACCTGCCCCTCGTGACCCGGCTCAAGACCCCGCACTCGGAGCGCATGATCCGCGGGTCGGAGCGCGTCCGGCTGGTGCCCGAACTGGACCGCCGCCCGCACGAGGCGCTCATCGAGAAGCCGCGGGCCAGCGCGTTCTTCAACACCAACCTGCTGAGCATCCTCGTCGCCCAGCGGATCGACACGGTGATCGTCGTCGGGTGCAGCACCAGCGGGTGCATCCGCTCGACCTGCGAGAGCGCCCTCGACTACGGCTTCCGCGCCATCGTCCCGGCCGAGGCCGTCGGCGACCGCTCGGCCTCGGCGCACGAGGCCAACCTGTTCGACATCAACGCCCGCTACGCCGACGTGCTGCCCATCGAGGAGGTCATCGACCACCTCGGGCGACGCCCGCGGACGGGCGCCGTCACGACTGGCGGGTGAACATCAGCAACCGGTCGAAGATGCGGACCTGGTCGCTGCGGGAGAACTCGGTGACCTCGTCGATCAGCCGGGTGAGGTGACGGGCCATCGCCTCCTCCGCCGCCGCCGGATCGCGGCGGCGGATCGCGGAGACGATCTCCACGTGCTCGGGCACGGACTGGCCCACGGTGCCGTGACCGCCGGTGATCACGTCGAGGACCTTCTCCAGCGGGATGAGCGACTCGTTGAGCACGGCGCCCGCCAGCGCCCCCAGCAGGTCGCTGCCCGCGATGCGGGCGATCGCGCGGTGGAAGTCCATGCCGACCTGGCGGGCGTCCTCGTCGTCGGCCAGTCGCTTCTCGTGACTGCGCAGGATCTCCTCGAGGCTCGCGACGTCGTCGTCGGTCGCCTTGCTCGCCGCCCGGCCGGCGATCTCCCGCTCGACGCCGCGCCGGGCGTGCAGCAGGTCGAGAAGCTGCTCCACGGTGCGGATGTCGAAGGCCCGGGCGAACTCCTCCTCGTGGCGCTGCCGTGCGGACAACGCCTCGGCGCAGCGCCGCCCGTGCTCGGTCAGCGTGCGGCCCTTGCGTCCCGAGGGCATGGTGAGGCCGAAGTCGTCCAGGCGTTTGAAGATCCGTGAGACGGTCGCCTCGCTGACCTCCAGCCCGCTCTCGCGCAGCTGGCGGCCCGCGAGCCGGGCGCCCACGGGACCGTCGGCCCGCAACACGATGCCGAGCAGCCGCTCCTCTTCGAGGTTCAGTTCGGGAGTGGTGCCGTTCACCGTGGATGCGTCGGAAGCCGATGGTCGCGCTCGCCTAGCCACTTTGCGAGCCTCCCCATCCTCAAGGACCCCACTGAAGCGCCCATAATATCGTTCCGCCCGGCGCCTGGAACGTCGTTCGAGGCGCCGTACCCGGCTGTCGGGATCGGTGAGCTCGACCCCCGGCGCCTCAGCCGTCCGGCCGCCGCAGGGGGAGCCGGGCGGCGAGCACGAAACCGCCCTCGGGAGTCGGCCCGGAGAAGAACCGGCCCTGCGCGAGGGACACGCGCTCCCGGATGCCGGCCAGGCCGTACCCGCCACCGAGGGAGGGCGCGGCCCTGACCGCCTTTCCGCCGGGATCGCCGCGGTCCGGCGTGTCGACCACGGAGACGGCCACCTGGTCGCCTGTGACCTCGCACGTGACCTGCACCCGGGAGTCCGGCGCGTGCTTGCGCACGTTGCTGAGCCCCTCCTGCACCAGCCGGTAGCAGGCGTGCGAGACCTGTCTCGGCAGCGCCCCCGGGGGAGCGTCGAGGCGGAGATCCACCTTGATTCCGGTCGCCTGCGCCTCGCCGACCAGCCGGGCGATCGCCTCGGTGCCCTCGGCGAGGTCCCCGTCCTCGCGGCGGAGCACGGTGAGCAGCTGCCGCAGTTCGCCAAGCGCCTGCACACCCTTGTCCTCGATGGCCGCCGTCAGCTCCTGGATCTCGCCCGGCTCGGTGGTGTCACGGGCCATGCCGGCGTTGAGCACCATCGCGGTGACCGCGTGGGTGACGGTGTCGTGCATCTCCCTGGCGATCTTGCGGCGCTCCTCGGAGGCGGCGATCTCCTCGCGTTCGCGTACGCCGAGACGCAGGTCCCTGATGAGCTGCCGGTAGGCGTACACCCAGGTGCCGACCACCGCGGGCAGGTAGATGAGGGTCAGCGCGCGCACGATGTTCAGGTAGACCGAGTGGTCGGTGTGGGGGTTCACGTAGTCGACGGCGAAGTAGACCACCGTCAGGGCCAGGGCGACGTACTGCCACCGGCGCACCCGGTGCTCGGCCGTCATCGAGAAGACGGCGAGGATCATCGGCACGACCTGCCCGGTGAAGCAGGCGCACACGGCCGAGGCGACGATCGCGGGCCAGGGGGTGCGGCGCCGCACCAGCATGGCCGCCGCGGTGATCGCCCCTATCGCGATCTCGAGCCCGTCCGGCGTGCTGCCCCAGAGGGAGAAGCTGTAGCCGATGAGGGTGGTGGGGATGGTGAAGGCGATGACGGCCGTGGCCAGCGCCGCGTCGACGAACCAGTCACGACGGCGAACTATCCCCCATTTTGTCCACATGATGCTAGTTTGCGACTTTTATCCGATAGTCGTCACATCGAGCATCGCCGCACGTCACCCGCCTGAAGACCGGGCGCTCGACGCGGGGCGGTCTTGACGGAATCAAATGAACGGCCATTTAATTCCGGCATGGGGCGGATCCCGGGCGTCACCGCCGCGGAGACGCGGGAGCGGCTGTTGCGCGCCGCCGTCGACGTGTTCGCCAGGCGCGGGTACGACGGCACGCGCGTGGCCGACATCGCCGCGGCGGCCGGGGTGAGCAACGGGGCCCTGTACGCGCACTTCGGCTCCAAGGCGGAGCTGATCGTGGCCGCACTGCGCGCCCACGGGCCGCGGCTGCTGGCCGATCTGCTGGCCGCCGACCCCGACCGGCCGGTCGCGGACCTGCTCGTCGCCGTGGGCCGCCGCCTCCCGCGCCGTCCCGACGCCCGCGGCTCCCTGATCGTCGAGGCGCTCGTCGCGGCCCGCCGTGACGAGGACGTGGCCCGCCCGATGCACGACTACGTCGGCGAGCGGGCCGACTGGCTCGCCGGGCTCGTCCGCGCCGCCCAGCACGACGGCGAGATCGACGCGGCCCTCTCTCCCGGCGCGGTCGCCCACTTGTGCCTCCTGCTCGCGATGGGCAGCGCGCTCCTCACGCCGGACCTGCACGCGGTCGGCGACGAGGAGTGGAGCGCCCTGCTCACCCGTCTCGTCACCGCCATCGCCCCGACCGACCCCACACACCACAAGGGGGAGCACCAGTGAAAGTGCAGATCGATCCCGAGCGCTGCCAGGGACACGGCCGCTGCTACGACCTCGCGCCCGGCCTGTTCAAGGAGGACGACGAGGGCTACGGGCAGGTCGCCGGCGACGGCGTCGTGCCGCCGGGCGAGGAGCGCGCGGCGCGGGTCGCGGCCTCCAACTGTCCCGAGAAGGCGGTCGCTCTCCTTGAGGAGGCGTGAGATGACCGTCGACGACCGCTTCGTCCGCGACTTCCGGGAGTCGCAGGAGGCGCCCCTCGGCACGCGCAACGAGATCATCACCGGGCCCGTCTCCGACTGGGCGACCGACTTCTCCCACCTGGAGCCCGAGTGGGCCGCCGATCCGTACCCCATCCAGGACGACCTGCGGGAGCGCTGCCCGATCGCGCACACCGAGAGGTTCGGCGGCGGATGGCTGCCGACGCGGTACGAGGACGTCGCGGCCATCGCCTACGACACCGAGCGCTTCTCCTCCCGGGCGATCATCATGAGCAACTACCGGCCGCCCAGGGAAATCGCGCCGGTGGGAGCCGTACCGCCGATCTCCTCCGACCCGCCGTTCCACCACGACGCGCGCAAGCTGCTGCTCCCGGCGTTCACCAAGAAGGAGGTGGCGAAGCGGGAGGAGGCGACCCGGGCGTTCTGCCACTCGCTGATCGACGCGTTCGAGGGCGCGGAGATCGTCGACGCCGCCCGTGACTACGCGCAGCACATCCCGATGCGGGTCATCTCCGACATGCTGGGCTTCCCGCCCGAGGACGGGCCGCGGTTCCGGGAGTTCATCGAGCACGCGCTCGAAGGCGTGAACCTTCCGCCGGAAGAGCGGGTCGCGAACATGGGGGAGCTGTTCGACTACCTGCTGGAGCAGATCCGCGACCACGTCGGCGACCCACGCGACGACCTCACCACCTACCTGATCGAGGCGGAGCTGTACGGCAACAAGCTCGACCCCTCGCACGTGGCCGGCACGATGGCCCTGCTGCTCATCGCCGGGATCGACACGACGTGGAGCGCGATCGGCGCCTCGCTGTGGCACCTGGCGAAGACCCCGGCCGACCGCGAGCGCCTGGTCGCCGAGCCGGAGCTGCTGCCGACCGCGATGGAGGAGTTCCTCCGGGCGTACGCGCCGGTCACGATGGCCCGGCTGGTCAAGGAGGACATGCACTGGCGCGGCGTCGACATGAAGGCCGACGACTGGGTCCTGCTGTCGTTCCCGGCCGCCAACCGCGACCCCGCGCAGTTCGACCGGCCCGACGAGGTGATCATCGACCGCGAGATCAACCGGCACGCGGCGTTCGGGCTCGGCATCCACCGGTGCGTGGGTTCGCACCTGGCCCGCATGGAGCTCCGGGTCGCCCTGGAGGTCTGGCTGGAGCGGGTCCCCGTGTTCGGCCTCGCCGACCCCTCGGCCGTGGCCTGGGCCCCCGGCCAGGTGCGGGGACCGCGCACGCTTCCGCTCCGCATCGGCTGACCGCCCGCGAGGTCGTCGCCGGGGTCCGGATGATCGGGGCCGGCCGTCATCGAGCGGCAGGACGGGGGCGCGCCGCGTCGGCGTACGCCGTCAGGGTGCGCCGGGCGGTGCGCGCCCAGCTGTAGCGCTCCCGCACGTACGCGGCCCCTCGCTGGGCGAGCCGGTCCGCCGCCTCGGTGTCGCCGAGGACGCCCAGCATGGCCGCGGCCAGCTCGCCGGGATCGTCGCGTGCGCAGCGGACGGCGCCGTCGAGCCGGCCCTCGCCGCCGGGCAGGTAGCGCCGCCGCACCTCCGCGCGGACCCGGTCGCGCTCGTCGTCCGGCAGCCCCGCCAGCCGAAGCGGGGAGCCCGGCCTGCGGCGGCAGCGGGACGCAAGACGGTTCCAAGCGGTCTGCCGTAATCAGGAGGGAAAGGAGAGGAGAAGCGATGCGTGCGGCGATTCTGGGAGTGGCGCTGGCCGGTGCGCTGGCGGCGGGCCTGCCCGCGACGGCGGCCGGCGCGGTCACGGGCGCGGTCACGGGCGCGGTCACAGGGGCGGACGTCGGCCGGGGGACGGTCACCTCGTCGCCCGCGCACTCGGGGCGGGCCGAGGCACGGGTGTGGACCACCGGCTTCGGGGAGCGGTACTTCCAGATCTACGGCCGGCTGTACGACCGCGACCGGCACCGGGGCCACTGCGCCTCCGTCCAGGCCGTGTTCCACTACCGCACCGGCGAGAGGGAGCGGTCGCCGTCCCGCGGGTTGTGCTCGCCCTCAGGCAGCCGCTACGTGGGCTTCCTCTTCGAGTCGCGTGGCAAGGTCACGAGGGTCGACCTGCGGGTCTGCGTCACCAAAGGACTCGAAGGCCCGGCCGCGCACTGCGCGACGAAGACGATCAGAGCGTGAATCGCCCGCCGGTTTCTACGTACGGAGCGGTGCCAGGTCGTCGCCCGCTCCGGAACAGGCGCGGATCACGTCCGGCGTGAGCGTCACGCCCGGTACGCCACACAGCACCTCATGGAGGTCCTGCGAGGCCGCCAACTGCGAGAGCGACTCCGGCAGGTCCTGCACACCGGAACCTTCCGTGATCCGTTCGACGGCCTCGGGATGCGACTCCAGGTAGTCCGCCAGCTCCGGCCATCGGATGCGAAGAAGCGTCCACAGCGCGAGGGTGTCGGTCGGCACCAGGCTGCCCTCCAGAACGCGTACGGCACGCAGGACGGTGTAGGTGTTGACGAACCGTTTCATCGCGCGCGGATTGCTGTGCAGCAACCGGGAGAACTTCGCGAGGGCGTGGTGGGAGACGTCCTGTACGCCGGCGTCGAGCATCCGTTCGACCGCCTGCGAGGCCACGATCTCGCGGACCTGGGGGTCGGCTTTCGCCAACGTCTCCAGCACCTCGATCTCGTCGCTGCTCGTGGTGAGTGCCGCGCGGACCCGGTCGGCGGTGGCCGGCGGTGGCTTCGCGACGTTCACGCCGAGCAGCTCGCCGAAGTACAGGTCCCGGCTGGCTCCGCCGAGTTTGGGCATGGGGACGCTGAGCTGGAAGAGCTTGTCCAGGAACAGGTAGCCGATGGGGCGTCCCGGCTCGGCGACCGCCGATGTGAACGTCTCGTAGGCGTTCTCGTAGGCGCAGCGCAGCCAGGCGCCGTCCATCGCGACGACGAAGCTCGGGGCATGGAAGTCCGGAGTGTGGCGTACGGGCCGACGCCAGTGCTCGGGCACGTCGCGGACGAGCGTCTGGACGGAATCGAGGAAGTTCACGACGTAGTCGGCGTTGCAGCGGTCGAGGTCCTCCACGAAGACGACGATGGGCCGGCCGGCGTGGCGCACGAGCCAGGCGATGTGCTCGGCGACGTCGTTCATTGGGTCGGTGTGGGACTGCTCGAAGGTGCGGGCCCTGCGCGCCGATCCCCACATCGCGTACCTGCTGACGAGGATCCCGGCCGTCCACAGCGCGCCGGCCGCTCCGACGACGGTGGTGACGGTCTTGAAGGTCGGCTCGACGCTGCGGACCGTGATGACGCCCGCCCTGAACAGGAACGCGGCGAGGAGCGCCGCGCCGACCAGCAGCAGGCCCGACAGCACCTGAGGGGCGCCGTCGCGACGGACACGCGCGAGGAGCTCTCGTATGAGGAAGAAGGGACGCCGCCAGCGGGGCCTGTGCTGGACGACCGCCTTGCGGATGGTGGTGAGCAGCGCCCACCAGGGTGGTTCGATCCGCACGTGCCGCCAGGTGTCGAAGAAAGCCACGATCGAGTCGCTCCGCAGGTCGCGGGCGAGCAGCTTGAGCAGGGTGCTCTTGCCCGTCCCCCACGAACCGTCGACGTGCACCAGAAACGACGCGTCCGGGGCCTCCGTCCGCGCGTGGCGCAGTTGCCTGGCGAGCACGTTCGCCAGCGCGGCCCGCCTGAGCACATCGCGGTCGGCCGGCGCGTCGCTGACCCACTGCGTGCGCTCCCGCCCGCCCGGCGCGAACTCTCCGGGCCTTCGGCGCCGGGCCTCGGGAACCTCGGCGGCCCGCTCCCGAGCAGAGCGGACGACGGCGCCGAACTCCGGCCACATCTCGGCGAGAGCGGGAGCCGGGCTCATGTACCCGGCTCTGTCGTCTGGACCGTCCACCGCGTAGAGGATGCCGAGCACCGCACCGAGTTCGGGGCTCCAGACGGGCGCTCCGGAGTAGCCGGCCGTGAACCCCGTGCTGTCGGTGGCCTCCAGTTGGACGGCGCCGTTCGGCAGGCTTCCCACCGTGCGCCCGGACGCCCAGCGCCCGTCTTGGTAGCCGCGCGGAAATCCGTAGGCGCTGACCTGAAGACCGGGCGGCGCGGCGGCGGCGAACTCGACCGGCCGGACGTCCGGCGGCAACGACCTTTCCAGCCGGAGGACGGCGAGGTCCCCGGTTCCGGGCTCCGAACCCGGCACCTGCGGCGCCCAGAAGTGGACACTCGCCCGCAAGGGCCCGGTGCGGAGGAACGGGAAGTCCACGAGCACGGTCCCCGGCTGCTCGTTACTCCCGCGGGCGATCACATGCGCGCACGTCAGCACGAGATCCGCGGCGACGAGCACGCCGGCGCCCCTGACCGCCCCTGTTTCGTCGCTGATGCCGGCGACGGCCTGCTCGATTGTGGAAGCCGGGGGAGTGCTCATGGTCACATCGTCCTACGCCCCGACAGGACATGCGGCACTTCTCACCTACCATGACCCGGTCGTCCGTACGGCCGGTGGGCGAAGGGGGGCCCGCCGTGGACGGGCACGGCGGGCCCTGCCGGTCACTTGGCGGTGTTGTCGACCTCCAGCACGAGCCGCGCGAGCTCGAACCGGTCGAGGTTGGGCGCGTACGCCGTGGCGTTGCCGAGGACGAGCGCCCCGGAGGCGGTCGTCAGGGTGAGCGGCGTCGCCTGGGACCAGAAGTTGTCCCACGCGTAGCTGTGCCGGAACACGCCGCGCGTCGTCGCCCCGCCCGTCTCGGTGATGTCGAGGAACCGGCTGATGACGTCGGTGTTGTACGGGTGCCCGGTGTTCCTGTCGGCGTTGGCGTAGCGCGCCACCAGGACGTACTCGCCGGGGCCGAACCCCTTGGGCCGGGTCAGGGTGAGCGTGTTGCCCGCGCCGTTGCCGATGTCGCCCACGTAGGCGCCGGCGGAGGCGTTCGAGCCGCTCGTGGCCGGGACGGTGACCACGCGGGCCGTTCCGGCGCGCTGCGCCTGCTCGGCCTCGATCCGGTAGGCCGCCGCGTCCGCCTCCTCGGCCCGGACCGTGGTCAGGCCGCGCAGCCGCAGGCCGGCCGGGCCGCCCACCTGGACCACCGAGACGCCGGCCGGGAGGTACACGCGGGCCCGGGAGGCCGCCTCGCCGGGGCGCGTGGCCCGCACCCCGGCGATCCGCCGTCCGTCGACGCGGACGTCGAGGTCGCCGGCTCCCGCCGCCTTGTAGGAGAAGGTGAGGTCGTAGTAGCCGTCCTCGCTCACGGCGGCGAAGAACGTCGCGCGGGCGGTGCCGCCGAGCGTGACGGCGGCGCCCTTGCCCTCACGGGCGATGCCCGCGCCGCCGGACAGCCGGGCCTCGTCGGCCGGGTACGCCGCCCGCTCGGGTCCTGTGACCTCGGTGAGGTCGAACCTGTCCAGCGTGATGTCGCTGCCGGGCAGCAGGGTCGTGCCGTCGGCGCTGGTGCGCAGGGACAGCTCGTGGGCGCCGGCGGTCAGCTCGACCTCCACGTCGGTGCGGCCGCGGTAGGTCCAGCCGAGGTCGGCGGAGTACTGCACGATCTGGTCGAGCGTGCCGTCCACGAACAGCGCGTGCCTGCCCGGCGCCTTGTTCGCGCCCTGGAAGACGCCCAGGCGGTAGCGGCCGTCGCGGGGCACGGTCACCGGGAACGTGACGGCGGAGCCGGCCTTGTTCATGGAGCCGACGTCCCGCTTGCCGAGGTCGCGTAGAGCTGCGGGTCGGCCGTGGTGTCCTGGTTGTACGCCTGAGCCGAGGTGAGCGTGGCCGACTCGGCCTCGACCGAGACGCTCCACGGAGCGTCGGGCGCGGGCGCGCCGCCGCTCGACGGGACGATCGTGACCCGGTAGGCGGCCATCACGTCGCCGCCCGGCAGGTCGACCTGGAGCGTGCCGCCACGCACAGTGGTCCGGGTGGCCGCGACGACCGGCGGCCGCGTGGCGTCGCCCTCGTAGCCGGTCCACGTCGTCTTGGACACGACGACGTCGACCCGCGTGCCGAAGACCGCGGGGTCGAGCCCGGAGAGGTCCAGCCGGACCGGCGCGGCGCCGCCGCCGACCAGCACGGTGCCCCGCCGTACGGAGGGGTCGACGGCCGCGAGGGCCTGGACCGTGTCGGGGACGTCCGGCTGCGGCGGGGTGACCTTCACCGTCTGTCCGGTCAGGTCCGCGTACCACTTGAGCAGCCACCACGCGCCGTTGGCCTGGCGGGTGCGCACGGCGTGGTCGGAGAGGTTGCCGGCGTAGGTCCAGAACGCCATGTCGGCGTCGACCTTGGTGTCCTCGAACATGGTGATCCACTGGACCATCTGGCCGGGGACCGACATGTCACGCCGGTTGCCGTACTCGTCGATGTTGATCGGCAGCGGGCCGACGCCGAGTTCGCGCTCCATCCGCCGGTAGTCCTCGTAGCGGCCGCGGTAGTCGGCGAGGCTGCCGCGGGACAGTTCGTGCCAGGCCATGATGTCCGGCAGGCAGCTCTTCCCGCCGCAGGTGTCGTCCTTGGCCCAGGTGAGGAAGTCGCGCAGGCGGCCGGGGTTGTACCACGACTCGTTCGGGCCGACGATGCGGGCGCCGGGGTCGATCGAGCGGATGCGCTCGACGACCGCCTTCCAGTCGCTGAAGAACTTCTGCTTCATCGTGGACCAGTTCTGGTACCAGATCCAGTCGGGCTCGTTGAACGGCACCCAGACGAACCTGTCCTTGTCCTTCGGGCGCTCGGTGACGACCTTGCGGACCATCGCGTCGACCTTGGCGAGGTAGTCGTCGATGCCGAGGTTCTCGTAGGGCCACTTGCTGTAGACGTCCTGCATGTAGACGACGATCTCCTCGCCGCCCGAGGCGAAGAAGCCATCCGCGATCTTGAGCGCGTCGCCGTTGGGGTGCTGGTCGCCGTCCGGGGCCTTCTGGGCGACCGTACGCGGCCGGGCGCCGGCGACGAGGGGGTCTCCCGGGACGCCCGGGTCGGACAGGCCGTACAGCATGCCGGTCGCGCCGCCGTGGACCGGCCCGGTGGCCTGGGCGAAGTCGACCGCGACGACGTCGGCGGCGGTGTCCGCGCCGGCCGGGCCGGCGAGGGGCCCGGCGGTCAGGGCCGCCGCGGCGAGGGCCGCGGTCACGGCCGTCACGCGGGCACGCCGGAATGACCTTTGTCGGTGCATGGGTGTCCTCTCCTGTCACCGGGACGCGTGAGCGCCCCGGAGGGGGTGGTACGGCGGGCTCGACGGGCACCGCCGGGATCGGAGGCGAAAAGGGCGCGCGCGGTCGTTACTTCACGGCGCCGCTGGTGATGCCGGAGATGATCTTCCGCTGCGCGACGGCGAAGACCACGACGAGCGGCAGGCTCATGAGGATGACGTAGGCGAAGATGAGATGCCAGTTGTTGAGGTAGAGCCCGGCGCCGGCGACGCGGAAGAGGTTGAGCGGCAGGGTGTCGAGGCGGCCGCCGACCACGAAGAAGGCGTAGAAGACGTCGTTCCAGACGTAGAGGCAGACGAGGATCGTGGCGGTGGCCAGGACCGGCCGCAGCAGGGGCAGGACGACGTGGAAGAAGACGCGCACGGGCCCGGCGCCGTCGATCTGGGCGGCCTCCTCCAGTGATGTGGGGATGGTGCGGACGAAGCCGGTGACGAAGAAGATGACGGTGGACATGTAGATGCCCATGTAGACGCCGATCATCCCGACGGCGCTGCCCGCCAGGCCGAGCTGGCGCAGCAGCAGCACGACCGTGACCACCGCGGGGGGCAGGATGATGCCGCTGATGGCGAGCGCGTACAGCACGGCGTTGAGCCGGGTGGCGCGCCGGGCGAGGATCCAGGACGCCATCGACCCGAAGATCAGGACGCCGATGACGGCGGGCACCACGACGAGGAGGCTGCCGAAGAACGCGGCGGGCACCTCGCCCTCGCTCCACACCTCGCCCAGGTTCTCCAGCAGGTGCCAGTGGGTGGGCGGGGTGAGGTCCGGGATGAGGGCCTCGCCCCGCGACTTGCCGGCGGTCGCCACGACGAGCCACAGCGGGATGCCGATGACGACCAGTGCCAGCGCCGTGGCGGCGAACGGCTGCAGGCGGGTCGGGAACGAGGCGTCCCTGGCCACGGAGCCGGTCATGGAGGAGGCGGGCCGGCGGGCGGGGGAGTGCGGCGTCACAGGATCTCCTCACGCTTGCGCAGGATGCGGATGACGGGGAAGGCCATGAGCGACACGAGCAGGAACAGCACCAGGCTCATGGTCGTGGCCTGGGCGAACAGGCCCTGCCCGAAGGTCCGGTAGATGAAGATGTTGAGGATCTCGGTCGTCCGGGCGGGACCGCCGCCGGTGGTGGCCTGCACGACGTCGAAGCCGTTCATGGAGCCGAGCAGGGCGGTGGCGACGTTGAACGTGATCGCCGGGGCGAGCAGCGGGAAGCGCAGGCGCCGGAACGCGTGCCAGCGCGAGGCGCCGTCGATGCGGGACGCCTCCATGATCTCCTCGGGGATCGTCTTGAGCCCGGCCAGGTAGATGAGCATGGACAGGCCCATCCACTTCCACGCGTGGACCAGGGCGACCACGACGATGGTCCAGCGGGTATCGCCCAGCCAGGCGTAGTCGATGTGGTGCCGGAAGACCTGTGACAGCACCTGGTTGAGGCTGCCCTCGGGCTTGAGCAGGGCCTGGAAGATGTAGCCCACGGCGAGTGCGGACATCAGCACCGGGATGAGGAAGAACACCCGCAGCGTGCGGTTGACCCAGGTGTCGCGCTCCAGCAGGAGGGCCAGGCCCAGCCCGAAGAGGTTCTGGAAGACCGCCACGAGCACGGCGTAGACCACGGTGATGCGTAGCGCCGAGAACAGCGTGCCGCTGGAGGCGAGGTCGGCGAAGTTGTCGAACCCGACCGGCCTGATGGCGCTCTTGAAGCCCGACCAGTCGGTGAACGCGTAGACGAAGTTGAACGCGGTCGGCAGGAAGAAGAACACCAGCAGGATCGCGAACGCCGGGGCCATGAACCACATCGGGTGGGTCCGGTCCGGCTTGCGGCGGGTGCGGCCGGCGGGACCGCGCGGGGCGGGCGGCGGCGCGAGCGGCCGGTCCGGGACGGGGGTGTCCGTGGCAGTCAGCATGGCATGTCCTCAGGTGCCGGGCCCATCGACCGGGCGCGGAGACGGGGCGAGCCGCGGCCTCCGCGCCCTGTCAATGGGTCTGTCGATGGGCGCGAGTCGATGGGCGCGAGTCGTCGGGCGCGTAGTTGTCGGCCGCGAGTCGTCGGGCGTCAGAAACCGGCCGCGCCGGCGGCCTTGGCGAGCTGGGCGAACTGCTCCTGGGTGGTGGAGGCCACCTGCTCGGGCGTCATGGTGCCGGTGATCATGTCGGCGAGGTTGATGTACAGGTCGGGGTTGGCCACGGCCAAGGCCTGCATGGAGCCGACGGCCTCGCCGAGGGAGTCGTGCACCTGCCGCAGCGCCTTGGGCACCGAGGCCGGGCTCGGCACGTCGGTCTCCAGCGAGACGGTGTCGCGGTCGGCGACGAAGTCCTTGTAGCCGGGGCCCATCCAGAACGACAGGAGCTGCCGCGCGGCGGCCTCGCGCTTGGCGTCGCCGGTCGTGAAGGCCACCAGGGCGTTGGACTGGTCGGGGATGAAGGTGCCGACGTTGCCGCTGGGGGAGATCGGGAAGAAGCCGATCCTCTTGTCGAGGGTGGCGGTGTCGGCGGTCGCCTGGAGCTGGCCGAAGAAGGAGTTGACCTGCACCACCATGGCGGCCTTGCCGTCGAGCAGGGCCTTGCCCTGGTCCTCGAACGTGGCGGTCTTGATGTCCTTGTTGAACAGTCCCTCGTCGATCAGCGACTTGTACTTCTTGATCGCGCCGAGCACGACCGGGCTGGAGAAGGTCTCCTGGCCCTTGTTGATCTTGTCCCAGAGCCCGTCCTTGGCGGCGTCGGCGAGCTGGACCTGGACCCACCACTGGGTGGCCCACCGGTCGCCGGCCATCTCGTAGAAGGGGGTGACGCCCTTGGCCTTGAGCGTGCGGGCCAGCTCGACCATCTCGTCGAAGTTCTTCGGGGTCTCGGTGATCCCGTTGGCCGCGAAGACCTCCTTGTTGTAGTAGACGCCCTCGACGGCCGGGCTGGTGACCAGCGCGGCGTACCGCGTGCCGTTCAGGATGCCGGTGATGTCCTTGAGCTGGGGCGCGAGCTTGGACAGCCAGGGGGCCTGGTCCAGCGGCTGCAGGTTCGCCTTGGCGTTGATGGCCGTGAGCATGGACGCGGTCGGCTGCCAGAACGCCAGGTCGGGCTTGTCCCCGGTGGCGACCTTGGTCTGCACGCCCTGCTCGTACGGGTCGGGAATGGTGACGATCTCGACCATCGCGCCCGTGGCCTTACTGAACGCGTCGACGACCTGCTTGGGGACCGCGTTGCTGTTCTGCGCGGCCCAGATCGTCAGGGAGACGCCGTCGAGCCTGGCCGTCGGCTCGGCCCAGGTGGCGGCGGCCGCGGCGTCCGAGGTGCCGCCGGCGGGGTCCGCGGCGGGATCCACTGAGGAGTCCACAGAGGGGTCGCTGCAGGCCGCGGCGCCCGCGGCGAGCACGGCGACGACCGCGAGGGTCTGCCATTTCTTCATGGGTTCGATCTCTCTTCTGGGGGCGCCCGGACCGCAGGCCCGGGATTGTAGAGCAGGTGGGATTAATCGGGCGAGGATGATGAGACGGGTGAAATGCGAAAGATGCGGGCAGAAGGGCCGGAAACCGGCTTGGTGAGGACGAGCCGGCCCGTCTCCCGGTCCCACTCCGCGCCCCAGCCGGGCAGGTGGCGGGGGTAGACGAGCTCGACGCCGGCCTGACGTCCGGCGAGGTGCGGGAGGGACAGCGAGGCGGTCGCCCGCTCGTCCGCGCGGCACCAGACCCCCACGTACGTGTGGTCCGGTGTGGTCAGGGCGAGGCTGAGCCAGGGGTCGTCCCAGCCCGGAAGCCCCAGCGGCCAGACGGGGACGGCCGCGGCCAGGTCGGCGCGGATGTCCCGGTAGGCGGCGACGGCCGCCCCGACCGCGTCGCGCTGCGCGCCGGTCATGGTGGGCAGGTGCCCCGACAGATAGAGGCGGCCCAGCATGCCGGTGCACAGGCTGTAGGCGAGCTGCTCGTCGTCCATGTCCGGCTGGGGGTAGGCCCAGCTCGCCGACTGCTCCGGCAGGACGGACAGGGGAGCGGCCACCGCGATCGGGGGATACCGCAGGGGGTCCTGCTGGTCGCTGGTGGACTGGAGCTGCATCCGCGACAGCAGGGCGTAGTCCATGCGCATCGCGCCGGAGGCGCAGTTCTCCAGGATCAGGTCAGGGTGGCGGTCCAGCACCGCCTCCAGCCACGCCAGGTGGGCCCGGTTGCAGGCGAGCAACCCGGCGCCCGGGCTCGCGGCGTCCACGTCGGTGCCCGCGCCGGGGTCGATGTTGTAGTCGAGCTTGAAGTAGCCCACGCCGAGCTGCTCCACGAGCCGGTCGACGACCTCGTCGAGATGGGCGACGGCGGCCGGGTGGCGCAGGTCGAGGTGGTAGCGGCCGTGCTCCACGATCCTCGTGCCGCCCCGCTGCAGGAACGCCTCGGCGGGCAGCTTGTCGGCCATCGGGCTGCGTACGCCGATCACCTCGGGCTCCAGCCACAGGCCCGGGACCATGCCGCGCCCCCTGATGTGGGAGAGGACCTCCTCGATGCCCCGCGGGAACCGCGTCTGGGACGGCTGCCACTCGCCCACGCTGTCCCACCAGTCGCCGTCGTCGTCGTACCAGCCGGCGTCGATGCAGAAGACCTCGGCGCCCGCCTCGGCGGCGGCGTCGATCAGCGGGATCAGCTTCGCGGTCGTCGGGTCGCCCATGAGGGTGTTCATGTAGTCGTTGAACACCACGGGCAGGCGGGTCCGGTCCGGATGGGGGCGCACCAGGGCGCGGCGATGGGCGGTGAGCGCGGCCGCCGCGCCGTGTAGTCCATCAAAGACGCCGTGTAGCCCACTGAAGACGCTGTGCAGCCCACCGGAAACACCGTGCAGTCCACCGGAGACACCGTGCGACCCACCGGAGACACCGTGCGGCCCGCCGGAGGAGACGGCCACCGACGCCGGGACCGTGGTGAACGACTCGCCGGGGGCCAGGACGGCGTGCCACTGGTGGTCGATGTCGGTGGGGCCGAGCAGCGCGACGTAGGCGCCGTCCCTGCGCTCGCCGACCTCCCACCGCCACGGGCCGTTGTGCTCGACCTGCCACAGCCACGCCCGGCCGGAGTCCGGGTCGAGCAGGCCCGCCGTGGGCAGGTGCTGCCCCGTCGACCAGGTGCCGGTGCTGGTGACCGCCAGGCGGCCCCGGCCGTCCTGGCCGTGCAGCGGCAGGTTGAGGTCCGCCATCTCCTCGCGCAGCGGCCGTACGCGCCAGCGGCTCTCGCCGAGCCACTCGCTGTCGGCGCGCACCACCTGCAGACGGCCGGCCGAGCCGGCCGGGAACCCGGCGGCGAACGAGGTCACGCCCAGCACCACCGCCTCCCGGGTGCCGCGGTTGACGACGGTCGTCCAGGACCGTACGGCCGGCACGCCCTCGGCCGAGCGCAGGTGCGTGTGCGCCTCCAGACCGGTCTGCTCGTCCCGCACGGTGACCCGCAGCTCGTGCCACTGCCCGTCGCGGACCTGCTCGGCCCCGACGTAGGCGAAGCGGCGGCCGACGGCGGTGTCGGAGAAGCGGTGGGACGCCCGCGCCCGTCCCTGACCGGCCAGCAGCACCTCCACGAGGGGCTGCGCGGGCGGCCTCGGCCCCGGGTCGCCCGCGCCCAGCTCGCGGATGCTCACCACACCGTCGGGTGATATGGCGATCACCACCCGCAGTGCCGAGTGCCCCCACACCAGGCTGGTCTCGGTGTGCCGTGAGTTCAACTGCGTCTCCTGACGATCGAGCCGGGTTCTCCGGAGGTCCTTGCGCGCGCGGGACGTGACGGTGACCCTCGCGAGGAGACAGGCCGCGGGCGGCGGGCGAGCCCGGGGATCACCCCTCCGCATGCGTGTGACCGGTCACATCCGCACGAATGCGAGTGTGACCGGTCACACGACCAAGGGGAAGAGCCCGTTACGTTGTTGTTAATAACATCCGTCGGCCCGCCCGGATCAGCCGTTGGCCGCCGCGGCCGCACGGCGTTTCACGGGCGGGCCGGGCGGCGTTTCACGGGCGGGCCGGGCGGCGGGGATGCGGCTCACCGGCGCGGGGGCGCCGTCGACTCGCGCACCACCAGCCGCGGCGGCGTCAGCGACACCGCGGGCTGGGGCTCCCCGGCGAGCTCGGCCAGCACCGCCGCCACCGTGGCGCGGCCCAGCCCGGCGAAGTCCATCTCGACCGTCGTGAGCGCCGGCGTCCAGTACTCCGAGCCCGGCACCCCGTCGAAGCCCACGATGCTCACGTCACCGGGCACGTCCTTGCCCGCCTCGAACAGCGCGCGGCGCACCGCCAGGGCGATGTCGTCGTTGCCGCACAAGATCGCCGTCACTCCGGGATCGGCCGCCAGGACCCGTCCCGCCTCGTACGCCGATCGCACGTCCCAGCCCGCCGCCACCACCGGCGGAACGGCCGCTCCGGCTTCGGCCAGCGCACGGCGCCACCCCGCCTGACGTCCGCTGTGCTCCGACTCCGAGGGGATCGCCACGTGATGGACGGTCCGATGCCCCAGAGCCAGCAGGTGCCGCGTCGCCTCGGCCGAGGCCTGCTGCTCGTCCAGGCAGATCGCGGGCCGCCCCACGCCCGGCACGCCGGGCTCGATCGCGGCCACCGCGGGCAGGGACTCGGGAAGCGCACGCAGCACCGCGATGCCGGCCGCGTCGAACGCGATCACGATCACGCCCCCCGCGCTCGGGTCGCTGACGTAGCCGGCGGTGTTGCGCACGTCGCCCTCGCGGTCCGATTCGACCACCCGCACCCCGACGGCCAGCCCCTCGACCCGCGCCGCCTCCTCGATGCCCTGCAGCGTCGAGGCGTACCCGTACAGGATGGTGTCGGAGGTGACCACCGTCACGGCTCGCGCCCGCCCCGTCCCCAGTGCCCGGGCCGCGCGGTTGGGCCGGTACTGCAGGCGTTCGATGACCTCCATGACGGTCCGCCGCGTCTCGTCGCTCACCTTGGGTGAGGCGTTGAGCACCCGGGACACCGTCTGCCTGGACACGCCCGCCGCCGCCGCGACGTCCCGGATGCTCGGCACCGTCTCCCGGCCGGGACGCGGCGAGGGCACCTCAACAGGGGTTTCGTTCACGCCCCCATCGTGATCGGTGTGGCGAGCCGGGGTCAAAACCGCCGTCCGGGCCGAGTGGTCACGAGTCCGCCGCCTCCAGCTCCGGCAGGGCGTCCTCCGGCCGCCGGGCGAGCAGCAGGCCGAGCACGGTGTATCCCACGAGCAGGTGACCGCCGCCGACCCACCGGGACGCCGCGTCGCCGACCAGCGCGTATGCCGGGACGGTGACGACGCCCCAGCTCTCGGCGACCAGGGGCCACCAGCGCAGCAGACCTCTCCAGCGGCGGGCCAGTAGGAGCTTGACGCTGATCACGAACATGCCGAGCATCGACAGCGGCCAGAACAGGTCGAGCACGCCGAGCAGCACGCCGTCGCCCGCCGCCTCGGGCAGGATCGCGTGCAGCAGCGACCACACGCTCGCCAGGGCGAGCAGCACGGCCTCGGTCCTCAGCATGATCACACTGGTTCGCGAGGTGCCCGTGGCGCCGGTCCGCGACTGCACGGTGAGCAGGCCGAACAGGCCGATCTGGAAGGCCAGCCCGCCCAGGTCGCCGATCCGTCCGGCCGTGCCGTCGGCCGACGGGTCGAACAGGAAGATGGTCACGGCCCAGATCAGCGTTCCGGCGGCCAGCCCGAGGCCGAGGCGGCGAACCCTGCCCACGGTGATCGGGGCGGGCCCGGTCTCGGGCGGGACGGGGGCGCCCGCGCGCACGTCGGTGCGGGCTCTGGCCGGGGTCGTGGTGTAGTGCGGTTCCATGTGACGTCCTTCGTCGGTTCGTTCGCTGGCCGGGACGGCCGCGCGGGGTCAAGGCTCGGGGACGCCGGACCCGGGAGGGCAGGGCCGCCGGTCCCCGATCGCGCCCCTGACATGTCCGTCCGATTCGGGACGCGGGTCCTCCTTCGGCCGGGACACCCCGGCTCCGTGCAAAACCGGGCGATTCGACCCGTCACAATGCTTGCCGTGAGGAAAGCAGGGGAAGCGGCGGAAGCGGAGACGGCGGACGAGCCGGAGGCCGCCGGGGCCGCAGCCGCGGGCGAGGGCCGTCTGCCAGCGGCGGCCGTGGTGTCCGCCGTCGCCGCCCTGCTCGCCGTGGTCGCGGGCACGGTGCTGCTGGATGTCCTCGCGAGGGGAGCGCGGGTGCCCGCGGGCGCCGAGCTCGATCCCGGATGGACCTCCGCGCTGGCCGGGCTCGCGCAGGCCGTGCCCGGCGTCCTGTTGCTGCGGCGCCTGCCGCGGCACCCCGTCGCGTGGGTGCTGACCGGCTCCGGCGTGATGTGGCTGCTGAACGGGGCCGCCGCCGCGTGGGCGACGTACGCGGTGTATGTCCAGCCGGGCCTGCCGGGGGCGTCGGCCGCCTACTGGTTCTACACCCGGCTGGGCGCCGCGCTGCTGCTCCAGTTGCCGCTGCTGATCCTGCTGTTCCCGGACGGGAGGCTCCCAGGCGCCCCGCTCTGGCGCCGGCTCTCGATCGCCAGCCTCGCGCTGACCGCGGCGCTGCCCGCGCTGCGGCTGGTGGCGCCCGTGTCGGTGCTCAGCCGGCACGGGGGAGTGCCGCTTCCGCCCGAGCTCGCCCGGCTGGCGCTCGACCCGGTCACCCTGCCCCTGCCGTACGCGGTCTGGGAGCCGCTGCTGACGGCCGCCTCGGCGGCGGTGGTGGTGAGCCTGGTCGTGCCGTTCGCGGTGACGGTGCACCGCTACCGTGCCGCGGGGTCCGGCGGTCCCGGGGACGCCGACCGCAGGGCGCAGATCCGGTGGCTGATGTGGGCGGCACTGGCCGGCATGTTCGTGCTGCTGCTCCCGCTGGTGCTGCCGCCGGACGTGCCCGCGTTCCTGCTCCCCGTGGCCGTGGCGGTGGCCTCCTTCGCCGTGGTCGTCGCGGTGGCCAAGCACCGGCTGTACGACGTCGACCGGCTGCTGCCCGCGACCTTCGGCTACGGCATGGCGGCCGTGCTCGTCGTCGTGGTCGACGCCGCCGTCTTCACCGCCGCCGCCGGGGCGGTGGACGAGCGCCAGGCGGCACTCGCCGCGATCGCGGTCGTCACGCTCGTCTACCTTCCCGCCCGGACGTGGCTCGTGCGCACCGTCAGGCGGCTGCTGCGCGGGCCGCGCGAGGATCCGTACGCGACCGTCTCGGCGCTGGCCGAACGGCTCGAACTCGCGGCGGGCCCGGGCGAGCAGCTCGTCGCCCTGGCCCGCACGCTGGCCGAGGCGTTCCGGCTGTCCTACGTACGGGTGGAGATCGAAAGGCCGGACGGGGAGCGTTCCGCGGTCGAGCACGGCGTGGCCCGCGGCCCGGCGGTGTCGCTGCCGGTGGCCTACCGGGGCGAGCAGGTGGGCCGGCTCGTGCTGTGCCGCACCGACCTGAACGTGCGCGACCAGCGGCTGCTCGGCGACCTCGTACGGCAGGCCGCCGCGGCCGCCCGCGCCACGGAGATGAGCGCCGATCTGCAGCGCATCCGCGCCACGATGGTGGTGGCCAGGGAGGAGGAGCGGCGGCGGCTGCGGCGGGACCTGCACGACGGGCTGGGGCCGAGCCTCGGCGCGGTGGCGCTGCGCATCGAGACCGCCCGCAACCTGTCGCGCACCGCTCCGGAGCAGGCCGACGCGATCCTCGCGCGGACGGCGGAGGAGGTGTCGGCCGTTGTCGCGGAGGTCCGCCAGATCGTGCACGACCTGCGCCCGCCCGCCCTCGACGAGCTGGGTCTGCGCGGGGCCGTCGAGCAGCAGGCCGGCCGCTTCCGCGGCGGGCTCACCGTGGTCATGGGCGGGGTTCTGACCGGGGACGACGAGCCGCTGCCCGCGCTTCCCGCGGCGGTGGAGGTGGCGGCCTACCGCATCGTCTCCGAGTCGCTGGCGAACGTGGCGCGACACGCGGAGGCGGCCCGCTGCGAGATCGGGCTCGCCGTGCGGGACGGCATGCTGCACGTCGTCGTACGGGACGACGGGGTGGGGATCGGCGAGGACGTCACGGCGGGCGTCGGGATGCGGTCCCTGCGGGAGCGCGCGGCCGAACTCGGCGGCGACTGCGTGGTCACCTGCCCGGAGGGCGGGGGGACGGTGGTCCACGCGCGGCTGCCGCTGACGGAGACGAGGGAGTTCACCGGTGTCTGAAGAGGTGTCTGAAGAACCGAGCCGGCCGATCCGGGTGCTGCTGGCCGACGACCATCCGGTCTACCGGGACGGCCTGGCCGCGCTGCTGGGCTCGATGGCAGGCGTCGAGGTGGCGGGCACGGCCGCCACCGGGCGCGAGGCCGTCGAACGCGCCGCCGCCCTGCGACCGGACGTCGTGGTGATGGACGTGCGCATGCCCGACCTGGACGGCATCGAGGCGACCCGGCGGATCATCGCCGCGAACCCCGGCATGGGGGTGGTCGTGCTGACGATGTCGGAGGAGGACGCCACGCTGTTCGCGGCCATGCGGGCCGGGGCGCGGGGCTACTTGCTGAAGGGGGCGAACCAGAGCGAGATCCTGCGGGCCGTCACCGCCGTGGCCCACGGGGAGGCCATCTTCGGCCCCGCCGTGGCCCGCCGGGTCGCCGAGTTCTTCACCGAGGGACCTCCGGCCGCGGACCAGGAGGTCTTCCCCCAGCTCACGCCGCGCGAGCGGGAGATCCTCTCCCTCGTCGCGGCGGGCCGCACCAACGCGCAGATCGCCGAGGCGCTGTTCCTGTCGCAGAAGACGGTGCGCAACAACGTCTCCACGATCTTCGCCAAACTGCAGGTCGCCGACCGTGCCGAGGCCATCATCCGGGCCCGGGACGCGGGGCTCGGCCGTGGTAACGGCGGCCGGCGGCCCTGACGACGGCCGCGAACGCCTGTAGTCTCGGCGCGTGCGGCACGAGTCACCGGACGGCGCTGCGGGCCTGCGCCGGCATCTGCCGGACGGCGGGGCCCGGCCCGGCCACCGGCTGCGGTTCGGCTCCGGCGCGGCGGGCATCGAGCGGCTGGAGGCGTCGCTCGTCGGCGAGGGGTTCGCCACGCACCGCCACGACACGTACGCGATCGGGATGACGCTGCGGGGCGTGCAGACGTTCCGCTACCGCGGCGAGCCGAGGCACTGCCTGCCGGGGGAGTGGCACGTCCTGCATCCCGACGAACCGCACGACGGCGTGGCGGGCACCGACGAGGGGTTCGGCTACCGGATCATCTACCTCGATCCCTCCCTCGTCCAGGAGGCGCTGGGCGGGGCGCCGCTGCCGTTCGTCGCCGACCCCGTGATCGGGCGGCGCGACGCCGACCCGGCGCTCGCCGCGTGGCTGCGGGACATCGACGAGCCGCTGGACGAGGTCGAACGGCTGACGCTCACGCTGCGGGTGGTCCGCACGCTCGTGCGGCACTCCGGCATGCGGAACCCCTCCGCATGGAGCTCCCCGCGGCCCGGCGGGCGGGCTCCGCTGGCGCTGGAGGCGCTGGCCCGCGTGCGCGACCTGATCGCCGGCGACCCGACGGTGCGGCACACGCTCACGGAGTTCGAACAGGTCTCGGGCCTGGACCGGTGGACGGTCGCGCGGCAGTTCCGCGTCGCGTTCGGCACCAGCCCGACCCGCTTCCGCACGATGCGGCAGCTCGACCTGGCCCGCGGGCTGCTGCGCAACGGCGTGCCCCTGGCCGAGGCGGCCCAGCTCGCCGGCTTCGCCGACCAGGCCCACATGTCGCGCATGTTCAAACGGGCCTACGGCCTCACACCCGCCCGGTGGACCGCCGCGCTCGCGTGAGCGCGGGTGTGTCCAGGGTGTGGCCAGGGTGTGGCCACGGTGTGGCCACGGTGTCCGGGTGATGTCTCAGCCCGGGGGCGGCCGTAGCGTGGACGCCGGCCCGAACAGGCGGTCCAGGTGGTAGTCGATGATCGCGGCGGCGGCCTCATGGCTGCGCTGCCGGCTGAGGACGCTGGAGGTCAGGCCGTTGGCGAGGGCCAGAAGGGCGGCGACTTCGATACGCGGGTCACGATCGGCGTCGACGTCCCCGGCCTGCTGCGCGATAGCGAACCGTTCGGTGAGGAAGTCTTCCAGTGCGTTGGGCAGCGTGAGCCCGGTCGCAGCGAGCGCCGGGTCGGTGAGGGCGGCCGTGTAGTAGGCGGTCCAGGCCAGAGAGTCCAGGCGGCTCTGCTCGTCGGAGGGAAGGATCGCGCCGAGGACGGCGGCGAAGAGACCTCGCGTGGACAGCCCGCCCGCGGTGGCGGCAGCCCGCTGCCTGACCCGGCGGTCCATGCGGGCGCCCAGCTCGGCGAGGCCGGACTCGAGCAGGGCCTGCTTGTTCGTGAAGTAGTACTGGACGACGCGCAGTGAGACCCCGGCCTCGGCGGCGATCTCCCGCATCGACACGGCCTGCAGGCCGCGAGTGCCGGCGATGCGCAGCAGCGCCTCGGTCAGCCGGCGCCGCCGCTCATCGTGATCCACCTGTCTGGGCATGCCGGTTTCCTAGCGGTGGGTCGCGCTGTGGTTCGGTGGTGCGATCCCGGGCCACGCCTGGCCGGGAAAGGTAAGGATCCGCTCGACGACCAGGTCAGGAGCTTCGACGGGCAGCGCGTGCCCGGTGCCGGGCACGATCTCCACGCGCCAGGACGGCGCGATGCCGGCCAGCCGCGCGGCCACCGCCTCCGCGTCGAGCAGCGCGCTGCGCTCGCCCAGCAGCACCTGCACGGGCACGGACAGCTCCCGTACCTGCTCGTCGGCGTAAATCGGCGGCATGGGCAGACGCCGGCGGAAGGACCGTCCGGCCAGCATCAGCTCCATCAGCGCGTCCTCGCGCAGCGTGCCGTTGCCCGCTACGCCGGCCATGCGGTGTCGCAGAGTACGAGGAAGCATGGAGGCGATGGCCCCGGCAAGGGCCCACCGGTAGAAACGCCCGGTCAACGGCGCGAAGCCGCCCGGATCCACCAGCGTCAGCGCCGCGACCCTGCCGCCCCCGCCACGCTGCTGTTCCACCGCGGTCCAGCCGCCGTAAGAGGAACCCACCACATGCGCGCGTTCGGCACCGACCGCGTCCAGCATGTCGGTGAGCCAGCCGCCGACCTCGGCGCCGGTCGCGAGCGGCCGCGTCTGGACCGAGCGGCCGGGCTCGCCGAGCGGATCGACGGCAAGGACCGGACGCCTGCGCGCCAGCGGCTCCATGTAGCGGTACCAGGCCAGCGCGTTCCCGCCGGCACCGGCCAGGAGGACCACGGGATCTCCCGTGGTGGGCCCGGCCCGGTGGATCCGCACACTGCCGGCGCGGGTCTCCACGTCGACAGCGTCCACCGGCACCGGCCACAGCTCGCGGAGCAGCCGGTCATAGGTGGCGTAGTACTTGTCACGGGCGGAGTCGCTGACGAAGGACGACGGCCGGTCGGGCATGCGCACAGTGACCCCTCCTGAATGGATACAGTCGTATCCTAACAACGGGATGGGGCTCAGCGGCAGTGGGCTGCGGCCAGCCGAGCGCTTTCTCCGCCGACGTCAGTGACATCCGTGGTCGTCCCTCCGATGACGACGACCGGGCGAGAGGTCATCCGCGGGCGTCTTCCCCAGCTGTCCTGGCCTCGATCGCGTGGACGACGGCGGCCATGTCCAGATCGGCGTGGCCCAGCGCGAGGGTCTCACCGAACAGGGCGTGGCAGACGTCCAGCAGCGGCGAGGCGATGCCGGCCCGGCGGGCCGCCTCGGCGATGAGCCGGTTGTTCTTCAGCACGTCGGCGATGGCGGCCTGGGCGGCGAAGTCGCGCCCGGCCAGCTTGACCGCCTTCACCCGCGACACGTCGCTCGCCATCTGGCCCGAGTTGAGCACGTCGACGAGCAGCCCGATATCGAGGCCCTGGCGCTCGCCGAAGTGCAGCGACTCCGCGAGACCGGTGACCGTGGTGATCAGGAGGATGTTGACCGCGAGCTTCATCAGCAGCGCCTTGGGCGCGGGCCCGCACACCACCGTCTTGGCGCACATCGGCTTCAGCAGCGGGCGCACCTCCTCCACGGCGTCCGCCCGGCCGGCCAGCATCGCCACCAGCCGCCCCTGCTCGGCGGGCACGCGGGAGCCGGAGATCGGCGCCTCGACGTAGCGGCCTCCGGCCGCGAGCACCTCGGCCTCCAGCCCGGCCGAGTAGACGGGGGAGGTCGTGCCCATGTGGACGACGACCCGGTCCGCGACGGTGCGGGCGAAGGCGGGCGTGCCGCGCTCCAGCACCGCGTCGATCGCGGCCTCGTCGGCCAGCATGAGGATCACCACCCGCGCCCGCCGGAACACCTCGGCCGCGCTGCCCGCCACCCGCGCGCCCGCGGCGCGCAGCGGCTCGCTCCTGGCGGCCGTGCGGTTCCACACCACGAGGGGGGTTCCCGCACGGGCCAGGTTGAGCGCCATGGGCTGCCCCATGATCCCGAGACCGACGAAACCCACGTCCATCCGCTCGCCTCCCCGCGCACGTCGCCGCGCCGCCCTCTCCGGGCGGCGCCGGGGACCGTTGTAGCCCATGACGCGGTGGCGGTCTTGAACGATTGTGTACGCCCGGGTTGCCGGCCGCCCCGCCGGGCACGCCGCAGAGCGGGTCGCCCAGGCCCACGCGGAGGCGCACGATCGCGACCCCGGCTCCCTGCGGTCGGTGGGCGGAGGGTCACAATCCTGCCCTCAGGGCGACCTGGCCAGTGCGCTGTCCACCCACGTTCACCGGGGTGGAGGGAGCGGAGCGGAAGAGAGCGAGGACCGCGGGGAAGGCCCGGCGAAGCGGGCTTCGCGAGGGCCGGAGGTCCCTTCCGGCGCAGTGACCGACCCGGCCAAGGTCCGTGGACACCCCACTAGGAAAGCAGTTCGTTGATCTTGTCGCGGGCGACCGTGGCGAGGACGCCCGCCTTGTGCGGCTGGCCGCGCAGGAACGCCTCGGTGAAGTGCTTGGCCTGGTCGTACTTGACCTTGCCCGGCATCGGCGGCTCGTTGGGATTGACGTCGCAGTCCACCAGGGCCGGCCCGTCGTGCGCCAGGGCCTCGCGGATCGCGCCCGGCAGGTCCTTCGGGTCCTTGATCTTCGCGCCGTACGCTCCGCAGGCGCGGGCCCAGGCGGAGAAGTCGGCCTCGGGCTGCCGGTGCCGCACGGCGTACTCGGGGTAGCCGAGGATGATCTGCTCCCACAGGATCTGCCCGTAGCTGTTGTTGTTGTTGATCACGACCTTGATGGGCAGGTCGTGCCGTACGGCGGTGAGGAAGTCGGCCATGAGCATGGCGAAGCCCCCGTCGCCCACGAAGGCGATCACCTGGCGGCCGGGGAAGGCGTGCTGCATCCCGACGGCGTACGGGAGGCCCGGGGCCATCGTGGCGAGGTTGCCCGACAGGTAGAACTCCCGCCCGCCGCGGATCGTCCAGTGCCGCGCGGCCCACGTCGCGATGGTCCCTGAGTCGCAGGTCAGGATGGCGTCGTCGGAGGCCGCCTCGTCGACGCAGGCCATGAGGTACTGCGGTGCGATGGGATCGCGCGAGGGGTCCTGCAGCGCCTGCATGTCCTCCCGCCAGGCGTCCATCTTCCGCTGGTACTTCTCCAGGAACGACCGGTCCTTGGCGGGGTCCAGCATCGGCAGCAGCGCCTGCAACGCCAGTTTGGCGTCGGCGGCGATCGGGGCCTGGGTCGGCCGGCGGATGCCGAGCAGGGTGGGCTCGGCGTCGATCTGCACCACCCGGGCCTGCCCGTCGGGCGGCAGGTACTTCCCGTAGGGGAAGGACGTGCCGACCATGAACAGCGTGTCGCACTCCTCCATGAGCTCCTCGCTCGGCGCGGTGCCGAGCAGGCCGAGCCCGCCGGTGGTGAGCGGGTGGTCGTCGGGCACCACGAACTTGCCGGGGAGGGTCTTCACGATCGGGCTGGCCAGCCTCTCGGCGACCGCCAGCACCTCCTCGCGGGCGTGCCGGGCGCCGACGCCGACGAGCATGGCGATCCGCTCGCCCTGCCGCAGGACCTCGGCCGCCCTGGTCAGGTCCTCCTCCACGGGCCGCAGCGGCGGGAGAGAGCAGGTCGGCAGGCTCGCGGGCGGGCTGCCTGGCCCGACGTGCCGGTAGGGGTCCTCGGCCGCCGCCGCCACCTGGATGTCGTTGGGAAAGGTCAGGTGCGACACCGTCCGCTTGGTCAGCGCGTTGCGCACGGCGAGGTCCACCACGCCGGGCATCTGCTGCGGATTGGTGATCATCAGGTTGTAGGCGGCCAGGTCCGCGTACAGGCGGTCGAGGTGGACCTCCTGCTGGTAGTGGGTTCCCAGCACCGAGGTCTCCTGCATGCCGGTCAGGGCCAGCACGGGCACGTGGTCGAGCTTGGCGTCGTACAGGCCGTTCAGCAGGTGGATCGCGCCCGGCCCCGAGGTCGCGGCGCACACGCCGAGACGGCCGGTCGCCTTCGCGTAACCGGTCGCCATGAACGCGGCCGCCTCCTCGTGGTGGACGAGGATGAACCGCAGCCTGTCCCGGTGCCGGCGGAAGCCCTCCATCAGGCCGTTGATCCCGTCGCCGGGGAGCCCGAAGATCGTGTCGACCCCCCACTCCACCAGCCGCCGGGCCAGGCTCTCACCCACGATCTCGGTCATGTCCGCCTCCGATTGAGATCAGCCGTACGGGTGCCCGGGCGCCCGCGCCCCTCACCGCGTCGCGCTTCGGCGGCCGTGGCGCCAGCCGAGGACGTACGCGGCGGCGAGGCCGGCGGCGACGGCGAGCGGCTTCGGGGACGACACGGCCGACTTCGCCTGCTTCAGGGCGCCCTTCGGGTCGGCCACGGCACCCGCGACACTGCCGATCGCCGACGCCAGGGTGTCGCCCGCGCTCTTCACCGCGTTGCTCTGCACGTTCATGATCGACTCCGGCATCGAACGACTCACGGCATCGAACGGCTCGGAAAACGCCCTTCCCGCCCCCCGTACACGTAAACGAATCCGCTGGTCACAGCGGCTTTGTGCGCAGCAGAACCGGAAATCGCACGGCCCGCATGGGCGAATCCCCGCCGCGCTTTTACCCGCCCCCGCGGTCCTCCCGGCGCTCGGCGGGAAGGGTCGCCGCGGGAGGCCGCCGCTGCACGCCCGTCAGGCACACGTGTCCGGCCGGCCGGCGATCCGCGAGGAGGCGGACATGACCCGTGTCTTCCCGGGACCGGAGCCGTCGGCGCCGCCCCGCGCGTGGCCGGGGGCGGGAGAGGCGAGGAACCCGCCACTGCCTCCGTACGCCGAAGAACTGCGCGACCGGCTCGGCGAGGCCATCGCGGGCGAGGTCAGGTTCGGCGGCGGCGACCGGGCCATGTACGCCTACGACGCGTCGATTTACCGGCAGGTGCCGGTCGGCGTGGTGACGCCCAGGGACGCCGCCGACGTCGAGGCCGCGCTGGAGGTGTGCCGCCGCTTCGGTGCTCCCGTGCTCGCCCGCGGCTGCGGCACCTCGCTGACCGGGCAGGCCGTCAACGGGGCCGTGGTGTTCGACTTCACCCGCCACATGGACCGGATCGCCGAGCTCGCCCCCATGCGCGGCACCGCGCGGGTGCAGCCCGGGGTCATCTGCGACCGGCTCAGGGACGCCGCCGCGCCGTACGGCCTGACCTTCGGCCCCGACCCCGCGACCCACGACCACGCGACGATCGGCGGCATGGTCGGCAACAACTCCTGCGGCACCCACTCGGTGACGGCGGGCAAGACCGTCGACAACATCGAGGACCTGGAGATCCTCACCTACGACGGCACCCGCATGCGGGTGGGCGCCACCGGCGAGGACGAGCTGGAGTGCGTCATCGCGGCCGGCGGGCGGCGCGGCGCCATCTACGCCGGGCTGCGCCACATCCGCGACACCTACGCCGACACGATCCGCCGGGGCCTGCCCGACATCCCCCGCCGGGTGTCCGGCTACAACCTCGACGCGCTGCTCCCCGAGAACGGCTTCCACGTCGCGCGGGCGCTCGTGGGCTCGGAGGGCACGCTGGCGCTGACCCTCGACGCGACCTGCCGGCTGGTGCGGCTGCCGCCCCGCCGCGCGCTCGTCGTGCTCGGCTACCCCGACATCCCCTCCTCCGGTGACGACGTGCCCTGGCTGCTGCGGTTCGGGGCCATCGGACTGGAGTTCACCAGCCGCCACGTCGTGACCAACCTCCATGCCAAGGGGATCCGCTTCGGCGGCGAGGACCTGCTGCCGCCCGGCCGGGCGTGGCTGCTCATGGAGTTCGGCGGCGAGACCCAGCGCGAGGCCGACGCGCGGGCCGCGCGGCTGGTCCGGGCCGTGCGGGCGCGCCCGCACGGCCCGAGCTGCAGGTTCTACGACGACCCGGCCGACGAGGCCGCGGTGTGGGAGATCCGGCGCCACTCCGCCGGCACCGCCCGCATGCCCGTCGGCCTGGGCGGCCACGGCGGCTGGCCCAACTGGGAGGACGCCGCCGTCCACCCGGACGTGCTCGGGCCCTACCTGCGCGACTTCCTGAGCCTGCTCGACCGGCACGGCTACGACGCCGTCTTCTACGGCCACTGGGGCCAGGGATGCGTCCACAGCCGCATCGACTTCGACCTGCGCAGCCTCGGCGGCGTCCGGGCCTTCCGGCGGTTCATGGAGGAGGCCGCCGACCTCGTCGTCGCGTACGGCGGGTCGCTGTCGGGGGAGCACGGGGACGGGCACGGGCGGGCCGAGCTGTGGCCGCGCATGTTCCCGCCCGAGCTGATGCGGGCGTTCGAGGAGTTCAAGCGCGTCTGGGACCCCGACGGCCGGATGAACCCGCACAAGCTGATCGACCCCTACCCGCTCGACGCGCACCTGCGCGAGGGGCCGGCGTACCGCCCGCGTGACCTGGAGCACGTCTTCGGCTACCCGCTCGACGGCGGCAGCTTCACCGAGGCGGCCGGCCGCTGCTTCGGCGTGGGCAAGTGCCGCCACCTGTCCGGCGGGGTGATGTGCCCGAGCTTCATGGTGACCCGCGAGGAGAAGCACTCCACCCGGGGCCGGGCCCGGCTGCTGCAGGAGATGGCCGAGAGCGCGGGCCCCGTCGGGGACCGCTGGCGCAGCGAGGCCGTACGCGAGGCCCTCGACCTCTGCCTGGCATGCAAGGGGTGCAAGAGCGACTGCCCGGTGAAGGTGGACATGGCCACCTACAAGGCCGAGTTCCTCCACCACTACTACGCCGGCCGGCCGCGGCCCCGGCAGGCGTACGCGCTGGGGCTCGTCGACGTGTGGGCCCGCCTGGCCTCGCGCGTCCCGCGCCTGGCCAACGCCGTCACCCACGCGCCGGTGCTCGGCCGGGTGGTCAAGCTGGCCGCCGGGATCGCGCCCGAGCGTGACGTGCCGCGCTTCGCGCCCCGCACGTTCCGCCGCGTCATGGCCGGTCACGTGCCGCGCAACCCGGGCGGGCCGCCCGTCCTGCTGTGGCCGGACACTTTCACCGAGCACTTCCAGCCGGAGGTGGGGGTCGCGGCCGTCGACGTCCTGGAGGCCGCCGGGTTCCGCGTGATCGTGCCCGAGGGTCCCCTGTGCTGCGGCCGCCCGCTGTACGACTACGGGATGCTCACGCTCGCGCGGCGCTACCTGCGCCGGGTGCTCGACGCGGTCGGCCCGCTCGTCGAGGCCGGGATCCCGGTGGTCGGCCTGGAGCCGAGCTGCCTGGCCGTCTTCCGCGACGAGCTGACCAACCTGCTGCCCGACGACCTCGACGCGCGGCGGCTGCACGCCGGCAGCTACCTGCTGTCGGAGTTCCTCACGCGGCACGCGCCGGGCTGGCCGCCGCCCCGGCTGCGGCGTCGGGCGCTCGTCCAGGTGCACTGTCACCACCACGCGGTGATGGGCTTCGAGGCCGAGCGCGCGCTGCTGCGCGACATGGGACTCGACGTGGAGATCCCGGACTCCGGGTGCTGCGGAATGGCCGGGAGCTTCGGCTACGAGGCCGGCGAGCACTACGCGGTGTCGATGGCGGCGGGGGAGCGGGTGCTGCTCCCGAAGGCGCGCGCCGCCGACCCCGGCACGCTGATCGTCGCCGACGGGTTCAGCTGCCGCGGCCAGATCACCGCCGGCACCGGCCGCAGGCCCCTGCACCTGGCCCAGGTGCTGGCCCTCGCGATCCGCGAGGGCGAACTCGGGCCGACCGGCCACGCCGTGGACCAGGCGGTCGACAGCGCCGCCAGGGAGGCCGCCGGAGACGGAGCCGGCGGGCGTGACGGCCTCCGCGCGGCCGTCGCCGGCGGCGCGGGAGCCGCCGTGGCCGTCGCGGCGGCACTCGCCGCCCGGCGGCGCGTACGCGTTTCATCGAGGGAGACCGATCATGGGCGATGAGCTCACCGCCGCGGACGTCCTCGTCGACCGGCTGATCCAGTGGGGGGTGGACGTCGTCTTCGGGCTGCCGGGCGACGGCATCAACGGCTTCATGGACGCCCTGCACAACCGCAGGCAGGACCTGCGCTACATCCACTGCCGCCACGAGGAGGTGGCCGCGATGGCCGCCGTCGGCTACGCCAAGTTCACCGGGCGGCTCGGGGTGTGCTTCGCGACCTCGGGGCCGGGCGCGGCCCACCTGCTCAACGGGCTGCTCGACGCGCGGACCGACCAGGCGCCGCTGCTCGCGATCAGCGGCATGACCTACCACGACCTCGTCGGCACCAGCTATCTGCAGGACGTCAACACCGACTACATGTTCGACGACGTGGCGCTGTACAACCAGCGCATCATGGGGCCGGCGCACGTCGTCAACGTCACCGACTACGCCGTGCGCACGGCGCTGACCCAGCGCGGCCCGGCCCACCTCACGTTCCCGATCGACTACCAGGCGGCCCCGGCCGGCTCGGGCAGCCGCTTCCGGCGCAACGTCGAGGGCCACACCTCCACCGCCTACCGGCCGCCGATCCGGGTGCCGCGCCGGCAGGACCTCGACGCGGCCGCGCGGGTGCTGTCGGGCCGCAGCAGGCCGGTCATCCTCGCCGGGGCGGGCGCCCGCGGCGCGGTGGACGAACTGGAGGCGGTGGCGGAGAAACTCGGCGCGCCGATCGTCAAGGCCCAGCTCGGCAAGGACTGCGTGCCCGACGACAGCCCCTACACCACCGGGCCCATCGGCCTGGTCGGCAGCCGCCCGAGCGAGGACGCGATGGAGGAGTGCGACGCGCTGCTGATCGTCGGGTCCACCATGCCGTACATCGAGTACTACCCCTCGCCCGGGCAGGCCGTGTGCGTGCAGATCGACGACAGGCCGGAACGGCTCGGCCTGCGCTACCCGGTGGACGTGCCGCTGGCCGGCGACGCGCGGGCCACCCTGGCCGAGCTCCTGCCGCTGCTGACCCGCAACGAGGACAGGTCGTTCCTGACCAGGGCCCAGCAGGGCATGCGCGAGTGGTGGCGGCTCATGGAGGAGCGCGGCACGCGCACCGACACGCCGATGAAGCCGCAGGTGCCCGCCTGGGCGCTGAACGGCGCGCTCAGACCGGACGCCATCGTGTGCGGCGACTCCGGCACGGTCACGAGCTGGGCGGCCCGGCAGATCAAGATCCGCCGCGGGCAGATGTTCAGCTTCTCCGGCACGAACTGCTCGATGGCGGCCGGCCTGCCGTACGCCATCGGCGCGCAGGTCGCCTATCCGGGACGACAGGTCGTCGCCTTCACCGGGGACGGGTCGCTGACGATGCAACTCGGTGACTTCCTCACCGCCGTGCAGCACGAGCTGCCCATCAAGATCGTGGTGGCGAAGAACAACTCTCTCGGCCTGATCAAGTGGGAGCAGATGGTGTTCCTCGGCAACCCCGAGTACGGCGTCAACCTCGCCCCGATCGACTTCGTCAAATTCGCCGAGGCGTGCGGCGCCCGGGGGATGTGCATCACGGACCCGAGAAGCTGCGCCGACCAGATGTACGAGGCGCTCTCGTGGGATGGTCCCGTCATCGTCGAGTGCCTGGTCGACCAGCACGAGCCGCCGCTCCCGGCCAAGGTGAAGAGCCACCAGGTGCAGAAGCTGACCGAGGCGCTGGTGCAGGGCACGCCGAACCGCAACCGCATCGCCCTGCAGATGGTCAAGGACATGCTGGACGAGTCGAGCTTCGCGGCCAGCCCTGCGCACGCCGTACCCCGGAGGGTCGGCCAGGCCGCGGCCACGCTGGTGGGCAGGCTCCGCGACCGCGCCAGGGGCGAGCACCCGCAATGACGTCGTGTCAGCCGGGGCCCCAGAGCCAGCCGGGGGTGCCAGGCTTATCCGGGATGCCAGGCTTATCCGGGATGCCAGGCTTATCCAGGATGACGGTGCAGCAGCAGCATGGCGGCGTCGTCGGGGAACGGTCCGCCGACGTGGCGCAGCAGGTCGGCGCGCAGTCCGTCGAGGGCCGCCTGGGGATCGGCGCCCCGCAGCAGATGCGCCCGCTCCGCGAGCGGGTAGAAGCGGCCCTCCCGGTCCCGGGCCTCGACCACGCCGTCCGTGTAGAAGAGGATCTGGTCGCCGTCCCCGAACGGCACCCGGTGCGGCTTCGGGCGCGGCGAGCCGAGCATGCCGAGACCGAGCGGGAGGGCCTCCTCCTGCGGCTCCGCGAAGTGGACGCCGCCGTCGCGCCGCAGCACCAGAGGGGCGGGGTGGCCGCAGTTGAGCAGGGAGATCTCCCCGTCGTGGACCTCCGCGACGATGGCGGTGACGAACTTCTCGCCGCTCAGGTGCCGGGCCAGGCTGGTCTCCACCCGCTCGACCACGCCGGCGAGTTCTGACTGGTCGTAGGCCGCCTCGCGGAAGGCGCCGAGCACCCACGCCGCGGTCTCGACCGCCTCCAGGCCCTTGCCCTGCACGTCGCCGATGAGGATCCGTACGCCCTCGGGGGTGGTGACCACCTCGTAGAGGTCCCCGCCGATCTGGGCCTCCGCGGCGGCGGAGGTGTAGGAGAGCGCGACCCGCAGGTCGCCGGCGCGGCGGGGGACCGGCCGCAGGAGCACCCGCTGGGCCGCCTCGGCGACCAGCCGGATGTTGGCCAGCTCGCGCTCCCGCCGGATCCGCAGCCTGCTGGCGAGCATGCTCGCGGCGGTGACGCCGATGATCGTCACGAGGGTGAGGTTGTTCTGCGGTGTGCCGAGGAGGTCGTTGTAGACGGCCAGGGGGATGCAGATGACGAGGGCCAGCGCCCCTATGAGGGCCGTACGGCGAACGCCGCCGGCCACCGAGGCGAAGGTCGGGCCCAGGGTGAGGAGCGGCAGGAAGCCCACACCGGGCCCGATGCTCAGGTCGACGACGACGACCAGGAAGATCACGATGAACGGCAACGAACGAAGGACGCTCTGGGAATTCATCGCGACTCCATTGCCGGCCCCCACGTCAGCACATGATTCCTTTCCTGATGGCTTTACTCCTTCCCGCGTAGTGAACGGGGCACTCCCCATTGTCCGCGACGGATGGCGCCATTTCGGGCCGGTCGGTCAAGTCGCGGCGTGCCCCATCTGATCACTACGAGTAGTGACGTTACTCGAATTCGTGACGCGGCGGCCGGTAAAGCCGGCATCCGGCCTTTCCCCACGCGGTCAGGGCAGTTCCGCGAAGCGTTCCACCTGGTCCGTACGGCCGGACACGATGATGACGTCGCCGTAGCCGAGTTCGGTTTCCGCGGTGGCGTAGGTGAACTCCTCGCCCGGCCGTTTGACCGCCACCACCGTCACCCCGTACTTGCGGCGCAGGCTGGACTCCCCGAGGGGGACTCCGACGTACTCCTTCGGCGGGAGGGTCTTGACCAGGGCGAAGTTCTCGTCGACCTCCATGTAGTCGAGCATCCGCCCGCTCACCAGGTGGGCCACGCGCTCGCCCATGTCGTGTTCGGGGAAGACCACGTGCTGGACGCCGATCCGGCTGAGGATGCGGCCGTGCTGCCGGCTGACGGCCTTGGCCCAGATGTCGTCGATCTCCATCTCCACCAGCAGCGACGAGGTGAGGATGCTCGCCTCCAGGTCGCTGCCGATGGCGCACACGGCGCGGTAGAAGTCCGGCAGGCCGAGCTGGCGCAACGCCTCGGGGTCGGTGGCGTCGGCGGTGGCGATGTGGGTGATCTGCCCCGCGAGGCTCTGCACCACCTTGGGGCGGTGGTCGACGGCCAGCACCTCGGTGCCGCGCCGCACCAGCTCCAGGGCGAGCGCGGTGCCGAAGCGACCGAGACCGATCACCGCCACGGGGTCGTTTCTCATGTCAGCCAACGATGACGTCCTCCTCCGGTAATTCATAGCGGCGGGTGCGCTCCTTGAGCGCCAGCGCGGATCCCAGCGTGAGCGGTCCGATCCGGCCGATGAACATCAGCAGCGTGAGCAGCACCTGCGCGGCGGGGGAGACGACGGAGGCGACGCCGACGGACAGTCCGGTCGTGCCGAAGGCGGAGACGACCTCGAAGAGCACCTGGTCCAGGGAGTGCGGCGTCAGCACCAGAAGCACGTAGGTGAAGAGCGCGACAAGGCCCACGCTCAGCACGGTGAGCGAGACCGCCTGCCGCTGCGCCGCCTCGGTGAGGCGGCGGTGGCCGATGTTCACCCGGCTCTCGCCGCGCAGCTCCGCCCAGACGATGAACGTGAGCAGTCCCAGCGTGGTGACCTTGATGCCGCCGGCGGTGCCCGCGCTGCCGCCGCCGACGAACATCAGCAGCTCGGTGACCAGCCAGCTGGAGGGGTGCATCTGCGTGATGTCGAGGCTGTTGAACCCGGCGCTGCGCGGCATGACGGCGGTGAAGAACGCGGCGAGCAGCTTGCCCTGCTCGTCCAGGGGCCCGAGTGTGCGGGGATTGGTCCACTCCGTGACGAGGAAGACCACAGTGCCGCCGGCCAGCAGGACGGCGGTGACCGTGAGCGTGATGCGGGTCAGCAGCGACCAGCGGCCGGGGCGGCGCCAGGAACGGCGCAGCTCGAACACCACCGGGTAGCCGAGCCCGCCCACGATCACCGCCGTCGCGACGGTCAGGCAGATCCACGGATCGCCGGCGAACCTCACCAGGCTGTCGGGCCACAGCGCGAAACCGGCGTTGTTGAACGACGAGACCGCGTGGAACAGGCCCAGGTACAGGCCGCGCCCGACGGGCTCGCCGTACCCGAGCACGAACCTGAGCGTCAGAACGGTCCCCGCGACGGCCTCACAGAGCAGGTTGAACACGACGACCTTGCCCACCACGCGCCGCAGGTCGCTGCCGTTGAGCACCTTGGTCTCGGCCTGGGCCGACAACCGGGCGCGCAGGCCCAGCCTGCGGGAGACGAGCAGGGTGAAGACGGTCGCGAGGGTCATGATGCCGAGGCCGCCCACCTGGATCAGGGCGGCGATGACGACCTCGCCGAACGCCGACCAGTGCGTGGCGGTGTCGACGACGGTCAGCCCGTTCACGCACACCGCCGACGTCGCGGTGAACAGGGCGGTGACCCAGTCCGCGGGCTTCCCCGAGGTCGTGGCGAGCGGACTGGACAGCAGGGCCGTCCCCAGGAGGACCGTCGCGCCGAACACGGTCGTGATGACCTGCGCCGGCTGGTGGAAACGCGCCACCATGGCCCAGAACAGTCTCATGCCGGTCGCTCCGTGCCCTCGGGGATGCCCTCGCGGATGCTTTCGCGGACGCCCTCGCGGTTGCTCTCGCGGCTGTGTTCGCGGTCTCGTACGCGCCGGCGCGGGCGGCCCGGCTCGTGCGTGCCACCCTGGGGGGCCGACCGTGATATCACCGAGAACCTCCGTGCGGGCAACTGGACCACTCGCCGACCCGACTTCCCGGCACACCGCGGCCTACCGTAACAGCACATTTCCCACCAGGCACATCAGGGCCGGACCTGACCGGACGGCCCCTCCACCGTGCCCGGCCGCGAATCTACGATGTAAAGCCCAGGTTCGGTCTTCAGTCTTCAGCCGGAACCGACAGATCGGTCCTGAGCGTGGTCTCGCGCCTGTCCGCATCGCCGGTGGATCGCTTCTCGCGCCGCCGCGCCGCGGCCGAGGACAGCGCGGCCGGGACGATCAGCATCGCGACGACCCCGATGAAGCCGACCGCGAACGACAGGTTCGTCAGCTGGGCGACGCCGCCGATCATGGGCGGTCCGACGAGGAAGCCCGAGTAGGCGATGCTCGTGACGAACCCGATCTCCCGCTCGCCGCCGGTGCCGTCGCCGCGCCGGCTGACCGCGCCGGCGAGGTCGAGCACGATCGGGAACACCAGCCCGACACCCCCGCCGGCCAGCGCGTAGCCGACGTAGGTGAGCCAGGCGACCGGCACGATCGCGGCCGTCAGCAGGCCGATCCCGGCGAACAGCGATCCGGCGACCAGGATCCCGAAGGGGCCGAAGCGGCGCTGGATCCGCTCACCGAGCAACCGGACCACCGCCATCGCGACGGAGAAGACGGAGAACACGAGCGCGCCGGCCCCCTCGGACACGCCTCGCTCGCGGACCGCGAACAACGCCGACCAGTCGCCGTTCGAGCCCTCGACGATGGCGGAGACGAACGCGATGCTGCCGAGCAGCCAGAGCACCGGGCGGCGCAGCATGCGGCGGTCGGGCCCGCCGTGCTCCCGGGTGACGGCCGCGCGCTCCTCCCGTGGCACGAACCGGATCACGCCGGCGGTGACGGCCAGCGAGACGACGGTCACCACGGCGAAGTACGGGAGCAGGTCGACGCCTCGACCGGCGGCGAAAGCGGCGCCCAGCGAGCCGGCGAGTCCGCCGAAGCTGAATCCGGCGTGGAAGACCGGCATCAGCGGCCGCTCGACGCGGCGGATGACGGTCACGGCGGCGACGTTCATCGACACGTCGAACACGCCGAAGGACGCGCCGATCCACACCAGGACGAGGCCGAGTTGCAGTGGTGTCGTGACGAGCGCGAGGACGGGCAGCGCGCACGCGGCGCTGACGGCCGACGCGACCACGACGGCGGGGGCGCCGAAGCGGGCGCACAACCGGCCCGCGAACGACGCGGCCACGGTCAGGCCGACACTGGCGCCGAGCAGGACGATGCCGAGCACGCCGGGGTCCGCGTGGATCTTCCCGGCCAGCGTCGGTATGCGTGGCGCCCAGGAGCCCGCGATGACGCCGTTGAGCACGAACACGATGAACACGGATGCCCGCTGCGAGCGCACGTGTCCCCCCCTTTCCATGCTTTCGAGCCGGACCGGGGCGCTCCGGCGCCCCGGTCGCCGTACAGGCGCAGGCGACTCAGGGAGCTCCTGCGATCACCTTCAGGTAGTCGCCGGCCAGTCGTCGCATCGTGAAACGCTTGAGCACCCCGGCCCGGGCACGCTCGCCCAGCTCCCGCCGCAGCGCGGGATCGTCGAGCAGCCGCGCCAGCGCGGCGCGTACGCCGTCGAGATCGACCGGGTCGACGAGCAGGCCGTTGTGTTTGGTGCCGGGTTCGACCTCCCAGACCGGTGTCAGCATCGCAGTGCCTTTCGAGCACGGGCGCACGCCACCCCGCAGGGCGGATGCGCGCCCTCCCGGGCATGATCATCTAACGCGATCTACCAAAGCCGGTTGCCCGTAGACCGAGACCATAAACTCGGCCGGCCGCGTGCCGTCTTGTGCCGCTGGGATCGCGGTCAGCCGGTCGTGACGGCGAACGGGCCGCCGGCGCCGAACGCGAGGCGTGCGAAGTTCCCGCCGATGCGGCGATGTCCCGCGGGGTCGGGGTGCACCTCGTCGGGCAGCGGCAGTTCCGCGTAGTCCGCCTCGCCGTAGAGGTCGCGGCCGTCGAGGTAGTGCAGGTTCGGGTCGTCGACCGCACGCTGCCGGACGATCCTGGCGAGTTCGCCGCGGATGACGTTGAGCGTCAGGCGCCCGGCGGCGCGTTCGGCCGGGTCGCCCGTGGCCTTGAACCGCACGGTCCCGCCGTCGAAGTCGGGCGCGAGCGGGCCGGGGGTGTCCTCCTGGACCGGGCACAGGATGGCGGACACGACCAGCAGCGGTGTGGCCGGATGCCCCTCGCGGATGGTGTCGAGGAAGCCGTGGACCGCGGGGGTGAAGGCGCGCAGGCGCATCACGTCGCCGTTGACGATGTTGATGCCGATCTTGACGCTGATCAGGTCGGCGGGGGTGTCCCGCATCGCGCGGGCCGTGAACGGGTCGAGCAGGGCGCTGCCGCCGAACCCCAGATTGATCAGCTCCACTCCGCTCCGGGCGGCGGCCAGCGCCGGCCAGATGGCGGTCGGGTGGGCGGCGTTCGAGCCGTGGCTGATGGAGCTGCCGTGGTGCAGCCACACCCTGCGCCCGCTGTCCGGCGCCGGCTCGATCGGGGCGTCGGTGCGCAGGGCGATCAGCTCGGTGATCTCCGTATGGGGAAGCCAGATCTCGACGTTCTTGTCACGCGCGGGCAGATCGGTGAACCGGGCGGTGCCGGGAGGTCCTTCGCGGAGTTCGACGGACTGGGTGGCCATGTCGATCGTGCGGACGTTGCCGCCGGTCACGGTGGCCTGGGTCGCGAGGCGGCCGTCGACGAGCAGGTCGTACACGCCGTCCGCCGGGGCCGGGAGTCCCCGGTAGGCCCTCTTGGTGGGCAGCGTGTCCAGTTCGATGGTGGTGGCCCGGGTCCGGAACGCCAGACGTACGCCGGACGGCTGGGCCTCGGCGATGGCCAGTTGCTCGTCGGGGATCTGCCGGCGAGCCCAGGCGGGCAGCCGGTGCGGCAGCAGGCCGTGCGCCGTGCGTTCCACGTCGAGGACGCCGCGCAGGAGGTCCGGGGTGACGGGTGTGGTGATCCAGTCGTGCTCGATGCTCATCGCTCAGCCTGTCGATCGGGATTGCCGAAGTGTTCCGATGCGTCGGTGCGGCCCCTGGGAGTCAGGGCGTGGTCCGGTTGCGCAGCAGGGTGTCGAGGGAGTCCACGATCCAGGACCAGGACTGCTCCGGGTCGACGGCGGTGTGGCTGAAGCCTCCGCTCATCTCCAGGCTGACGTAGCCGTGGAAGACGCTGCCCAGCATCCGGACCGCGTGTGTCTGGTCCGGCTCCGCGATGTCGTAGCCGCGCAGGATGGCCCGTGTCATCTGTGCGTGCCTGACGCCGGCGCTGGCGGCCGCCGTCTCGGGGTCGAGCCTGAGCCGGGCGGCGTCGTAGCGGCCGGGATGCTCCCGGGCGTAGTCGCGGTAGGCGGCCGCGAAGGCGGCCAGGGCGTCCTTGCCGGCGCGCCCGGCCACCGCGTCCGCGACCCGGTCGGCGAGTTCCTCCAGCGCGAACAGGGCGATCCCGGTCTTGAGGTCCTGGGAGCTCTTCAGGTGCGAGTACAGGCTCGCGACCTTGACGCCGAACCGCCGGGCCAGTGCCGAGACCGTCACCTGGTCGAAGCCGACCTCGTCGGCCAGTTCCGCCCCCGCCCTGATCAGGCGCTCCGTGGTCAGCCCTGCCCGCACCATAACCCTCTCCCTGCTTGGCCTGAACCAATTATGGATTTGCCTAACAGGCTTAGGCAAATCGCGGATGGTGCTCACGGAGAGGTGCGGTGCTCTTGAATATCCTGTCTTCCGATATATTCTGGAGGCGTGACACCCCTGTCGGGGCGCTGTCGATTCATACGGGCGCGACCGGGGAGGTTGTCGTTAACGGAAGATCGACTGTCGCTCCTTTCCCGCGTCGTCTTCCCGGCGCCGGTGGATGATCCTCTGCTCGGCTCAGCGGGCGGTTACGGTGACGTACGTCTTGCGCATGGTCTCGTGGACCTCCCAGGTGCCCCGCCAGCCATCCGGCAGGACCACCGTCGAACCGGGGACCAGCTCCACGACCTGGCCGTCCTCCCCGCGCACGGTGGCGCGGCCCGTAAGGATCTGGCAGATCTCGTGGAAGCCGTCGCGGACGGCCGTGAAGGTGCCCGGCTCGCACTCCCAGATCCCGGCCTCGGCGCCGTCGCGGTCGGCTGCCCAGAGCACGAGGGTGCTCTCCTCCTGCCCGGTCAGGCTGGTCGGCTTGGGCTGCGGGGAAGGCAGCCCGGCCTGGGCGGCGTCAACGAGGTGGGCCAGGGCGTTGAACATGTCGCTCAAGAGTTTTCCTTCTGACAGGCCTGAGGTGTATGAGTAACGGCTTCGCCCTCGACGGCGCCAGGGCGTTCACATGGCCGCGGGCACTCGCCGAAGGCGACAGCCGGGTCACCGGCCGGAGATGAGATTGGCCAGCCGGGCGTAGGCTGACGTGTTTTCCATCCGCGTCTCGCGGCGGTCGGCCGTGCGGAAGAGCGAGTAGATCAGCTGTACGCCGATCCAGCGCAGCGGCTCCGGCTCCCACTGGCGTACCTGGCGGCCTACCCAGGGCAGAGCGGTCAGCTCTGTGTCCTGCCGGAGCACGAGGTCGCGGAGCGTGCGTCCGGCCAGGTTGGTGGTCGTGACACCGCTTCCGACGTAGCCGCCGGCCCAGCCCAGGCCGGTGGTGTGGTCCACGTGGACGGTGGAGCACCAGTCGCGGGGCACGCCGAGCACACCACACCACGAGTGCTGGATCTTCGCCTTGGCGGTGGCCGGGAACAGGGTGGTCAGGATCTTCCAGAGTGCGGCGACCGTCTGCGGCTGGGTGGCTCCGCGCACGTCCGTGCGTGAGCCGTACCGGTAGGGGACACCGCGCCCGCCGATCGCGATGCGGCCGTCGGCGGTGCGCTGGGCGTAGCAGTACGCGTGCGCCTCGTCGCCGAGCAGCTCGTACCCCCGCCAGCCGATCCGCTCCCACACCTCGTCCGAGAGCGGCTCAGTGACGATCATCGAGCTGTTCATCGGCAGCCACTGGCGGTGCTGTCCCTTGATGCTTGCGGTGAAACCCTCGGTGGCGCGGATGACGTACTCGGCGGTGACCGTACCCCGGTCGGTGACGGCCGCGGCCTTGCCCGCCCTGCCGGCACTCCTCGGGAGGATCTCGGTAACGGTGGTGTTCTCGAAGATGTCCACGCCCAGGCCGGAGACGACGCGGGCCAGTCCGACCGCGAGCTTCGCAGGCTGGATGCGCGCGCAGTGCGGGCTGTAGGTGGCCGACAGCGCCCCGGCGACCCGGATGCGCTCACCCAGCTCGTCGGCGGTGAGCAGCCGCATGTCCTGCTCGGCGAAGCCCCAGGTGCGCAGGGCTGCCAGGTTGGCCCGCGTGCGTCGGTCCTGCGCCGGATTCGTCGCGACGTGGATCAGGCCGCCCTTGTGGATGTCCGCGTCGATCCCCTCGGCCTTCGCGACCTCGATCACCTCGCCCACGGCTGTGAACATGGCATGCTGGAGATCGATCATGGCCTGCCGCCCGCGCGCGGCGGCGTGTCGCTCGCGGGAGCCGGCGAACTCCGCCGACAGCCAGCCCCCGTTGCGCCCAGAGGCGCCGAACCCGGCGAACTCCTTTTCCAGGATCGCGATCCGCAGGTCGGGTTGCGCCTTCTTCAGGTAGTACGCGGTCCACATGCCGGTGTAGCCACCGCCCACGATTGCCACGTCGTAGTCCCGCGACCCGGGCAGGGCAGGGCGCTGCCCGGGAATGCCGATCTGCCGGTACCAGAACGAGAGGCCGCCGTTGGCGAAGTCGCTCGTCAAGGGGATGCCGTTCAGTCCGTTGTCACTCATAAGAACTCCATGGCTGCATACTGTGCTTGCCGATGGCCCACCGCGCTCAGCGCGCGTCCGGCGGCCATCCGGGCCGGTCAGGTGAAGACCGCCTCCACATCGGGGTCGTCGGGGAGTAGCACGGAATCTCCGACCCGCCATGTCAGGGTGACCTCGTCGCCCTTACGTGCGTCGCTCAGCGTCCCCGCCTGCTCTCGCACCAGGGCTGGAGAGCCGTCGGGGAGGGTCAGCTCGAGTTTCCGGCTGGAGCCGAGGTAGATCTCCCCGGTGACGGTGGCCGGCAGCGCGTTCCAGCCGGGTTCCGGCTGGTGGCCGCCGGGCCGTACGGCGAGCCGCTCGGGCCGTACGACGATCGCGGCTCGGGAGCCCTCGATCTGCCCGGGGGTCTGGAGCGTGCGGGCGCACACGCCGACCGCCGAGCCGTCACCTTCACGGGTGGCGTCTCCACGCAGCACGGTCGACTCGCCGAGGAACTTCGCGACGAACAGGGTGGCTGGGCGCTCGTACAGCTCGCTCGCAGGGCCGACCTGCTCGATGCGGCCGTGGTTGAAGACGGCGATCCGGTCGGAGAGGACCAGCGCCTCCTCCTGGTCGTGCGTGACGTAGACGAACGTGGTTCCCAACTCGGCGTGGATGCGCTTGATCTCCAGTTGCAGCCAGTCGCGCAGCTTCTTGTCGAGCGCGCCGAGCGGTTCGTCCATGAGCAGCACGCGCGGGCCGTAGACGATCGCACGGGCGACGGCGACCCGCTGCTGCTGGCCGCCCGAGAGCTCGCGCGGATAGCGGTGGCCGTACTCACCGAGGTGGACCGTATTGAGCGCGGCGCGGATCAGCTCTGCCCGGCGGCCTTTCGGGATGCCCCGCCGCTTGAGCGGGTAGGCGATGTTCTCGGCCACGGTGAGATGCGGGAAGAGCGCGTAGTGCTGGAACACCACGCCCATGTCACGTTTGTGCGCCGGCGTCGACTCGATCGCCGCGCCGTCGACCTTCAGGGACCCGGCCGTCGGGGTGACGAACCCCGCGACGATGTTGAGGGTCGTGGTCTTGCCCGAGCCGCTGGGCCCCAGCAGGGTCATGAACTCGCCGGGCTCGATGACCAGTGAGATGTCGTCCACCGCGGCGAAGTCGCCGTAGCGCTTCGAGAGATCGGTCAGCTCGATCCGGGCGCCACGACCTGCGAGGTCGTTGCGGCCGGACGCGGCGTTCGAGGCCGGTGATTGGACATTGCTACTCGACACGGCGCTACTTGGCACGGCTCCTCCTGGCGACGAAGAAAGTGGCGGCGAAGACGAGCGTCGTCGTGAGAACGATGATCATCGTGGCAGCCGCGGCGATGGTGGGGTCGGTCTCCCGGGTCACGCTGGCGTACATCTTGACCGGCAGGGTCTGCAGGTACGGGCTCTGGATGAACAGGGAGACCACGACCTCGTCGAAGCTGGTCACGAACGCGAAAAGCGCACCCGACGCCACGCCCGGAGCCACCAGCGGAAGCGTGACCGTGCGGAAGGTCGTCCACCCCCCCGCACCGAGGCTCGCGGCGGCGTTCTCCAGGCGACGGTCGAAGCCACGCAGGCTCGCCGTGACCGGGATCATCACGAACGGCAGGGCGAGCACGGTGTGCGCCATGACGAACCCGGCGAGCGAGCCGACGAGCTGCAACTTCAGGAAGACCGAGTACGTGCCGATCGCCAGGACGACACCCGGCACGATCATCGGCGCGAGCATCGCCCCCTGGGCCGCGCCGAGCCCGCGAACGTGTGCCCGGGTCAGGCCGATCGCGGCTGCGGTGCCGAGCGCGGTGGCCACCACGGTGACGAGCAGCGCCACCTGGACAGAGGTCCACAGCGCCGACATCCAGGCGCTGTCGCCGAAGAAGTTGGCGTACCACCGGGTGGACCAGCTGTCCGGCGGGAACTTCAGGGACGGCTTGCCGGTGAAGCTGAGCGGGATGACGATGAGGACCGGCACGACCAGCCAGGCGCCCATGACAGCGCACAGCGCCCACAGAAACGCGCGTCCCAAACGGAAGGTCCTCATCCGCTGACCCTCTTTCCGGCACGGCGCAGCGAGACGGCCAGCAGTGCGATCATGGCCAGCGTCAGGCCGAGCAGGACCACGCCCATGGCGCCGCCGCGTCCCCATTTGAGGAGGCCGTTGACCTGCGTGAAGATCTGCTGCGAGATCAGCGCGTCGGTCGGCGAGCCGAGCAGCGCCGGAGTGATGTAGAACCCGAGGGCGCTGATGAACACCGTCAGGCACCCCGCGGAGACACCCGGCAGTGACAGCGGCATGTACACCGTGACGAACGCCGTGGCCGGGCGGGCCCCGAGGCTGCGGGCGGCCGGCAGCAGACGCCCGTCGATGCCGGACATCACCGCGTACAACGGCAGCACCATGAACGGCATGAGCAACTGCACCATGCCGATGATCACCCCGGCCTGCGTGCGGATCAGGCTGAACGGGCCGAGGCCCATCGCTCCGAGTATCTGGTTGATCACACCCGTGTCCTGCAGCAGGATCACCCAGGCGAAGGTCCTGACCATCAGGCTGGTCCAGAACGGCAGGAGCACCAGCATCATGAGCAGGCCGCGGACGCGCGAGCCCGCCACCGTCATCGCGTACGCGTACGGGTAGGAGAGCACGAGTGAGACGACCGTGACCCACAGGGCCGTGGTGAACGTGCGGGCCAGCGTCTCGAGGTTGGCCCGCTCACTGAAGAACCAGGTGAAGTTGCCGAGGCCCGGGGCCGGATCGGTGAAGGCGTTCCAGGCGACCAGGGCCAGGGGGTAGATGAAGAACGCGGCGAGCGCGATCAGCGCGGGCAGGATCAGCAGCGCCGGGCGGCGCCCGCCCGCATCGGGGGCCGTTCGCACCGGTGAGGGCGCGTTGGCTGCGGGACGGGCGGCGCCGGGAACATCGCCGGAAAGCTGGTCGAGGACCATGTCAGATCAGGTCCCGCCTCAGCCGCCCAGCCAGGCGGACCACTTCTCGATCATCGCCTGCTGGTTGTCCGCCCACCACTTGGAGTCGATCGGGGTGGCCTTCGAAGCGGACTCCGGCCGGGTGGTGAGGAAGGAGGCGCCGAGGTCGTCGAGAGCCGGCTTGGCGTCGGTGTTGATCGGGGAGTAGGAGGTCAGCTCGGTCAGCTTGGCCTGCTGCCGCGCGCCCAGGTAGTAGTTGATCAGCGCCATCGCGGCCTTCGGGTTCTTGGCGCCCTTGGGCACGCTGATCGCATCCATGATCGGCATCCACTGGTTCCACTGGACCTGGAAGGGCGCGCCGTTCTTGACCGCCGCGTACGCGCGGCCGCTCCAGACCATGGCCATGTCGACCTCACCCGACTCCAAGAGCTGCTGCGACTCGGCGCCGGTCTTCCAGAAGACGAGGTCGGAGCGGACGGAGGTCAGCTTCTTGCTCGCTCGCTCGACGTCCAGCGGGAACAACTTGTCCGGCGCGACCCCATCGGCGATCAGCGCCGCCTCCCAGGGACCGGGGGAGGCGTCACCCGGAACACCGGGGATCGCCCGCTTGCCGGGGAACTTCGCCGTGTCGAAGAAGTCCTTCCAGCCCTGGGGCGGGTTCGCGCCGAACTTCTTCGCGTTGTAGACGAGGACCATCCCGTACTGCATGGCAGGGACGCTGCACTCTGTGGCCAGCCCGTCCGGGATCTTCGACTTGTCGATAATCGAGTAGTCGAGCGGCTGGAGCAGCTTGCCGCACTGGGCCTGGGCCCAGATCGCGTCGCTGTCCACGACATCCCATGTGACGTTGGAGGAGTCGACCTGCGCCTTGATCTTGGCGTAGTCGGTCGGACCGTCCTGCAGCACCTGCGCGCCGGACTCCTTGGCGAACGGGTCCACCGCCGCTTCCTGCTGGCCCTTCTGATAGACGCCGCCGTACGAGACGAAGGTCAGGTTGACGCCCTTCAGCGCGTCCTTCTTCACGGTGCCGGCGGTGGCCGGCCCGGAGCCGAGGTCGATCTGCGCGGGCTCCGGCGTGCCGCCGCCGCAGGCCGCCGCGAGGAGCAACGACGCGGCGACGGCGGTGAAAGAGACGAATCGTGATATTGTTGCCATGGATTCCCCTTTGGTAGCGGGTGATTGAGCGGGCTCACGTGCGTCTCGTCGCGCCACGCAAAGCCGCGGGCGCGTGGAGGGCGTGGAAGCCGCCGTGCAGGTGTCGGTCCCGAGGGATGGCGGTCCCTCGTGCCGACAGGTCAGGCCGGGGTGGGCGGGCTGATCACCCAGAGCACCTCGGCTGGTTCTGTGCTCTCGTTGACGACGCGGTGCGGCGTCGAGGTCCGGTACTCGATGCTGTCTCCGGCCTCCAGTTCGTAGGAGGACGCCGACTCCGATGGTCCGATCCACAAGGTGGCTCGGCCGCGCAGCACCAGAAGGATCTCCTGGGAGTCACCGTGCGTGTAGGGTTCGTCGCCGGTGGAGGCTCCGGGGTCGAACTCACCGCTGTACATCTCCAGGTTCTGGAGCGGTCGCTGCGAGATCAGGTACTTACGGGTTCCTGGTCCGGTGGGTAACTCCGGGCGCTCGGATCGGCGCATGACCCGGGGCGCGACGATGTCACTCTCGCTGAACAGGTCGGCCACCGTGAGACCGAGTGCCCCGGCGATCCGCCGGATCATACCGATGCTCGCGCTGGTGTGTCCGCGTTCGAGTTGGCTGATGAAGCCGGGGCTGGCCCCCGCCTGGCCGGCGAGGTCTCGCAGTGTCATCTGGCGCATGGCGCGGTATGCCCTGATGCGCGCCCCGAGACGTACGGCGTCCGCCTCGGAGTCGTCGTCAGCCCCGACCTCAAGCACCATCAAACATTCCGATCTTCTTTACTAAACATTCTGTTTGATTGGGATGCAGGGACTGTATAGAGACGGTCCTCGGATTCTCAAGGGGCTCGCAGATAACGAAACTGTCACATAGCAGTCGATGATGCTGGTCCTGGTCCCGACGCCGGGCGTCGAGGCGCTCCGAACCCGCGCCGACCGTCAGGGAGAACGGCGACGTGTCCCCATCGGCAGGACGATGGAAGGGGCCTGGCCATGGCTGTATGGCGCGCTTGAATATCATGTCTGCCGATATATTCTGGAAGCGTGACAGCACGGGCGATGACGGAACCGGCGTTCCTCGTTCTCACCGCACTCGTCGACGAGCCGCGGCACGGCTACGGCATCGCGCAGGAGGTCGAGCGGCTCTCCGGAGGGCGTGTCCAACTCAAGATCGGCACCCTGTACGGCGTGCTGGACCGGCTCGCGGCCGACGGGTTCGTGGAGGCGGACCGCGAGGAAGTGCGGCAGGGGCGGCTGCGCCGCTACTACCGGCTGACCGACGAGGGTGCGCGGGCGCTGGAGGAGGAGGCCGTACGGCTGGCCGGCAACGCGCGCCGCGCCGTCGAGCGGCTGCGGCTCAGGCAGGCGGGAGGGCCGGCATGAGTGAGCGAAGCGAGCGAACCAGTGGACACAGCGTGCTGGAGGAACGCTACCGGCGGTGGCTGCGGCTGCTGCCCGCGTCCTACCGCGCCGAGCGCGAGGAGGAGATGGTCTCGGCCTTCCTGGAAGGCGCCCAGTCCGGGCGGGCCGGACACGATGACCAGCGCCCGCGCTTCCTGGAGATCGCCAGCGTGGCCGCGCTCGCGCTGCGGCTGCGGCTGGGCGGTCCGGGGTCACCGCCAAGGTCCTACCTGTGGGGTGAGGCGGTCCGCGGGGCCGCCCTGTTCGGCCTCGTCTTCTGGACGGTGATCAGCGGCCTGTACGCCGGGCAGGCGGTGCTCACATACGGCATCCCCGCGGATGCTCTCCCTGACGGTGTCATGGGTATCGGCGATCCGGGGTCGCCCGAGCGCGTGCGGCTTGTGCTGGCCGACCTGACGCCCCTGCTGTGGGCGGCCGGCCTCGGCGCGCTCGTCCGAGGCCGCGCCCGCACGGCCAAGGCGGCGGCCATCGCTGCCCTGGTCGTGCCGCTCGTGCTGTTCCCGCCGCTGTTCGTCCGGCCGGAAGGCGTGGTGAGCTGGGCCTGCTCGGTCCTGCCGGCCGTGGTCACGGTGCTGGCGCTGGCGATCGGATTCCACCGCGACGCGCCGCAGCCCCGCCTGCCCGCGCGGCGGGCCCTGCTCCTGCTCGCGCTCCCGATCGCCGCCGGCGTCCTGCTCAGTGTGGTCGTCGGTGTCCTCGCGGCGATGGTGCGAGCGGGGACCGTCCCGGCGCAGCCCCTCATGTCCGCCTGGATGTGGATCGACACGCCCGGCCTCATGTGCGTGTCGCTGCTGGCGGTCACGGTGTGGTGCCTGGCCCGGCACGGGGCGTCGGGAAAGCCTGCCGCGCCCGTGGCATTGGGGGCGGCGATCCTGACCGGGCCCGCCGTGCTCGCCCGGGTGGGCACGATGCCCTGGGGCGAGACCGGCGAGACCGGCGTGATCGGCCTCAACGCGACCCTGCAACTGGCCGTGCTCGTGGCGGGCGGGATCACGCTCGTCGTCATCGGCGTACGGGCGCTGCGGGCGACGGACCGTGACCTCACCGTGGTGCGCGGGCAGCCCGGATAGCGCTCCCGGCCAGGCATATCGCGTTCTACGTCCGAACGGCGTCCTCCAGCAGCTTGGCGTCCGCCTCGACCTGGACCGCGTCGAGGTCGTCGGCGATCTCGGCGCCCGCGACCGCGTCGGGCAGGGCGTCCTCCATGCGCCGCAGCGGCCGGAACCACAGTCCCAGCGCGCCCCAGAGCATCAGCAGCGCACCGCAGACGGCCAGCAACAGCGCGACGCCGCGCCCCGGCCCCACTCCGACCACGTCGCCGACGACCGTGTCCGCGAGGGCACCGCCCGGGACGAGCAGCGGGCCGAAGACGTCGTCGGCCAGCACCGGCGCGGTGAGGAACGCCAGCGGCGTCATGGACACGGCGAGCATCTGGTTGGTCGCAAGCACCCGGCCCTGGAGCTCCAGCCCGACCTTGAGCTGGATGATGGCGAGCCAATGCGCGTTCAGCACGCTGAGGAACGCCCACGACATCAGCCCGCCGAAGGCGGCCAGCGGGAGCCAGGGCCGCAGGCCGACGAGCAGCACCCCGGCCCCGAACCCGATCACGAAGCCGACCATGCCGATCGCGCGCCGCTCGGTGCCACCCCAGAACACCATGGTGAGGGAGCCGAGCACCGCGCCCAGGCCCTGCATGGCGGTGACCGTGCCCACGCCCGCGACGTCGCTGAACGACAGCACCGCGGGCACGGTCACGGCCAGGGCGAGCATGCCGAGGTAGTTCTCCACGACGAAGAACCCGATCATGATCATCAGCGGGCGCCGCCGCACGAGGAAACGCCAGCCGCCGGCGATGGCCTGCCCGAAGGACTCCTCGAGACGGCGGAACAGCCTGTCCGGGAAGCGGACCAGCAGCAGCGTGCCGAGCCCGGCGAGGAACGTGACGACGTCCACCGCCACCACGCCGTGCAGCCCGACGACCGTGACGAGCGCGGCGCCGCCCAGCGGGCCGATGAGCATGCCGAGGCCGGTGCCCAGGTTGGCCAGCGCGTTCGCCTGCATGAGATAGGGCTTGGGCACCAGTTGCGCGACGGCCGCCAGGTAGGCGGGCCGGTGGAACGCCGTCACCAGCGACAGCAGCCCGGCGATGATCCCGACCTGCCACACTTCCAGCCGTCCCAGCCAGAGCAGGATCACCAGCGCCGCGGTGGCCACGGCGGAGACGCCGTCGCAGGTCAGCATGACCAGCCGCCGGTCCACCCGGTCGGCGATCGCCCCGCCCAGCGGCGCCGCCAGCAGCGACGGCAGCAGGGCGAGCATGCTGACGAGGGCGTAGTCCAGCACGCGGCCGTTCTCCTGGTAGGCCCACACGCCCAGCGCGAAGGAGGTCAGCGCGGCGCCGAGCAGCGACACGGTCTGCCCGGCCGCGACGGTGTAGAAGCGCCGCAGCTCCTGCCGCGCGCTCCGCCCGGCGACCTCGACCCGCCCCACCGGATCGGGCAGGTCGCCGCCGGCCCAGCGGTCCAGACGCTCGCCGATCAGCCGCGCCAGCGTCTCGGCCTGATGTTTCAGGAAGTAGTGACCGGCCCGGGGGATCGTGGCGAGCTCGACCCGCTCGGCGAACGCCCCCCACTCGCGGTAGCGCTCCCGGTAGAGCTCGGTCGACCGGTCCCGCTCGCCGATCACGCACAGCAGCGGCGCCCTGAGCCTGCGCTCCTCGTACGCGGGGGAGTTGAGATGGCGGCTGAACCACGCCTGCGCCTCCTCCACGTCGTGCCGCAGGGCGCGCAGCATGATGCCGGTGTCGCCGAAGTCGTCGTCCACCGCGCCCAGGGTGCGCAGGAAGTCGCGCTGGGCGCGGTCGGAGGACCAGCGGTGGGAGGGAAACCTCCGGTTCCACCAGGCCGACAGGCGTCCGGGCAGCCGCGCGTCGGGGAAGCTGCCGCCGACGACGACACCGGCGACCGGCGTCCCGGCGGCCTCGAGCCGCAACGCCAGCTCGGTCGTGGCGGCCGACCCGACGCAGTGGCCGTACAAGGCGATCGGGCCGGAGATCCCGGCCAGCTCGGCCGTGAGACGGTCGGCCAGCTCCGGGATCGGCAACATGGCCTCGCCGGGCCGCGCGGAGTCGTGCCCGGGAAGCTCGACGGCGACCACCGCCGTGCCGGGAGACAGGCGGGCCAGCTCCTCGGCGAGCGGCCGGAAGGCGGCGGCAGAACCTCCTCCGTACGGCAGGCAGACGAGGGTGCGGGTCGCCGTACGCGGACCGGCCAGGCGATGCAGCAGCCCGGCGGGGGCCTGCGCGCCGCCGTCGAGGTGGGCGGCGAGCTCACGCACCGTGGGCCGGGTGAACAGGTCGATCACCCGGAGCGCCGGGTCGATCTCCCGGACCGCCCGCACCGCCCGGAAGGAGTCGCCGCCCAGCGCGAAGAAGTCGTCGTCGACGCCGAAGTCCGTCACGCCCAGGACGTCCGCCCACACGGCGGCGATCCGTGCCTCGGCCGGCGTGCTCGGCGCCACCCGTTCCGCCGCGGGCGCCGCCTCGGGGGCCGGCAGACGGGCCCGGTCGATCTTGCCGAGCGGGGTGAGCGGCAGCTCGTCGAGGACGACGATCGCGGGCGGGACCATGTAGTCGGGCAACCGCTCACGCAGCCCGGCCCGGACCGCGGCGACGTCCACGGTGGCGGGCGCGACCCAGGCGGCCAGCCGCCGGGAGTGCCCCTCGCCGACCGGCAGCACCGCGGCCTCCCGGACCCCGGGCTGCTCCTGCAGGGCGGCCTTCACCTCGCCCAGCTCCACCCGGAAGCCCCTGATCTTGACCTGGTCGTCCATCCGGCCGAGAAACTCCACGAGCCCCGCGGAGTTGAGCCGGACCCGGTCGCCGGTGCGGTAGCAGCGCCGGGTTCCGGTCACCGGATCGGGGACGAATCTCTGCGCGGTCAGTTCGGGGCGGTTCAGGTAGCCGCGGGCCACGCTGGGGCTCGCCACCCACAGGTCGCCCGGCACCCCGGCGGGCAGCGGGCGGCCGGCCCGGTCCACGATGTAGCAGTCCACCCCGGGCAGCGGGCGGCCGAGCGGCACCGACCCCGGCCCCGTGGGCGTGCCGGGCGCCCGGCCGCCGAGCACCGAGACCGTCGTCTCCGTCGGCCCGCAGTGGATCTGCACCTCCAGGTCGGGGCGGGCCGCGCGGATGCGCTCGGCCAGTTCCCACGACGTGGCCTCCCCGGCGAGGATCAGCAGCCGGCGCGGCAGCATCCGGGCCAGGTCGCCGTGGGCGGCCAGCAGCTCCAGATGGCTGGGCACCATCTTGATCACATCGATGGGACGCGCGGCGAGGTAGGCGGTGTACGCCTCCGGGTCGGTGGCGGTCTCCTGGTCCACGAGATGGACCGCGGCGCCCCGGAAAAGCGCGCCGTACAGGCAGGTCAGTCCCAGGTCGGAGGCGATGGTGGAGACCACGCCGTACGACTCGTGGACGTCGGGCACCAGCTCGGCCAGGCCGTGCAGATAGTGCAGGGCCGACCGGTGCTCGATCCCGGCGCCCTTGGGCCGCCCGGTGGAGCCGGACGTGAAGATCACGTGGACGAGACGGTCCGGGGCGACGTCGACGTCCGGAGGATCCTCGGGCCCCGCGGCCAGGAGGTCGGGCAGGACCAGCGTGCCGGGGAGCCGGTTCGCGTGCTCGGGATCGGCCAGTACGACCCGCGCGCCCGCCGTCTCCAGCATGTAGCCGAGACGGTCGTCGGGATAGGAGGGGTCCATCGGCATGTACGCCCCGCCCGCGCGCAGCACGCCGAGGAGCGCGGGAACCAGCCCCCGGTGCCGCCCGACCAGGACGCCGACCGGCTCGTCCGGCCGCACCCCTGCCGCCACCAGGTGGTTGGCCAGGCGGTTGGCGAGCCGGTCCACCTCGCCGTACGTGAGCGAGCCCGAGGCGTCGGCGACCGCCGTCTTCCCCGGCGTGCGGCGTGCGTGGTCGCCGACGAACGCGTGCAGCGGCCGGGTCAGGTCCATCGGCATCCGCGTGCCCGAGACCGCGGGCCCGGTCACCGGCTCCAGCGGTACGGCCGCCGCGGGCGCGTCGAGGTCGGCGAGCATGCCGTCCAGCAGGGTGAGGAACCAGCCGGCGACGCGCCGGGCGGTCGCCTCGTCGAACAGGTCGACCCGGTAGGCGAGCTCGCCCTCGTACGTCTCGCCCATGTTGTCGAGGGCGAGGTTGAGGTCGTACTTGGTGGTGCGCAGGGGAAACTGCACCTGCTCGGCGGTCAGGCCGGGGAAGTCCGGCGCCTGCGGGCCGTCCTCCAGCACGTTGAGCAGCACCTGGAAGATCGGCGTGGTGGCGAGGTTGCGCTCGGGGTGCAGGTGCTCCACGATCCGGTCGAACGGCACGTCGCGGTGGGTGAGCGCGTCGAGCACGGCGGCCCTGGTCCGGGCGAGCAGCTCGCGGCCGGTCGGTTCGCCGGACCTGTCCCCCCGCAGGACGAGCGTGTTGACGAAGCAGCCGAGCATGCGCGCGGTGCCGGGATGGAGCCGTCCCGCCTCGGGCACGCCGACCGGCACGTCGTCGGTGTCGCAGACCCGGCCGAGCAGCTCCTGCCAGGCGGCGAGCAGCACCATGAACGGCGTGCAGCCGGTCTCGGCGGCGGCCTGCCGCACCCGGGCGGTCAGCGCGGGCGCGAGCCGCACCGGGACCGTGGCGCCCGTCCAATCGGCGACCGAGGGCCGCGGCCGGTCCACCGGCAGGTCCAGGACCGGTTCGAGCCCGGCCAGCCGTCCGGTCCACCAGGACAGGTCGCCCTCCGGCTGCCCGGCGAGCCAGGCCGCGTAGTCGGCGTACTGCACCTGCGGCGGCGCGGGCGGATCTGCGCGCCCGAGCCGCGCCGCGTACAGGGCGGCGAGCTCGTTCAGCGCCAGGTTCCGCGACCAGGCGTCGAACGCGATGTGGTGCACGGTCAGCGACAGCACATGCTCCCCGGTGGCGGCGAGCCTGAGCAGCAGCACACGGGCGGGCGGCTGCGCGTCCAGCGCGAACGGCCGGGCGAGCTCCTCCTGCAGCCGCGCGTCGAGCAGGGCGTCGTCGTCGAGGTCCTCGACCGTGATCGGGACCCGCTCGGCCTCGACGGGGACCGCGCCGTCGTCGGTGAACAGGCTGCGCAGCACCTCGTGCCGGTCGGCGAGGTCGCGTACGGCGCCGAGCAGCGCCGGGACGTCCAGCGGGCCGCGCAGCCGTACGACGGTCGGCACGTTGTAGGCGGCCACGTCGTCGAGTTGCGCGAGGAACCACAGGCGGGCCTGCGCGGGCGACAGGGGAGCGGGGCCGCCGTCCCCGCTCCTGACGGGGATCGCCGGGACGGCCCGGGCGGCGGCGCGGCGGGCCGCCGCGAGCCGGTCGGCGAGGGCGCTTCTGCGCTCGTCGCTGATGGTCACGGCGTCACCTCCAGGTCCGCCAGCAGCAGGGCCTCGATGCCGGCGGCGTAGCCGGCCAGCGTCCGCCGTTCGAACAGCAGGCGCACCGGCACGGTCAGGCCGAGGGCGTCGCTCAGCCGGGCCGCCACGAGGGCGGCGGTGGCGGAGTGGCCGCCGAGAGCGAAGAAGTCGTCGTCCACGCCGAGTTCCGCGCGGTCCAGGACGGCGCCCCACACCTCGGACACCAGCAGCTCGGCCTCGGTGCCCGGCGGCACCCGCGGCGTCTCGTCGCCGGGTTCCGGCAGGGCCGTGCGGTCCACCTTGCCGGAGGCCGTGACGGGCAGGGCGTCCAGGAGCACCCAGCGGCGGGGGACCATGTAGTCGGGGAGCCGGGCGCTCAGCCGCCGCTCCAGCTCGCGGACGTCGGTCCCCGGCGGCGCGGAGAGGTAGCCGACCAGGTGGTCGCCCCCGTGCACGGTCACGGCCGCGTCGGCGACACTCTCCCCGAGCCCGGTCTCTCGGAGCACGGCCTCGATCTCGCCCAGCTCGATCCGGTGGCCGCGGACCTTCACCTGCCCGTCGCGCCGCCCGAGGAAGTCGAGTGTGCCGTCGGGCCGCCAGCGGGCCAGATCGCCGGTGCGGTAACGGCGCCCGCCCGCCGCATCCCCGGCGGGTGTGCCGAGCGGGTCGTCGGTGAAGGCGGCGGCGGTCAGGTCAGGCCGGCCGCGATAGCCCCTGGCCACCCCGGCGCCGCCGATCCACAGCTCGCCGGTCACCCCCGCGGGCAGCATGCGGCCCGCCCGGTCGAGCACGTACGCCCGTTCCCCGGCCAGCGGCCGGCCGATCGGCACCCGGTCGCCGACCGGCGCCGTCACCCGGATCATGGTGGAGTAGATCGTGGTCTCGGTGGGGCCGTAGGCGTTCCACAGCTCGACCCCGCGGTCCAGCAGCTCGCCCGCGAGGACCGGGTCGAGCACCTCGCCGATGCTGATCACCCGCGGGTTCCCGCCGCGTTCCGAGGGATCGCCGCGCCAGCCTGAGGCGACCAGCATGCGCAGCGTCGTCGGCGTCGCGGTCATCAGCGTGACCCCGGCCTCCTCGATCCGCCGTGCGACGGCCCGCCCGTCGAGCGCCTCGTCGCGGCCGAGCAGCTCCAGCCGCAGCCCCCGGCACAGGCTCACCCACACGTCGAAGCCGAACACGTCGAACGAGAACGGCGTCAGGCCGAGCATCACGTCGTCCGGCCCCACCCCCGGAGTGATCGTCATCGAGGCGACGAACGCCGCGAGGTTGGCGTGGGTGATCTCCACGCCCTTGGGCCTGCCGGTGGAGCCGGAGGTGTAGAGGACGTAGGCGAGGTCGCCGGGGGCCACCTCCACGCCGTCCGGCGCGGCCTTCGGCGACGGCAGCTCGGCCAGGTCGACGACGACGCCGCCCAGCTTGCGGGCCACCGCGAGCCCCTCGCCCGCCGTGACGATCACCTTGGCGCCGGAGTCGTCCACCTGGTGGCGGAGCCGCCGCAGCGGGTGGCCCGGGTCGAGCGGGACGTAGGCCGCGCCGGCGAGCAGCACGCCCAGCAGCGCGGCGGGCAGGTGCCGGTCGCGGGGCAGGCACACCCCCACGCGGGAGCCCGACGCCTCCGGTCCCAGGGCCGCGGCCACCCGCCACGCCCGGCTCACCAGCTCGCCGTAGGTGAGCACGCCGTCGCCGTCGACGACCGCCGGGGCGTGCGGACGCCGCACGGCCTGCTCCAGCACCGCCCGCACGACCGTCCGGGGCGCGTCCGCGGGCAGCGGCGCACCGGTGCCCGCGGCCAGCAGCGCCGCCCGTTCCTCCTCGTCGATCACCTCGAACGCCGACAGCGGCCGGTCCGGGTGCGCCAGTACGTCGTCGAGCAGGCGGACCAGACGGCCGGTCAGGGTCTCGGCCGCGGCCCGATCCAGGTGCTCCAGGTCGTACTCGACCTGAAGCTCGGGCCCGGCCGCTGTGGCGTTGACGTAGACCATCAGCGGCACCTGCACGCTGCCGGCGTCCAGCTCGCCGATCAGGTCCACGCCCACGCCCCCGTCGTCCAGGGAGAGGGGCACCTCGGGCGGCTGCATCGAGAGCGTGACGGGGGTCGGCACCCAGCCGGGCGGGCGCTCGACGCCCGTCGCCTCGGTCAGCTCCTGTTCGGTCAGCCCTCGGTGGTCCATCGCGCGGGCGGTCGCGGCCCCCGCGTGCCGTACGGCCGCGCGCAGCGACAGCCCGTCGTCCAGGCGCAGCCGCACCGGGAGCACGTCGACCAGCACGCCCACCACGGCCTCCAGGCCCGGGGCGGCGCGGTCGGCCACGGCGGCCCCGACGACGACGTCCCGCCGGTCGGTCAGCCCGGCCACCAGCATGCCGAGCACGGTCAGGTGGACGGCGAACGGCGTCGCGCCGCAGCCCGCCGCGAGCTCGCCGATCCGCGCGACCGTGTCCGGGTCCAGCCGCCGTACGAGGCGCTCACCGCGCAGGCGGCTCGGGCGGTCGTCCCGGCGGGGCAGCAGCTCGTACGGCGGCACCGCCCCGGCGAGCTCCTCGGACCAGAAGGCCCGCAACGCCTCGGCGTCCCGTACGGTCTCGTGCTCGCGCAGCGCGACGTCGCCGATCTGCAGCGGCGGCTCCGGCAGGAGGACGTCGCCGCCGTGGGCGAGCCCGTCGAGGAGCTCCCGCATCACGATCCCCAGCGACGCGCCGTCGAACGCGGTGTGGTCGGTGAGCAGCACCAGCTCCGCGCCGTCCGGCCCGGACCACAGCAGGGTGGCCCGCAGCAGCGGCGAGTCCCGGGAGAGGTCGAAGTCGCCGGCGACCGCGGCCCGCCGCAGCGCGTCGGCCTCCGCCGGGGAGGCCGGGCGGTGCTCGTCCAGCGGCACCGGCGACGGGGGCCTGACCTCGGTGGCGACGCCGTCCACGACGACGGAGCGGAGGGCCTCGTGGCGCCGCACGATCGCGTCAAGGGCGGCGCGCAGCGGCTCCGCCGAGGTGAGGCCGCGCAGCCCGAGCCGGAAGGCGATGGCGGTGGCGTGCGGGTTCTGGCTGACCTCGCGCAGCAGGAGCTTGCCGCGCTGGGCGGCGGGCAGCGGATAGCGGATCCGGCCGGCGTGGCGGACCAGCGGCGTCACGGCGCCCGGCACGGCGCCCGGTACGGCGGACGACGGGGCGGACGACGGGCCGGACGACACGGCTTCGGCGACGTACGCGGCCAGCTCGGCGACGGTTGGCCGGGCCAGGAACGTCGTCAGCGCGACGCGCACGCCCAACGCCTGCTCGATCCCGGCGCAGATCCTGGCGGCGGCCAGAGAGTGCCCACCCAGGTCGAGGAAGTGGTCGTGGACGCCGACCCGTTCGACGCCGAGCGTCTCGGCGATGATGGCGGCGATCCGCCGCTCGACGCCGTCCCGCTGCGGCTCTGTGCTTCCTCGCTGTCGCTCGGTGTCGTCCCGCTGTCGCTCGGTGTCGTCCCGCTGCGGCTCTGTGCCGCCCCGCGACGGGGAGAAGGCGACCTCGGGCAGGCGGGAGCGGTCCGCCTTGCCCGTCGGGCCGATCGGGATGGCGTCGAGGAACACGATCCTGGCGGGGATCATGTAGTCGGGCAGCCACTCGCGCAGCCAGGACCGCAACCGCCCGTCGTCCAGGCCGGGGCCGGCCGGTTCGACGTACGCCACGAGCCTGCGGGTGCCCTCCTCGTCGGCGGGGGCGAGCACGACGGCCTGGTTCACCAGCGGGTGGCGTTCCAGCCTCCCCCGCACCTCACCCGGCTCGACGCGGAAGCCCGCGACCTTCACCTGGTCGTCGATCCGCCCCTCGTAGAAGTAGACGCCGCCCTCCCTGCGGACCAGGTCGCCGGTGCGGTAGTGTCGCACGCCCTCGGCGTCGGTCACGAACCGCTCGGCGGTCAGCTCGGGCCGATTGAGGTAGCCCCGGCCGACCAGCGGCCCGGCCACCCACAGCTCGCCGAGTTCGCCGTCGCCGAGCGTCCCGCCGCCCGTGCCCCGCACCGACAGCTCCGACCAGGCGTACGGCGTGCCGATCGGCGGCTCGCCCGTCTCGTCCCTGGCGATCTCGTGGGCGCAGCAGTGCACGGTGCACTCGGTGGGGCCGTACAGGTTCACCATCCGCCGTACGCCGGGGTTGGCGAAGACGCGGTCGGCCAGCGCCCGGCTCACCGGCTCGCCGCTGGACAGCACCGTGCGCACGTTCGGCGGCAACGGTTCACGCAGCAGCGCGGTCAGCGCCGAGGCCGCGGCGCTGACCATCGTGACCTCGTCCCTGGCGGGCAGGGTGTGCAGCGCGAGAGGGTTGTCCGCCATGATCACCGTGCCGCCCAGCAGCAGCGGAAGGTAGAGCTGGGGGACCGACGGATCGAAGCAGACGGACGTGGAGGCGAGGAACCCGGCCAGCTCCTCGGCCGTGAAGTAGCCGGCGTCCCAGCGGAGCAGGGTCATCACGTTGCGGTGCTCGATCGCGACGCCCTTGGGACGGCCGGTCGAGCCGGAGGTGTAGATGACGTAGGCCAGGTCGGCCGGGTCGCTCGGCAGGTCCGGATCCCAGTCGGGGCGGTCGCCGATCTCGTCCAGCAGGACGAGTTCGCGTCGCGGCAGCCGCCCGGCCGGCTCGGCGGAGGTCACCGTGTGCGTCACCCCGGCGTCCGCGATCATGAATTCCAGCCGGTCGGCCGGATAGGCCGGGTCGAGCGGCACGTAGGCGGCGCCGGTCTTCCAGACGCCCAGCAGCGCCGCGATCAGCCTCTCGTCGCGGTGCAGGCACACGCCGACGGCCGAGCCACGCCGCACTCCGCGGGAGACGAGCTCGTGGGCTATCCGGTTGGCCTGGGCGTCGAGTTCGGCGTAGGTCGTGCGGGTGGTCCCGGAGACGACCGCCGTGTGTTGCGGGGTCCGTCGCGCCTGCCGTTCGAAGGCCTTGTGGGCCGGTTCGATCGATGCAAGGTTGCCAGCCACCTGCGATCTCCTCGTGTCGGAAGGGAAGGTGGTGCATGGATCGCACGCGGGCATCGTCACAAACGGCGCCACGGATGAGTTAGACCGAAGATCGTTCTGTTATCTCAGTGATATCGAACCGAATTGGACCTGCGATGGTCCGGAAATTTGACCACTTCCTGTAATCGCGTCGCCGGGAACGGAAAGCCGCCCCCGAGGGCCGGGGGCGGCTCCGCTCATGGTGGGGCTTATGCCCAGGGCTGGCTGACGATCCAGCTGACGTCGTCGTTCCACGAGGTGGCGCTGTCGAAGGCGTTCGAGCCGCCGTTGCTCGCGATGTAGACGGTGTTGTTGTAGTGGCGGATGAACCGGGCCGGGAAGTTGTAGGAGGCGAACGACGTGCCCTGGCCGTTCTTCCCCGCCTGTGGGCAGAAGGTGGCATCCGCGGCGAACAGCGAGCTGCCGTCGTCGCGCTGCCGGTAGAGCTGGTAGTTCTGGTGGCGCAGGTAGTCGCCCGGGTAGTTCCTCGACTCGAACGACACGCACGAGCTGTTGGCCAGGCCGCTGCGCACGATCCAGGTGGCGTCGTTCTTGTCCAGGGTGGAGCTGGACGAGGTGATCACCGACGTGACGGCGTTGTCGTTCTGGTGCCGGATGTAGCGGTCGGTGTAGCCGGACGTCGTCGCGCGCAGCGAGATCGCCGAGCCGGGGGTGAGCGTGCCGTTCTGGACGCCGCCTGTCGACGTGGCGTATCCGGCGGCGACGATGTTGGCCTGCACGGCGTTCTCCGTGGCGTCGGACGGGTAGCCGGAGGTCATCACGCCCTCGTAGAAGGTGCCCCTGGCGCCGACGCTGTTGTCGCCGCCGATGCCGAGGATGATGGCGCCTTCCTTCTTCATCGGGTTGTAGCCCGCGACGTTGGGCCGGACCCCGTTGTAGAAGGTCGACAGGCTGCCCGACTGGGCGTTGCCGCCGCGGATGGCCCAGTGGTTCGGCTCGCCCTTGACGATGGCGGTCAGGAACCGGTGGCTGATGCTCGGGTCGCCCGCGTTGTATCGCTGGTTGACACCGGAGAACAGGCCGTTCTCCAGGTCGGCCATGATCCAGGGGCCGTTGCCGGCGCCGTAGCCCCAGACCTTGTTGTTGCCGAAGTAGATGGCCTCCATGGTGCCGTTGCCGTTGTCGCGGCTGTTGGTCTCGGCGTTGCCGTAGTCGAAGCAGCAGCCGCCGTTGTAGTGGGTGCCGTCGAAGATGGCGTACATGCCCTCCGGCTGGTCGCCCTTGGCGACGCCGTTGGTGGCGTTGTTGCGGTAGCCGGTGCCGGGGGCCACGTAGACGCCGTACGCCTTGTGGCCGCCGACCGTGATCGGCGCCGCGGTCGCGACCGCGAGGTTGTCGTAGCCGCCCGCGGCGGGACCGGAGAACCCGCCGGGAGGCGCCTGGGTGAGGCGATTGTTCCGGCCGGACTGGTCGTAGATGATCGTGATCAGGCAGGTGGTGCCGGAGCAGAAGGAGTCCTGTGCGGCGGCGTTGGCGACTCCGCCCGCGCTCAGCACGCCGATGTCGCGGGTGGTGTTGTCAGAGGAGCGGCGCACCTGGTAGAGCGCCCCGTTGTAGTTGCCATAGAGAGCGCGGGTGGTGCTGTGCGCCGCCACACACGGCGTGCCGCCCGCGGCGTAGATGTCACACGGCCCCTGCGTGGCGGCCTCCGACGGTGCGGAGATGCCGGCCAGCACTCCGGTGGCGAGCGTGATCGCCGCGCCCGCGGACAGCGCCGCCCTCTTCAGATGCCGTAATCGGGAAATCATGATGGCTTTCGTGCCTTCCTGGTGGGGGGTGTCTCTGACCGATGTTTTGTTAGCGCTAACAATCACGACTGTGAGCCGCCGCCGTCTCACAGTCGTGCACGGGGATCGGTGCGCTCAGTTTTGGCGTCTGACCCATCTCCGTCAAGGCCCGAATTCGCTGAGGGGGCGCTCGCGTGCGCCGTCCGGGTCTCGTCCCGGGTTGACCTCGCGGACGAGCGACTGCGACCCTGCGAGGTGATCAGCGTTGCGTTACCGCTGGTCATGCCATTGGAGGCGATACTCGCTCGCCCGCCGTGACGTACGCGTCCGGCCGGTCCCGCGAGCGGAGGACGGGAAATCGTGAAAGTTTCACGACCGGCGCACTGCGCCGCCGCTCGACCTGTTTCCGGTCTTGACGGGCGCGCCGGAATCGCTCACAGTGACGGCAGATGCCTGCCGTACCCGCCGCCCGCAGGCGCCTCGTCACGTCCTCTCCGACCCGAATCGCAGGTCGAAAATGTTATAGATAACATTCCGTGCCGGGTGTGGCGTTTCGAAAAGAGGACCTGGCACCTGTCGTCATTCGGGGTGCTCACGGTCGCCCCGCCTCCTCGCGGGTGCCGACGCCGGCGAGCCACCGGCGGGCCTCGCCCGCGGTGCGCAGCCGTACGACGGTGAGATGCGGATGCCGGCCGACGCGCTCCAGCGTCGTCGTCCGCCTCCGTGCGTGCTGGGACCATGCCCAGCGGATGGGGTGCCCGGGGTCGACCCAGTCCCGCACCCTCTCCCGGTTGCCGTTCCACAGCTCCTTCCCGACCACGGCGCAGGCGAGCGAGCGGCGTACGACCCGGTGCATTACGGTGCGGCGGGGGAGGTCGAGCCAGATGACGGTGTCGGCCCGTTCCCACAGCAGGTCGTGCAGGAACCCGTGGTACTGATCCTCCGTCACCCACCGAGGCTCGGACGAGAAGTGGTCGACGTCGGACTCGAACTCCGGCCGCTTCGTCCAGCCCGGCCCGTGGTGCAACGCGTCGAGCTCGTGACGGGGGAGCCCGAGCCGCTGCTCCAGGGCCCTGGCCATCGTCGTCTTCCCCGCCCCGGAGATCCCCGCGATCAGCACTCTGTCCACACGGACATTCCACCAGCGATTTCCGATCGGTCGGCCACGGATCAGCTCCTCTGAAGCAGGAGCTCAGCCGTGTCGATCAAGGCTGCGTGTTCGCTCATGCTCATGACCGGCAGGCCGGCGCGGGGAGACTGGTCGCTCAGCTCTTCCCGGTTGCCCACCCACACGTTCGGGTTCGCGACGACCTCGGCGAGGTGGCCGGAGCCCGCCAGGACCTCATCCGCACGCTGGGGCAACAGCCAGGCGTACCGGACGCGGCGGCGGAAAAGGAGACAACGGGCTTTCCCTGTGCGCTACAACCGACGCAGTGCCTGCATGGCGTCCTTCTCGATGCGTGAAAGATCGTGGAGGATGACGCCGGCGTGCCCGAGGTACCCCGCGTCGCCACTCTCTCCCGCCTTCGCGATCAGGGTGGACACGTGCGTCCACAGGACGGCGGCCTCCGCGTACAACCGGTGACCGGTACGGAGGTTGCCGTCGTCGATCAGCCGGGTGCACTCGTCGAGGAAGTCGCGATAGAGGGCGCGGAACAGGGCGCCGCCGGTGCCGCCCTTCTCCATGAGGAGGGCGGCCTGCGGCAGGTCCTGCTGCGGCTCGCCGGCCCGCATCAGCCACCTGGGCACCTGTTTTCCGGCTTTCTCGATGCCGCGGTGGCCCAGGTTCGCGATGGGAGGGGAGAGGAAGGCGTCGGCGCAGTCCTTGATGGCGGGGATGATCTGGTCCTGCCAGGAGAGCGGGTGAGCCGGCAGGGTGATGGTGAAGGAGCGGTTCCTGGCGGTCATCGGGCCGCGTTCCGCTCGTGCCGCGGCGAGGCCGGCCCGGCTGGTGCGCACCGCTCCTCCCTGCTGGTCGGTGTCCACGAGGTAGACGTCGTGCTCGTCGTAGCCGTACATGGCGACGACATGACCGCCGAAGTGCACCTTCGTGCGGAAATAGTCCAGGTGGTAGCAGTCGAGCTGGAGGCCCACCGGCCGACCGGCGTCGATGGGGGCGGCCACGTTCTCCCACGCCTTGCGCGGTGAGGTGGTCTCCTCGTCCGTCAACGTCAGCCCCAGCCGGGCGGCCAGGTTCCTGGTGAGGTCGAAGGGCTTGACGCGGCCTCCGAGAAAGGGGAACGCCATGCCCTTGCTGTCCCAATAGATGAAGGACAGGCCCGAGCCCAGCCCGAACAGCATGGGCTCGGACAGGTCGAGTCCCTCATGCCGCAACAGCACCCCCAGCGCCGTGGTCTCGCAGTGCTGCATGCCACGGGTCTCGATGCCCTTCACGATGGCCATGGGTCGCTCTCCTCATGCTGGCGCGGCGAACGGTCAGATCAACCGCTGGAAGCAGCATGAAGCCTCCCACGGTGGGAGAGTCCAGCGCCGGGGCGGTGGCCGTCCCGGAGGACCTCGCGCGATGTTTGCCCGGCACGGGACGCTACCGGCGATTCAGTACGCACGCCTTCCGTGGGGGAGCGGGGGTGGTACGCCCCGGGATGAAACTGAAACTTTCAAGGACTTCGATCCGGATTCCGGATGACTTAGCGGGACTTGCACTGGCCTAATGGTGGACGTTGTCCAGCGATAACGCATATATCCGCCAGCATAAGGCTCCGGCGGCATTGCGGGAATCATTGACAACTGGACAAGTCCGATCCGATACTTTCGTCAATATTCCGATAGTTTTCGGAAGTGTGCGGCGTTGACGTCCGGTGGCCGCGACCCGCCTACTGACGGCCCCGCCGACTCGTCGTACGCCGCCTGGCCCCCGCCTGCCTTCATGAGGAGGAAGCGCGCATGATCGACGCCCCCGCTCACTGGAAAGGCCGCAGACGCGGCCGCGTCCGGCTGCTGGTCGGCCGGGCCTGCGCCGTGGTGCTGGCCGCGGCCGTGGCGATGCTGCCCGGTGTCGCCCACGCGGCCGTGACCACGAACCAGACGGGCACCAACAACGGCTACTTCTACTCGTTCTGGACCGACAGCCAGGGAACGGTCTCCATGGAGCTGGGGTCCGGCGGCAACTACAGCACCTCATGGCGCAACACCGGCAACTTCGTCGCCGGCAAGGGCTGGAGCACCGGCGGGCGCAGGACCGTGACCTACTCGGGCAGCTTCAACCCGTCCGGCAACGCGTACCTGGCTCTCTACGGGTGGACCAGAAACCCGCTCGTGGAGTACTACGTCGTCGACAACTGGGGCACCTACCGGCCCACGGGGACCTACAAGGGCACCGTCACCACCGACGGCGGCACCTACGACATCTACCAGACGACCCGCTACAACGCGCCCTCCATCGAGGGCAACAAGACGTTCAACCAGTACTGGAGCGTCCGGCAGCAGAAGAGGACCGGCGGAAGCATCACCACCGGCAACCACTTCGACGCGTGGGCCCGCTACGGCATGAACCTGGGCAGCCACGACTACCAGATCCTCGCCACCGAGGGATACCAGAGCAGCGGAAACTCCAACATCACCATAGGCGGCTCTGCCCCCACCGGCAGCTCCAGCCCGCCCCCGACCGGCGGCGGCTGCACCGCGACGCTGTCCGCCGGCCAGCAGTGGAGTGACCGTTACAACCTCAACGTCTCGGTCAGCGGCTCGAACAACTGGACCGTGACGATGAATGTGCCGTCCCCAGCGAAGATCCTCTCTACCTGGAACATCACCGCCAGCTATCCCAGCTCTCAGGTGCTGACCGCCAAGCCCAACGGCAGCGGCAACAACTGGGGTGTGACGATCCAGCACAACGGCAACTGGACCTGGCCGACGGTCTCCTGCAGCGCGAGCTGACCCCGCACCCGCGTCACACCACACTCGCACCACTGCGCCCACACCCGCGGCGCGGCGGCCGATAGCAGGGCGGCCGATGGCCGCCCTGCTATCGGCGTTGACCACCTCCGTCGCTCCAACCGGCACACTTTGCCGGGAGCGAACTTCACGTCCGTCAGAACCTCGGCATTCCGTCAGCGCGCTGTCAGGATCTTTCAGCATGAGGTCTGACGTGTGCACCTTCACCTGCCACAACGGCCTTCAGCCTGGCGCCAGACTTCAACCAGGTTGATTGCGCCGTATGGCGTCCAGCCTCCTGCCGGAGACAGGACTGATCTTGAGGCGCCGCAGCGCTTTTCACCAGAACCTATACCTCGCCTATACCGGCCTGTCCGATGCTCTGCCTAAGCCGTCCCCCGGCTTCATGCCAACGAAAGGAGTGGAAATGCTTCGCAGACGTGTGGCGGTCGTGGTGACCGCTGTCCTGCTCTGCTGCGTGGTGCCGGCAATACGGGCATCTGCCGACGAGGTGTGGAACGGTTCCTGGTACACCGTCCCGTCGGGACAGTCGCAGACGTTGTACAACCTGAACGGGCGTCCGGAGATCTTCCGGGTCGGCACGGCGACCACGTACTACACCAACCCCGGCGCACTCTGGCACCGGTGGCAGAACGCCGACGAATCCTGGTCCTCGTCGCAGAGCCTCGGCGGAGTGATCTACGACAGCTGGTGCGGCAACAGGAACAAGGACGGCCGGCTGGAGATCTTCGTCAAGGCCGCCGGCGGGGATGTCAACCACAATTGGCAGACGACGCCGGCTGGTGACTGGAGCGGCTGGCACAGCCTCGGTGGCCTCATCGCTTCCGGCCAGGGCGTTTGGTGTGCCACGGACGGCAAAGGGAACTTGGGAATCGCCGTCTACGGTCCCGACAACATGTGGCACTACAAGTGGCAGATAACCCCCGGGGGCAGTTGGACGGGTTGGCTGTAGTCCCGTCTCGTTGCACATCTCGACGCTGGCGTTCGTCCCCTCGATGATGTGAACGCTGTTGGCGAGCGAGTTGCGGTACCGGCCCCGCCCAAGGAGGGCGGGGCTGTTCTCTGCGTTCCCCGTCAGTAGGCGCCCGGGGTGATGCAGTTGCAGTGGTTGCCGACGCGCTGGTAGTAACTCGCCGCAGCCGTGGTGGCGGAGGCGTGGGCCGGAACGACCAGCGCGGCGGGGGCGACAAGAGCGGACGCGACAAGCGCGCCTGCGGCAAGGAGGCGATCGGGCCGAACAGCTTGACCTCAGCCATCCCACCACCGGTCGGGGTTCAGTTGGGCGGGGACGAAAAAATAGCCACCACCTGTCGTGAGCGTGTACCGGCCCAGAGCCTCGCCCGCCAAGCGTTGCTGGACGGCTTCGAACCCACGCGCCAGGTCGGCCTGATAGCAGACGAACAACAGTCCCTCGTCCAGATTGCCGAAGCCGTCCCTGCCCCGACTATAGGAGAAACTGCGGCGAAGCATGCGAGGCGGTTCGATTCCCGGCAGACGGGGATTCGCTCGGCGAACGTGGGAGTCCAGTGGAGTGATTGATCCATCGTCGTCTCCGGTGAACGGCGTATTGGCGAACGGGGCAGCCCCGTCCAAGCGCGTTCCGTCACGTCGCCGGCCGATGACCTTTTCCTGCACGTTCACGGGGTCGGCGTCCCATAGCGCGTGGGCTAGTCGGATGAGCCGGACCACCTGGTAGGTGCCGGCGCGTGCCCAGACCGGCTCTTGTGCCGTATCGGGGACCTGGATCATCTCTCGCAACGCCCGCTGGCTGTCTTGACGATCTGGATTACCGTAGCCTTCTGTGAACCCGAAGAGATTGCGGGTGAGCGCCCGGCCGTTCTCCTCTCGGTTGTCCCTTCTGAAGCCGTGCACCGACCATCGGATTTGGTGGTGGGGAATCCGGCTCAGCAGGTCCTGAGTTGCGCTCTGCGCCTCTTCCGTCGTCGCCGCGCAGATTTGAATCAGCACATCTGCGTGCGTGAAATCGGGATCGAGTAGGTCCCCCGGGAATGACGGCATCTGTCTCAACTGCCGGGGACGTTGAAAAGGCACCCCCTTATCGAATAGCGATGCCCCGAGCCCGATGGTGATCTCGACAGAGGCGGGCAACATCAGCATCGAGGCCCTGAGTTCGCGGAAGAACGACGTGGCCTCACCGATGTCGATGGCGGTGAATTCCGCGTACGTGGGCGGCGGTGACATGAGCATGATCGGCTGAGGAACCTGCGGGCTATACCCACCGCTACCGCTCATGAGTAGAGCGCCGCCCACCACCGTCCCCGCCGTCGTCAACGCCTTCCGCCGGGACAGCGGCCCATTGAAGATTTCGGGCATCAGTGAACGGCGATTCCGGCGCCCCCTATCCTGCCGTGCATAAAAATCGCCTGGTAGATCGCTCATGAATGTAATTCTTGATCACGCGTCCCTCGAAAGGATGGGTTTCCTAATCAGCTCTTGCTGGAAGTTGTGCCTTATGTCATGATCCCTCCTGTCGACAGCGATCTTCAAGCGAATTGAACAATGTGTCAAGAGGTGCGGGGCGACCGGCCCTCGAAGATTCTGCGGACGGACGGGGCATGCGCATACGGGGACGTTTCACGGTCGTTGCCGCTCTGCTCAGCCTGAGCATGGCGTTGCCGTCGATTCCGAGCCACTCGGCCTCAGGATCAGATTCAGCGCGATCTCCGGCCCATGTCGATTCTGGAAACGCCGCCGTCCCGAAATCTCCCACCGCTGGACCACATCCCGTGAAAGTGGGCTTCGCAGGAGCCGCAGATGTCGCCGCGGGGCCAGAACCCGGTCCGGCCGTTTACGCCTACGACGCCGCCGGACGTCTGGTCGGGGTAACCCAACCTTCAGGGGACACGGCCCGCTACCGTTACGACCCCACCGGGAACCTGCTCGGCGTCGACCGCTTCCCGTCCACCGACCTGTCGGTGCTGAGTGTGGTCCCCACCTCCGGCCGGCCGGGGGCGACCGTCACCATCAACGGCACCGGCTTCTCCGCCACCGAATCGGCGAATCAGGTGACCTTCAACGGCACGACGGCAACGGTCGTCGGGGCGACCCCCACCTCGCTCCAAGTGGAGGTGCCGGCCGCGGTGACGGCAGGCCCTGTACGCGTGCAGGTCGGCGGCACCACGGTCACCGGGGAGACATTCACCGTCGCCGCGGCGCCACCGGCCGTCACCGCGGTCTCGCCCACGGCCGGGCCCCCGTCCACCACCGTGACACTGACCGGCTCGGGCTTCGACCCGGTGCTCGCCAACAACGTGGTGGACGTCAACGGCACCCTCGCCGAGGTGACGGCGGTCACCGCGACCAGCCTGCAGTTCGTGGTTCCCCTCGGAGCGACCACCGGCGACATCCTCGTGACCACTCCCGCGGGCGGTACGCAGGTGCCCGGCCGGTTCTCGGTGCCCTACCCGGGCGTCGACGCGGCCCTCATCGAGAGTGTCACCCCGATGACGGTCGGCGGCCCCCCCCAGGCGGTCAGCGTCGGCACCGCGGGCAAGGCCGCGCTGGTGGTGTTCCGAGCCCCCGACGACGGCCAGGTCGGCATCGGGCTGACGGCCTCGACCTTCAGCAGCTCGATCACGGCTCAGGTGGTCGGCCCCAAGGGCAAGGTGGTCGCCGAGCTGTCCGGCATTCCGGCTCGCGATCTGGAGCTGACCCGTCTGGCGGCTGGCGCCACCTATCAGTTGCTGCTCGATCCCAACGTCGCGACGGACACCGGGCAGGTTCATGTGACCCTGAGCGCTCCGGCTGGCGGGCAGCTCGCCGTGAACGGCTCGCCGTCGGTCGCCGCGATGTCCAGGCCCGGTCAGGACGGACTGTTCACCTTCACGGGCCAGGAGGGCGACGATTTAAGCCTGGGCTTCACAGCCAACACGCTGACCAGCTACGCCTTCGTCGACATCCTGGCCCCCGACCTGTCGGTTCTGGTCGGCGACTATCAGGTCACCAGCGGTGGGGTCGCCGACATCGACCTTCCGGTGCTTGACGCGTCCGGCACGTACGTAGTCCGCATCGACCCCAACCAGGCGTCAACCGGCAACGTCACCCTCACGTTGTCGGCCGCGCAGACCGCCGTCCTGACTCCCACGGGCGCCGCGACCCAGATCGCCATCACCCGTCCCGGTCAGGACGCGGTAGTGACCTTCAGCGGCACCGAGGGCGAGATGGCCAACATCGGCCTCACCTCCAACACGCTCAACCAGGACACCAACTTCACCGTCAAGGACCCCTCGGGGAAGGTCCTGGTGGACTGGACTCTCCTGAAGATCTACTCTGCCTCCGACATCGACCTCACGCGGCTGCCCGCGACCGGCACTTACACCGTGCGGCTCGACCCCGCGTCGGCCGGCACCGGCGGGGTGCGGCTGACGCTCTCCCCTCCCGCCACCGCCGGGCCGCTCACGGTGAACGGTTCCGCGCTCACCGCGTCGATCACCCGCCCCGGCCAGGACGCCGTCTTCACCTTCACCGGGACGGCCGGCACGAAGGTCAACCTCGGGCTGAGCACCACGCTGACCAAGAACGCCTACATCTACATCAGCAGACCGGACGGCTCGCTCCTGGTGGATGGGCGGCTCCTGGTGGCCTACAGCAAGGGGAACGTCGACCTGACGCTGCCGGCCGACGGCACCTACCGGCTTCGGCTCGACATCGTCGACGCCGGGACGGGCAACGTCACCGCGACGCTCTCCACTCCTGTTGCCGCCGGCGAGGTCACCACGACGGGACCCGCGAAGACGGTGACGATCAGCCGTCTCGGCCAGAACGCCGTCCTGACCTTCACCGGGACGGCAGGGCAGGCGGTGAACTTCGGGTTCACCGCCAACACGTTCACCGACCAGATCTACCTCGATTTCGTGGCGCCCGACGGGACGGTCGTGGTCAACGACCGGAGCGTCGCGGCGTACTCGAAGAGCGATCTGGACCTGCTGTCGCTCCCGGCGTCGGGCACCTACCAGCTCGTCATCGACCCGGCGTACGGGGTGACAGGAAGCATCACCGTGACCGGCTCCCTGTCGGTCCTGCCCGGCGAGCTGGCCGTGAACGGCGCGGCGCTGCCGGCCACGCTCGCCCGGGCGGGGCAGGACGCGATTTACACCTTCAGCGGCACCAGTGGGCAGCTTCTGCGGCTGAACGTGTCCGGCGTGGCGTCGTTCGGCGGAAGCAACGTGTTCGTCACAGTGATCAAACCCGACGGCACCGAGCTGAGCGGGTACGCCACGCTCAGCGCCGACGGGGCGGTCACGGTTCCGGCCCTGCCCGTCTCCGGGTCCTACAAGGTCGTGGTGGACATCGGCAACGCGGCCACGGGAACGGTCACCCTCGCGCTCGCCACCAGGACGGCCGCCGCGCCGGCGGCTCGCACCGCGCCGGCTCCCACTCCCACACCGACTCCCACACCCACGCCCGTGCCGTCCTCCTCGGGGCTCACGCCTCCGTACGTCCAGGCCTTGGCGGGGGAGGCGATGAGCAAGGGCCCGTCATGGCAACCGGACCACGTCAACCTGGGCGGCTTCGACTGGAACATCCGGCGCGGCCCCGCACAGCCGGCGCAGGCGTTGACCGCGGCGTCCGGCCAGACCGCGCTGTCGGGCCAGGTCCGTACGGTGGACGGCCGGGCGCTGCCGCGCGTCGCCGTACGGCTCGGCGAGGCACGCGGGGAGACGGACGCCCAGGGCAGGTTCCTGCTTATCGGAGCGCCCGCGGGGACGGGAACCCTGGTTGTCGACGGTGGCCCGGCGGGCCGTAAGGGCGTCAGGTACGGCCACTACGAGATCAAGGTGGAGGTGGCCGCCGACCGGACCACCGCGTTGCCGTACACCATCTGGATGCAGCAGCTCGATACCGAGCACATGGTGCGTTTCCCCTCGCCGACGACCGCGGAGACCGTGCTGCGCACCCCGAAGATCCCGGGACTGGAGGTGCGTATCCCCGCCGGCTCGGTCATCCGCGACGGCGGCGGCCGGATCGTGACCGAGCTGGGGATCACGCCGATCCCGATCGACCGGCCGCCGTTCCCGCTGCCCGAGCGCGGCATCGTGCCGGTCTACTTCACTGTGCAGCCGGGCGGGACGTACATCTTCCCCGACGGGGCGCAGATCATCTATCCGAACTACACCAAGCTGCCGGCCGGCACGCGGGTGGACTTCTGGAACTACGATCCAGAGCGGCGCGGCTGGTACGTCTACGGCAAGGGCCGGGTGAGCGCCGACGCCCGCCAGGTCGTCCCGGACCCGGGCACCAAGGTGTGGGCGTTCCACGGCGCCATGTTCAACACCGAGTTCATCCCGCCGTGGCTGAAGAAGTGGATGAAGGACTTCACCGACTGGCTCTCGGGCGACCCGGTGGAGCTGTCGTCGGGCCTGATGTCCGACACCCGGACCGACCTCGCCGTCGACGACGTGATGCCGATCGACGTGACCCGTGTCATGTGGCAGGGCGACGTCGAGTCGCGTGAGTTCGGGGCCGGGATCACCTCCCGCTACGGCATGATCCTCCACTCGGAGGACCAGTACACCGAGGTGGACCTCTACATCCCCGGCGGCGGCAAGGTCCACTACGTGCGGACCTCGCCCGGCGTCAGCTTCACCGACGCCGTGTTCGAGGCGCGCGGCACCACCGGGGAGTTCCAGGGCTCGAGGGTGTGGTTCAAGGGGAACGGCAGCTGGGTCGGCGACTGGCGCCTGACCCTCCGGGACGGCACCGAGTACGTCTTCCCGCAGTACTCGCGGCTCAGCGCGATCCGGGACCGGTACGGCAACGAGATCCGGCTCACCCGGGCCGTCAATCCGACCGAGGACCTGACGCAGATCACCTCCCCCAGCGGCAAGTGGATCAAGCTGAGCTACGACGCCCAGCACCGCGTCGTCCAGGCCCGCGACAACATAGGCCGCACAGTCGGATACACCTACAACGCCGCCGGACGCCTGGAGACCGTGACCGACCCCGCGGGCAAGGTGACCCGCTACACCTACGACTCCTCCGGACGCCTCGCCACGGCCAGGGACGGCCGCGGCATCACCTACCTGACCAACGAGTACGACACCGCGGGGCGGGTCCGGCGGCAGACGCTCACCGACGGGCAGGTGTACGACTTCGCCTACACCACCGACGCGAACGGCCAGATCACCGAGACGCGCGTCACCGAACCCGGTGGCAGGGTGCGGCGCGTCACCTTCGCGGACGGCCTGGTGAACACCGACACCACCGCATATGGCACGCCGTTCGCGCGCACCGTCACCTACGAACGCGGCACCGACCAACGGGTGGACGCCGTCGTCGACCCCTTCGGACGGCGCAGGGCCTACCACTACGACGCGCGGGGGAACGTCACCCACACCACCACTCTGGCGGGCACCGCGGACGCCACCGACTCCGCCAAGGTCACCTACACGGGACCGTACGGCCAGCCGACGAAAATCGTCGACGAGCTGGGCAAGACTACGAAGTTCGGCTACGACCAGAACGGCAACCTGGCCTCGGTCACCGACCCGATGGGCCGCTCGGCGACCTACGTACACAACCGCGCCGGACAGCTCACCTCGGTCACCGATCTCACCGGGCAGACCACGACGTTCACCTACCGCCACGGCCAACTGGCCGGCGCCACCGACTCGGCGGGCGCCACCACGACCTTCTTCAGCGACGCCGCGGGGCGCCGGATCGGGGTGACCGCTCCCAACGGTACGACCTCGCGTGTGGTCTACGACTCGCGCAACCAGGTCACCCAGACCATCGACCCGCTCGGCCACACGCTGACCTTCGGCTACGACGACACCGGCAACCTGCGTACGCTCACCGACGCCCGAGGGCACAGCATCACCTGGAACTACGACGACTCCGACCGGGTCATCGGGTTCACCGACCCGCTGGGCCGTTCCTCCTCCACCGCCTACGACGCCGCGGGACGCCCCGCCACCACCGTGAGCCGCAAGGGCACGGTCACTCAGATCGACTACGACACGCTGAGCCGGCCCACCCGCGTCTCCTACGGCGTCAGCGGCACAACTGCGGAGTCGCGCACCACGTTCTCCTACGACGCCTTCGACCGGTTACAGCAGGTCACCGACACCGCGACCACCACCCCGGCCACCTTCGGCTACGACAGCCTCGACCGCACGACCCAGGTGACCACGGCGAACGGCGCGATCGGTTACACCTACGACGTCGCGCACCGGCTCGCTTCCATGACCGCCATCGGTCAAACTCCGGTCACCTATACCTACGACGACGCCGGTGACGTCACCCGCATCGCCCAGGGGGCGCAGCAGACCGACGTCCACCGCGACGGCTTCGGACGCGTCGACCGTCTCGACCTGCCCGGCTCCTGGAGCCAGAACTACACCTACGACACGCGCAACCGGGTCACGGCCGTGACCTACAAACACGGCAGCACCGTCAAAGGCGTGCTGAACCAGGTGTACGGCCCCACAGGCGACCTGGCCGAGGCCACAGGTGACTTCGCCCGGATCACCCTGCCCCAAGCCGTTACCGGCCTGACCTACGACGACGCCAACCGCCTGACCGGCCGAGACGGCCAGAACCTCACCTACGACAACGACGGCAACCTCACCAATGACGGCACCACCACCTACAACTGGAACGCCCGCGGCGAGCTCACCGGCCTGAACCGCACCGGCCTGAGCGCTACCTTCGGCTACGACCCCCTCGGGGACCGGGACCGCCGCACCGTCGCAGGGAACAGTCGCAACTACCTGAACGGTCAGGGCAACCCCGTAACCGAAACCGACGGCAACGGCCCCGGCACGACCCTGCTCTCCGGCGGCATCGACCGCTGGCTCGCCCGTACCTCGCCTGCCGGCACCCGGGTGTACCTGACCGATCCACTCGGCTCCGTCCTAGCGCTCGGCGACGCCTCCGGCCAAATCACCGCGTCCTACGCCTACGACCCGTACGGCAACGCCACCGTCAGCGGCGACCCGGAAGGCAACGCCCTGACCTACACCGGCCGGGAGAACGACGGCACCGGCCTGATGTACTACCGGGCCCGCTACTACAGCCCCACGCTGCAGCGTTTCATCAGCGAGGACCCCATCGGAATCGCCGGCGGCACCAACCTGTACGCCTACGCCGGGAACTCCCCGACGAACTACACCGACCCCTCCGGCAACAACCCTCTGGTCGTCGGTTGCCTGGTTGGAGGCCTCACCGACGGCGCAATCGACTACCTTAGCCAGCGCCTGTCGGGCCGCAAGGTCGACTGGGGACTGAGCGGCGTGGGTGGGGCGGCCCTGAGCGGCTGCCTGCTGGGCGGCCTGTTCGGCGCGTTCGCCAAGCTGCCCAAGTTCGGGCGGTGCCTGCTCAACAGCTTCACCGCCGGCACCTTAGTGGTGATGGCCGACGGCAGCCGCAAGCCGATCTCCGCCGTACGCGTCGGAGACAAGGTGCTGGCCGCCGACCCGGAGACCGGCGAGACCCGCCCCGAAGAGGTCACCGGTCTCATCACGGGGGAAGGCGACAAACAGCTCATCCACATAACCGTCGACACGGACGGCCCAGGCGGAACCGCGACTGGGACGGTCACCGCCACGGACGGGCATCCCTTCTGGGAGCCGGTCCTCGAAAAGTGGCTTACCGCCGACCGGCTGAAGCCTGGCATGTGGCTGCGCACCGGCGCGGGCACCCATGTCCAGGTCACCGCGGTCACAAGGGAGACCGCTCACACACGGGTCTACAACCTGACCGTCGCCCATCTGCACACCTACCATGTGCTGGCGGGCTCTACCCCCATCCTCGTTCACAACAGTGGCTGTGGGCCGGATGGGCTGGCGCGTGTCCACCTGCACCCGCCGGCAGCGCCAGGTGAGGCGGGGCATGCTTCCATCGAAGTGATCCAGTTCGGGGGAGATTCGATGCACACGCATCAACTGGGGACCGTTGGAACGAAGGCATTCTCCCGAACCTGGACTGGCGGGCCCGGAGCCGACGGGATCATCGAGATCCCGCTGCCCAGGGCGGGTGGTGCCCTTGCCGCGCAGGAGGTATACCAGGCGCGAGGAATGCTTGGGCTATATGATCTGGAGCACAAGAGTTGCCTGACTTACTGTGGCGACATTCTTCGGGCTGGCGGGGTTGAAGGAGTTCCTAAAACTACCAGCGGCATTCTGTCGTGGCTGTTCAATACTAACTTCTGAAGGAGGTGATGGAAGTCGACAATTTTCCTGATTGGATGCGGGAGTTTCGTGATCCGCCGCCAAGCTGGACACCACCGGAAGAGCTGACGGTGCCCACGCCGGTGCCGTCGCTGAACCTTGCCCTCTCAATTCTGGCAAGCCCGACTGTCGGGAATGATCTCATCGAGCTGGTCGGTTCGTGGATCTCTGCAATGGCCAGGCTGAACATGTGGTACAAGGATCCCGGTCGGCGCCCACTCCGTGAAGGTGAATATCCACGACTTCTTGTGTTGCCGGGCAACGTCGCCGGCACGATATATGAATTTTGGCAGGCCTACCTGCGCACCCTTGAGAACCCATCTGCGGAATGCGGTGATCGCGAGTACCAGGCCTTGCTTGACGCGGTTCGTGATGGGACGCAGGTCATTCACGCTGCAATGGCATAAGTACGGGTCGGTCGCGCCGAGTATTGGGAGCTCTGGGTCGGCCACCTGGAGGGAGGGACGACTCCTTGGAAGGGGCATCGGCGGAGGGGACACGACGTGCCCCCGCCGCATGCTGATGCGCGCGCACGATGGTGGAATCGGCGCTGACGGTCCAGTCCTTGCCCTCGGCCTCGTCGCACCCCGCACGGAGCCGGTCGAGGATACGGGCCCACGTTCCGTCCAGTAACCAGCGGCGATGCCGGTTGTGGACCGTCTTCCAAGGGCCGTAGCACTCCGGTGCCGCGTGCACCTCGCCCTCGTGGGCGTACACGATGTTCCACACGATCACCAGGCCGAGGCCGGTGCCGCCCCGTCGCGAGAGCGGGCGGCGTCGAGGCGGGTGGAGCGGTCGAAGATCCGCTCCCGGTCCTCCGCACCGATCCCGTCGCCGGCTACGACGAGCTGGGCGTTGTCGGCCGTACGCCGGACGTGGACGAGGACAAGAGTGCCGGCGTGTCGCCGGGCGTTGTCGAGTGGTTCGGAGAGCAGCCGCCGCAGCCGCGCGTCAATTCCCCGCACCATTCATTGGCGCGGTGGGTGCGGTGCTCAGGGCTGCCAGTCGTCCTGGTAGTCGGTGTGCCAGTTGTACGCGAATGCTTCCAGCTTCAGCAGGTGCTCCGCCTGGGCGTGTTCTTCGAGCGCCAGGTAGAGCTCGTTGACGAGCACGGACTCCAGGAAATCCACGCGGTTCCGTTTCGCGGCCAGGTCCTGCTCCACTTTGTGTGAGTCGGGCTTCCCGGCGTCCGCGGCCCGGTACGCGTCGAGATCCTCGGCGATGCGGGCACGCAGGAACGCGATCAACCCCTCGAACACGGCTTCCGCCTGGTGCCTGCGGGCCCTGCGCGCGTCGGTGATGATCTCGCGGTAGCGGGCGGCGAGGGCGGGCTCGTCCGTGCTCGTGAGCTCCAGCCGGGGGAATCGCCGCCGGAGCGTCTCCTCATCGCTCGCCTCTTCACCGTCAGCAGCCAGGGCGTCCCCGAGGAGCTCTGCTGCGAGCAGGGGGCGGTTGCGGACCAGCTCCAGAAGCGTTCCGCGATCGATCGTTGTCATGGCCAGGAGGTTACATGGAGTAATCACATGCACGCCAAGGGTGGCCGACGTGGGCTGAGGTGGTTTCCTTCCCTCCGGTGGAAGCTCTCTTCAACCAAGTGGGTCTTGACGATGCGATCATGGTTTCGCTTGGTTCGTCAACGGGGCCTCTCGGACCACTTCGAGCCTGGTTTGTAGAGGCAACGGCGGGTCTCCTGGAACGACGTACTTCTTATCGGAGTATCCGTAATCTGGGTGTTCGGCGGCTCGGTGCCACTCCTGGCGAGCGCGGCGATACGCCAGCGTGTCCGGTTACCTCGCCCAGGGTCGGCCGCCTCCGCTCCCGTCCTCCCGCACCACCACAGAGAGCATTTGAGTCAGCGCCTTTGCCGCGTCACGAGGTTGTGCGAGATCACCGTCGATATAGGTGCGCTCTTCGCGGTCACATCTCGACTCGGATAAATTGCTGCGAATCGTTTTGCGCCTGGCTTCGCGTTGCCTATAGCCTCGTCGGCCGTGAAACAGACCATGATCGTGCTTGCGGCCGCGACGGCGGTCGCGCTTGTCCCGGCCACCTCCGCCGCCGCCCGCCCCGTGAAGGACAAGACCCTCACAGAGAACGCCCTGTACGAGGCCGGAGCGCTGCCCACCAGCGCGTGCCCGGAAAAGCCCATCAAGAAGCTCGACCCGAAATCGGCGAGAAGCTACCTCAACGGCGTCCTCACCTGCCTCAACCGGACCTGGGCCGGGGAATTCAAGGCGGCGGGCCTGAAGTGGTCCACGCCCAGGGTCGTGTACGCCACCAAGGCACCGGCGAGATTCTGCGGTGCGAAGTGGAAGGACTGGGGCACCTATTACTGTGAAGCCACCCGCACCATGGAGATCGTCCTGAACAAGGACTTCCTGGAGGACCCCGACGACCTTTTCCTGTTCTTCCTGATGGCCTCGCTGTACGGCGAGCACGTGCAGAACCTCACCGGCATGCACCGCGCCGTGAACAAGCTTCCCTACGGCAGCAAGGCGGAGTACGCCGAGCAGAACCGGCGGTATTACCTGCAGAACATCTGCCTCGCGAGCACCTTCGTCGCGAGCGTCTGGAAGTCCCTTCGCCGTGGCCGGGAGGACTGGGACGACATGCTTTTCTACATGCGTGACTGGGCGGGCAAGAACACCGGAAGCAGGAAGTCGCTCACCTACTGGGCCGGTCAGGGCTTCGCGACCGGAGACCCCGCCTCCTGCAACACGTGGACCGTGCCGTCCGCCAAGGTGGCCTGAGGCCCCGGGCATCCCGCGGCGTGGACGCCCTGAGTGACGCCCGAACTGCGACCGGCGACCGGCGCGGGCCTCGCCGGCAGGCGCGGCCGGCCGGGGAGGATCGCCCTCCCCGGCCGGCCGTTCCGTCAGGAGTCACCCGTTCATCGGGAGGTCACCGGCCGGGTCGCCGCGGAGGTGGCGGTGGCCTTCGCGTACGCCCTCGCCGACACGGTCACCCGTACGGCGATGCGGGCGCCGCGGTCGTGGCCCGTGAGGTGGTAGGTCCGCCCCGTGGCGCCCTTGACCGGGACGCCGTCGCGCAGCCACTGGTAGGTGACCTTCTCGGGCGACGGCGTCCACGTGCCGGGGGACGCCCGCAGGGTACGGCCGACCTTGGGCGTTCCGGTCACGGCCGGTGGCTCGGCCGAGGTGAACGTCCCCGGCGCGACCGGCGCGGTGGCCGCCGACCTGGCCGACGTGGCCGCGAAGTACGGGTCGTCGACGGTCACCTCGACGACCACGGTCCTGCCGAGGTCCGCGACACCCGGCCGGTACGTGGACTCGGTGGCCCCGGAGACGGCCTTGCCGTCCACGAACCACTGGTAGGTGAAGCCCGTCACCTGCCGCGACCAGGTGCCGGGTGAGGCGGTGAGCTCCCCGCCGACCTTGGCGGCCCCGCTGATCACCGGCGGTGCGGTGGTGGACACCGGCGACCGCCGCGCGTCGTGGAGGTCCACGTCGGCGGCGCGGACGAAGACCTGGCGGTGGGCGTACCAGAGCTGGTAGTAGCGGTCCTGGCCCTTGAGGTCGGTGCGGTCGCCGGGTGCGGATCCGTCGAAGGTGGTCGCTCGGTAGTAGTCGGTGACGACGTCGTCGTCGCTGACGGCATAAGTCTGGGCGACCGGGATCTTGTATTCCAGCGGTGACAGGGCCTGGACCGGGATGCCGGTGCCGGCGTAGGCGGTCGGCTCGGGGTAGGCGCGGCCGTAGACGGAGGCGGGGGTGGTCGCTCCGGTTTTCACGGTGACGGTCTTGGCTTGGGTGCGGACCACGACGGGCCGGTCGGCGGGGTTGTGCAGCCAGGCCAGGGAGCCGGCCCACCATACGCCGAGCCAGTCGCCCTGGACCTGGGCGACGACGAGTTTGTGGCCGGAGACGACGCGGGCGCTGATGTCGCTCACATAGGTCGTGCCCGCGGTGGAGCCGGGTTTCCAGCCGGGGTCGGCGGCGAGCGGCGCGGTCTCGGACGGCGACTGGTAGAGCGGCAGGAAGTTGGTGCCGGCCCCGGGGACGCAGTCGGGGGAGTGCGGGGAGGCGGCGGCGCAGCCGGTCAGCGGCTGCGGGTTGTCCTGGTAACCGGTGCGCACCTCCACGACATCGCCCGGCGCGACGTCGGTGGTGGCCGCCCGTTCGCCGCCGATGGGGGCGCCGAGCAGTGTGAAGTAGTGGTCCCAGTCCCAGTAGGGGCCGGGGTCCCAGTGCATGCTCGTGGTGGCGCCGAGGACGGTTCCGGGGACTTGGTCGTGGCCGATGACGTGCGCCCGGTCGAGGGGGATGCCGTACTTCTGCGCGAGGTGTTTCACCAGGGCGGCCGATGTCTGGTACATGGACTCGGTGAACCAGGTGGCGGTTCCGGCGAAGCCTTCGTGTTCGATGCCGATGGCGTGCATGTTGACGTACCAGTTGCCGGCGTGCCAGCCGACGTCCTTGGGGTCGAGGTGCTGGGCGATGTGGCCGTCGGCGGAGCGGATGGTGTAGTTCCAGGCGAGATAGGTCGGATCCTGAGCCGACCGCACCGAGGGTTCGTAGTAGCCCTCGGTGTCGTGGATGACGATGTAGTCGAGCTTCGGCCCGCCCGGCCCGGTCCGGTCGGCGATGTCGTGGTTGCCGTAGCGTGTGGTGTTGTCCGGGTCGGCCGGGACGCGCTTGGCGTACGGCGCCTCCAGCCACTCGCAGTCGAGGCCGGACGGGCAGTCGACGCCCGCGCCGGCGGCGAGCCGCGCGGGCGGCAGGGCGATCGAGTCGTCGGCGGAGAGGGTCACCGTCTGGCCGTCGGTGGTGACGCGGCTCTCGCCGGTGCGCAGGGTCTGGTAGACCTGCCGGACGAAGTCGTTCTTCGCGCCGAACCGGGCCACGGCCTCCCGCCAGGAGCCCAGGCCGTCGCCGCCGTGATGGTAGGACGCCAGCAGTGCCGCACCGCCGCAGATGTTGGCGTTCGGCTCCCGGCGCAACGCCTCGGCCGTCAGGCCGGTCAGCTCGGCCGCCGCCGAGATCTGGCTCTTGGCGCCGGTCGCTCGTCCCTTGTCCGCGCCGTCCCAGGCCTCGGGCGCCCGGTCGCCGAGGTCGAACACGCCGTAGCCGCCGTCGGAGCTCGGCCTGCCCTGGTGGTCGTCCCACCGCGACAGCATGTATGCCACGGCCTTCAGCAGCGATTCGGGCACGCCCGTCGCCTTGGCCGCCTCGCCGAAGGCCGCCTCACGCGTCGGCGCCGACAGCGTCGCCGTGCAGGAGACCCGCGGCCCTGCCGTGGAGGTGGAGGCCAGGACGGCCGGCGCCGCGGGGAACAGCGAAGCCGCCGCGGCGACCGCGACGGCGATGCCGCGATGTGGAGTTCTCAACGTTGTGCGACCCCTTCTCGAATGCCTGTGGGGGGATCAGGCCGGGGCAATCACACCGCCGCGCGCGGGCGTACGCCAGAGCGCCACGCAAATCTCGTCGAGATCGTAACTTTTCGCCAGACATATTGAGTCAGATGAAAATCCTCGCCGAAACGTGGCCCGGGTCGGGATAGGCGGTGACCTCGACGAGCTGCCGCTGCTGGTGGGTGCCGTCGAGGTCGGCGTACCGCGAGATACGGCCACCGTCGGAGGTGGGCGATTCCCAGACTTTGAGGGCATTGCCGCTGTCGCGGTTGACCGGCAGGTACGACGCGCCCGTGTCGACGGTGACCGCAGGGGCCGGGCCCGTCTCGACGACGTCGCAGGTGCCCCGTCCTCGGCCCTGCCCCGTCGCCTGTCCGGTTCGAACCCGCGGCCCGCGACGCGTGCGTCACCACCGGGGACGGGGCCGGCAGGGAAAAGATCAGTGCCTGATGTTATCGGTATCACCTGATCAGGTCAACATCGGAGGCGGGCGGAACCGGGTGGGTGTGAAGGTTTCACGCCTTCCGGGCTCTTTCACGTGCGGTAACGGTGGCGAGGCCGAGGGCGGTCTTGACAGGGGGAGAGGGACGCCCTAAACGATTGTGTTACCGATAACGCACAGGCCTCATTTCCCGGTAAGCACCCACTCGCAGAGCCCGCGGCGGCCCGCCCGAGCGGCCGGCTCCGCCGTGTCTCGCACCGCCCCGTCCCGCACTGCTCCGCTCCGTCCCGCACAGCCCCTCCCGCGCCCCCGTCCCGCACCGCTCCGCATCCTGGCCCTCCTACCCGCGAAGTCCTCCCACATCAGCGGCTCCCCCGAGGAGAAGAGACATGCACGAGGCACCCGTCGAGTCATCCGCCCATGCGGCGGCCCGGCGACGGCGCCGGCCCACCGTCGCCGCCGTCCTCACGGCGATCGTCACCGCCCTCGCCTGGCTGGTGGCGTCACCCGCGCCCCCGGCGTCGGCGGCCACCGCGCCGCTGGTCAGCGCCGCCTCCGGGCGGTGCCTGGACGTGAAGGGCAACGTCGACACGTTGGGCACGATCCTGGACATCTGGGACTGCAACGGCCAGGCCAACCAGGCGTTCGAGTTCACCTCGGCCGGCGAGCTGCGGACGCTGAACGGCACGCGGTGCGTGGACGCCTACAACAACCAGACCTCGCCCGGCACGCAGGTCGTCATCTGGTCGTGCAACGGCCAGAACAACCAGAAGTGGCGGCAGAACTCCGACGGCTCCGTCACCGGAGTCCAGTCGGGGCTGTGCCTGGACGTCGACCACGCGGGCACGGCCAACGGCACCGCGGTCATCCTGTGGACCTGCAACGGGCAGAGCAACCAGAAGTGGAGCACCACGACCGGCGGTGGCGCCACCCTCGTCGTCGACGCCGGCACCGTCGTGCGCCCGGTCACCCGCGTCGGCTCCGGCACCCTGTACGGCCTGTCCGACGCGAACACCCCGCCGGTGTCGATCATGCAGCCGCTGAAGCTGCACCAGCTCCGGCAGCCGCCGCCGCTGCATCAGCACCGGCCGAACGGCTCCCCGGTCCCGATCGGCGACACGTTGAACGTCTGGCGGAACGCCGCCGCCATCGGCGCCGTGATCACGGTCGACATGGCCGACAGCTTCGACGGCTTCCCGTACAACTGGACGAACTGGAACGACTGGTACAGCCGGATCGACAAGATGATCGCGGCGGCGAAGTCGGCGGGCGTGACCAACATCGACGCCTGGGAGCCGTGGAACGAGCCCGACTGGACCTGGCCCTCGGCGTCGGGCGTCTCCTTCAACGACGGGTGGGTGCGCACCTACCAGCGCATCCGGCAGAGCGAGCCGAATACGGCCATCATGGGACCCAGCTACTCATACTGGGACGTCAACCGGATGCGGTCTTTCCTGACCAACGCTAAGGCGACGAACACGCTGCCGCAGGTCGTGTCGTGGCACGAGCTGAGCGGATGGCAGCAGGTGACCGGCAACGTCCAGGCCTACCGCAATCTGGAGCGTGAGCTCGGCATATCTCCGCGGCCCATCTCCATCAACGAGTACGCCGCGACCGGCGAGATCGACGTCCCCAGCAGCGCGAACCACTACGTGGCGCAGTTCGAGCGCGCGGGCGTCCGCGACGCGGAGCGCGCGTTCTGGTACGAGGCCGGCACGCTCAACGGCCTGCTGTACAACGGGCAGCCGACGGCGTCGTACTGGATGTACAAGTGGTACGCCGACCAGACCGGCAACATCGTGAAGGTGACCCCGACCACGTCCAACGACGCCGTGGCCGCCTACGACAGCGGCAGCAGGACCGTGAGCATCGTCTTCGGCGGGCAGTCGGGCAACAGCTCCATCCGCGTGGACGGCATCGGCGGGCTGGGCTCCTCGGTCACCGCCACCCTCGAGTCCGTGCCCGGATCGGGACGCACCACGAACGTGTCGGGACCGACGCAGGTGTGGTCGAACGCCTACACCGTCACCAACGGCAGCGTCACCATCCCGATCGCGAACCAGAACGCCGGCGGCGCCTACCGCCTGGTTCTCACCCCGCGCTGATTCCGATGCCGATCCCCTGGCCGCGGTGCCGTACCGCGGCCAGGGGCGCGCCGATGGGGACGCGCCGATTCGCCGTCGAGGCGAGCCGGCGCGTCACTCCCGTACGAGGTGGACCAGTGCGCCGGCGGACGGTGACGGGCTCTCCCTCGTTGCGCGCAACGGGGGAGGTCAGGCCGGTGCGGGGCCGCTGCTCTCCCGCACGATGAGCTCAGGCTCGCTCCACGCGGGCACGGGAGAGGCCGACCGAGGCTCCAGTCTGCGGTGCAGCAGGCCGAAGCAGGCGCGGCCGAGCCCCTCGAAGTCGAGCCGCACAGTGGTGAGCGAGGGGTTCAGATAGGCCGAGGGCGGGGAGTCGTCGAAGCCGACCACGCTGAGGTCGCCGGGGATGTCCCGCCCGGCCTCGCGCGCGGCCCGCATGACCCCGAGCGCGAGGTCGTCGTTGCCGCACAGGACGGCCGTCACCGAGCGGTTCGCCAGCAGGGAGCGCACCGCGAGATAGCCCGAACGCGGGGTCCATCCGCCGTGCAGCGGCTCGGGCACCGGGCGCCCGGCCGCGCGCAGCGCGTCCTGCCAGCCCTGGGTGCGCTGCGGCAGCACGCTCGTGGTGGACGGGATGGCCACATAGTGGACCGTCCGGTGCCCGAGGCCGAGCAGGTAGCGGGTCGCGTGGGCGGCGGCCGCCCTGTCGTCGAGCCAGACCTGCCAGGGGTTGCCGTCCTGCGTGCCGTCGGTGGCGCCATCGGCGGTGCCGTCCGGGCGGCGCTCCACGGCCGCCGCCACCGGGACGTCGGGCGGCAGCGCCCGGAGGGCGCGCACGCCCGCCTCGTCGAAGGCGATCACCATGACCGCCTCGCCCGGCCGGTTGAGCCGCAGGGCGATGTCCGTCTGGTCGGAGTCACGCTCCAGCACGCTTATCCCCACGGAGAAGCCGGCTGTCCTGGCCGCCTCCTCCATGCCACGCAGCGTGGCGGCCGCCCCGTACAGGGCGGTGTCGGAGGTGAGCACGGTGACCGAGCGCACCGGACCGCCGGCCAGCGCCTGCGCCAGCCGGTTCGGCCGGTAGCCCAGCTCGGCGATGACCTGCAGGACCTTGGCCCGGGTCGACTCGCTGACCCGGGCCTTGCCGTTGATGACACGGGAGACGGTCTGCTGGGAGACACCGGCGACCCGGGCGACGTCCCAGATGCTCGCGGACCGGCCGCGCGGAGCGTCGTCGGCTGGCATGTTACCGGTAACCCCCATGGGTGAGAGCCTACTTGATGGCGGCGTTCGCCTCGTCGTCGATTTTCCTCGCCGCGTCCTGCGCCGGCATCGGGCCGCCCGCGTTCGTCGCGCCGGAAGGCCGGGTGGGGTGACTTCATAGTGCGAGCGGGTCGCGCTTGCAGCCGTACCCCGGCGGGCGCGGGTGGGGTCGCGCACGTTCGCCGTACTACTGAGCCGGCCGGCCGTCCAAGAGTCGACAAGCGGCTCATGAGCCGCTACGGTCTCTTATCAGTCAGCCAACTAACTAAGAAGGAAGAGAGTAACAATGATCGTGGTTACGGGTGCCACCGGGAACGTCGGACGCCCACTGGTCGCGCTGCTCACCGCCGCGGGTGAGCGGGTGACCGCCGTCTCGCGGCGGGCCGCGGAACCGCCCCGGGGCGTACGGCATGTGCGAGCAGACCTGGACGACCCCGCCGGGTTGAAGGACGCCTTCGACGGTGCGGACGCGCTGTTCCTGCTGGTGGCCGGTCAGGACCCGCAGGCGATCCTCGACGCCGCCCGGGCGGGCGGGGTCCGGCGGGTCGTGCTGCTGTCCTCGCAGGGGGCGGGGACCAGACCGGAGTTCTACCGCCACCCCGCCGCCTTCGAGGACGCGGTGCGCCGGTCCGGCCTGGAGTGGACGATCCTGCGGCCCGGCGGCTTCCACTCCAACGCCTACGCCTGGGCGGAGTCCATCCGACGCGGCGACGCCGTCGCCGCCCCGTTCGGCGACATCGGCCTGCCGACCGTCGACCCGGCCGACATCGCCGAGGTCGCCGCTGTGGTCCTGTGCGAGGACGGGCACGTGGGCCGCACCTATGAACTGACCGGACCCGCGCAGGCGACGCCGCGGGAACGTGCGGCGGCCATCGGCGCCGCACTGGGTGCGCCGGTGCGGTTCGCCGAGCAGACCCGGGAGGAGGCGCGGGCGCAGATGCTGGGGTTCATGCCCGAGCAGGTGGTGGAGGGGACGCTCGCCATCCTGGGCGAGCCGACGGAGGCCGAGCTGCGGGTCAGCCCGGACGTCGAGCGGGTCCTCGGCCGTGCGCCCCTGTCCTTCGCCGACTGGGCCGGTCGCAACGTCGCCGCCTTCCGATGAGCCCGATCGAGGCGTTCCTCGCCGAGTCGCGCGTGGCGACCCTGACCACCCTTCGCCCCGACGGCTCGCCGCACGTGGTGGCCGTGCGTTTCACCTGGGATTCCCGAGCGGCCCTGGCCCGCGTGCCTTCCGTGGCCTCCTCGCGCAAGGCCCGGAACCTGGCGGAGGGCGGCCGTGCCGCCCTCTGCCAGGTGGACGGGTTCCGCTGGGTCACCCTCGAAGGTTCCGCCGCCGTCGACGACGACCCGGGCCGCGTCGGCGAGGCGGTCCGTCGCTACGCCGGACGCTACGGCGTCGCCCCGCCCAACCCGCCCGGCCGCGTCGTCATCGGGATCGCGGTCGATCGAACGATGAAGCTCGACATCTGAAAGGACCTGTCGTGCCTGTTCAGCGCGTTCTCGGCTCCACCATCCACTACCGCGACATCGGTTCCGGTGCGCCGATGGTCTTCCTGCACGGCAACCCCACCTCATCCCACCTGTGGCGGCACGTCATCCCCGCGATCGGCGAGGGCCGCCGGCTGGCGCCCGACCTGATCGGCATGGGTGATTCCGGCAAGCCCGACATCGCGTACACCTTCGCGGATCACGCGCGCTACCTGGACGCCTGGTTCGACGCCCTCGCCCTTCGCGATGTGGTCCTCGTCGGCCACGACTGGGGTGGCGCACTGGCCTTCGACTGGGCTTCCCGCCACCCGGACCGGGTGCGGGGAATCGCCTTCACCGAGACCATCGTCAAGCCGATGAGCTGGGAGGAGTTCCCCGAAGGCGGCCGGGAGCTGTTCGCGGCGATCAAGACGGACGGCGTCGGGGAGAAGATGATCCTGGACGACGACGCATTCATCGAACAGGGACTGCCGGGCACCGTCTCCACCCCGATCGGCCAGAGCGACCTCGCCGTCTACCGCAAGCCGTACCCGACCAGGGAGAGCCGCCTGCCGCTGCTGCGGTGGCGCGCTCGATGCCGCTGGGCGGCGAGCCCGCCGACGTGGTGGCACGCGTGGAGGCGTACGACGCATGGCTGGCCGCCAGCCCGGAGGTGCCGAAGCTGCTGCTCGCCTTCGCGCCCGGACCCGGCACGATGGTGCACCAGGACATGATCGACTGGTGCGCCTCCACCATGGCCGGCCTCGAGATCCGGCAGTACGACGAGGTCGCGGGGCACCACACCCCGGAAGACCACCCCGAGCTGATCGCCGCGGCCGTCGCGGGACTGGGCGCAGGCGCACGGGCTCCGGTGACACCCGGGCGTCCGGGTCTCCAGGTGCCGGGGCGTGCACGTTCCACGCGCGCCTCGGGCCGAGGCGGGCCCGACCAGGAGAGCCGGCGCCGGTCCCCAGACCATCTGGGCCGACTCCTGCTTCCGGTGATCCGAAGGCGGATCGCCCGCGGACGCCCGGGGCAGGTCGCAACTGTCGGTGCCCTCCAATACGGTCGTCTCGGCACGCGGAGCCCCGCCCGCCTCTCGTGGGCGGGACTCCGCGATCGGGCGGGTGCGACACGGATTGGGGGGCCGGATGGCGGACCGCAGGGCGCTGGACCTCGACGCGCTGGCGATCAGCGATCGGTTCAGGCTGTTCAACTTCACCAGGCGCGACGACCATGTGGCCTATCTCTGGGTCCTGCGGGCGATGGACCGGCTGCGTGAGGTGCACCAGGTCCAGGTGGACGCCGGGGAGGTGCAGGCGGCCCTGAACGAGCTGGCCCGGCTCCACGACGAGGTCCCGACGTTCGACGGCAACCTGCGCGACCGGCTCGACGCCCTGTACCTGGACGGGGTGGTGCACCGGTTCGACGACGCGTCCCGGGCCGGCAACCTGGTCCGCTACCGCAACAGGCAGTCGGTCTACCAGTTCAGCGAGCTGGGCTACTGGGCGTACACCTCGGTCGAGGGACTGCTCGCGGCCCGCATCCAGGACGCCAACCTGTCGCGGCTGGTCTTCTCCGACATCCTGGAGGACCTCAAGACGCTCGCGGCGGCCAACCGCGCGGGGGAGGGCGAGCAGGTCTACCGCAGGCTGTCCCGTCTGGACTCGGTGATGGAGGACATGGGACGCCGCTCCGCGCACTTCCACGTGACACTCGGCGAGATCATCCGGTCCACCGACGCCTCTCCCGAGACGTTCCTCCGCTACAAGAACGCCCTGCTGACGCACATGTCCGAGTTCATGGCGGAGCTCGACCGCTACCTGCCCCGCCTGGCCACGGCCGTGCGTGACGTCGAGGCGAGCGGCCTGGCCTCCCTGCTCGACCGCGCGGCGGCCGCGGACGAGCGGCCCTTCATGAGTCGGCACGAGCGGCTGGAGGACTGGCGCCGCCGCTGGTCCGCCCTGCGGGCGTGGTTCGCCCCCGAGGGATCGCAGGAGTCCCGCGCGGGGGAGCTGCGCAACGCCACGCGCATCGCGGTGTCGGGGGTGATCGCGCTGTTGCGGCAGATCTCGGAGGCGCAGCGCGGTGGCGTCAACCGGGCCACCCAGTTGCGGCATCTGGCCGAGTGGGTCTGGAACGCGCCGGACGAGGGCGCCGCGCACGCGCTGATGGGCGCGGCGTTCAACCTGCGGGGCGCGCGGCACCTGGGCGCCGCCCATGAGGACACCGAACAGATCTCGCCCAGGGCGACCTGGTGGGACGCGCCGGGGGTCGAGGTGTCGGTCACGCTCTTCCGCAGTGGGAAGGCACCCACCCCGGGCGTGCCCGCGCCGGTGCGCGGCAACCCCGGCGCGCGGGCGGCGCTGCGCCGCGAGCAGGCCGCGGAACGCGCGGCCGAGCGGGCGGCCGCCGGCCACCTGGCGGAGCTGGGCGCGCACGGGCGGGTGCTCGACGAGTCCGAGACCCGCGTCCTGCTGAAACTGATGACGCGGGCGCTGGAGGGACGGACGGTCGTCGCCGGCCGGCTGAAGAGGGGCTCCGGCGCCGACGACGCCGTGATGATCCGGCTCGTGCCGTGCGACACCGGGAGCGCCGTGCGCACCACGCAGGGACTGCTCCACCTGCCCGGGGTCCGGGTCGAGATCGCCGGGCGGACGCCGGTGACGGGTTCGAAGGCAGGTTCGAAGGCAGGAGGTTCCAGGTGACGAGTCCTCGCGCCCGGGCCGCCGCCGGGGTCTCCGTCGCCGATCTCGGCTCCTACCAGCAGGCGGTCCGCCGCGTGCTGACCTGCGACCTGATCACCAAGGAGCGGCCGCGGCCCGGCGTGCTCGACCAGGTGCTGCGCTGGGCCGACGAGATGACGCGCGACTTCCGCGAACTGCTCGGCTACACGCTGATCGCCACGACCCACCACGTGCGCCTGGTCCGCCGCCTCGACGTCCTGGACGACACACAGCGATCGATCTTCTCCCGCAAGGGCAAGCCGTTCGACCGCCGGAGGCTCGCCTACCTGTGCCTGGTCCTCGGGTCGTTCCAGCGCTCCCGCATCGAGATCAGCCTGGCGGAGCTGGTGCGGAATTTCACACCGCTGGCCACCTCCATCGACGGTCTCGGCTTCGACCCCGCGATCGGATCGCACAAGGCCGCCATCGTCGACGTGCTGGGCTGGCTGGTGGACCGTGGCGCGCTCCGGCTGTCCGACGGCAGCCTGGAGTGGTGGGCGCGCGACACCGAACGCGGCGACGCGCTGTACGACATCGACCACGACATCTGCGCGGTGCTGTTCAAGCCTGCCCGGCCCGTCCAGCACCTCACCAGCGCGGCCGGCCTTGTGCACGAGCCGCCGCATTCGAACCCGGCCCGCAGGGCGCGGCGGCTGCTCGTCGAGTTCCCCGTGGTGTACTACGCGGACGTCGAGCCCGAGGTGGCCGACGCGCTGCGTGCCCCGGGTCTCGCCGAGGACCTCGTCCGGTTCACCGGCCTGGTCCTGGAACGGCGCGCGGAGGGCGTCATGCTCGCCGACCCTGGGGGCGTCTTCACCGACCGGCCGTTCCCGGGCCGGGGCAACGCGGTGAGCCGGGCGGCGGGACTCCTGCTGGCGAAGATCGCCGACCTGCTGGAGGATCCCGAGCACGTGCCGGAGCCTCTGCCCGTACCCGCGCTCGCCGACGACCAGGCCGATCTCGTCGCACGGATGGACGCGGGGCTGCCCCGGGACGGGATCGTCGCCGAGCTCGCCTGGTCGCCGTCCGAGGCCGAGCCGTCCTCCGGTGACCGGCCCGCGCCTGCCGAGGCGCCGTTCGTGGAGCGCAGCCGCCTCGAGGCGATGACGACCGAGTTGTACGACGAGTTCGGGGCGGCCTCGTTCACCACCACCTGGCAGCAGGACCCCCGAGGGCTGCTCGACGCCGTCGTCGGCTTCCTCGCTGACCTGATGCTGCTCAGGCCGGTGCCGGGCGGCGTGCTCGTCCTGCCCGCCGCGCTGCGATACCGGAACATCCGGGCCGCCCTGCCCACCCGGACCTCGGGCGGCCAGTTGTCGCTGGCACTGCCCGGCTCGCCCGTGCAGAAGGACCCGTCGGCGCAGCAGGATCCGTCGGCGCCGGAGGATCCGCCGGTATCGGAGGCCCCGCCGGCGCAGCGGGATCCGTCCACACAGAGGGATCCGTCCACGCAGGAGGTTTCGTCCACGCAGGAGGAGGAGCGATGACGCCGCCGCCCGACCGGTTCCAGCCCAGCAGAGCCGGAGTGATCAACGTCTGGGACTACGTGGACGAGGAGTTCGTCTTCGCCGACGGACGTCTGGTCCTGCGCGGGCACAACGGCTCGGGCAAGACCAAGGCGCTGGAGGTGCTCTTCCCTTTCATCCTCGACGGTGTCGCGGACGCCCGGCGGCTCGACCCGTTCAGCGGCGAGAACCGCACGATGAAGTCCAACCTGCTCTACCGGGGGCAGGAGGCCGAGTACGGCTACGTGTGGATGGAGTTCGCCCGGCGGGGGATCGGGGCGGAGCCCGCCGAGACCGACGAGACGGTCACCCTCATCATCGGAATCCGCGCGCACCGGCACAGGGACGGGGTGCGGACCTCGTTCTTCGTCACCGACAAGCGCCTCGGCGTCGACTTCGGGCTGCTCGCGCCCGACTCCCGGCCGCTCACCGAGCGGCAGCTCAAGGCCGTCCTCGGGCCGGACGCCCACAGCGAGACCGCCACGCACTACCGGGACGCGGTGGACGCCCGGCTGTTCGGGCTCGGCAGGGAGCGCTACACCCAGCTTCTCGACCTGCTGCTGGCGCTGCGCCGCCCGCTGCTGGCCAAGGACCTCGACCCCGACAAGGTCTCGGCCACGCTCACCTCGGGTCTCAGCCCCATCGACGAGGAGCTCGTCGACCAGGCGGCCCGCGACTTCGAGAACCTGGCGGCGGTCCAGAAGCAGTTCGACGACTTCGCCGTCGCGGACGCGGCCGTACGCGCGTTCCTGACCGACTACGTCGCCTACCTGCGCACTCACGCGAAGGCCCGGCTCGCCCGCATCCACACCGAGATGGACGGCGCGGTGGAGCACGCCCGCACGCTCGTGCGGGCCGAGGATGCGCGGAAGAGGGCCGCGGCCGCACGCGAGGCCGCCTCGGCGGCGGCCGCCGCGGCCGAGGCCGAGCGGGAAGGGCTGGAGCGCCGCCTCGCCGCGTTGCGCGCGGACGACGCGTACCGCGCGCGGGGCGAGCTGGAGCTGCGTCGCCGCCAGATCGCCAAGACGGGCGAGGAGATCGAACGGGAGCGCGCCCGGCTGGCGGACGGCGCCGAGCACCTGGCCGCCCTGGAAGGCGAGGCCGGCGAACTCGCGGAGCGGCTGGAGGGCGCACGGGCGGCGATCGTCCGCCACGCAACCGACCTCGCCGACGCGGCGGAGCGGGCCGGCGTCTCCCACGACGGGGACGGCCCGGCCGACACGGGGGAGGACCTGCTCACGACGGCGAGGGCACGTGCCGCCGCCCGCCGGGACGACGTCGCGAAGGTCCGCGACGAGATCGCGAAGGTGTCCGGGGCGGAGCGGGACCGCCTGCGGGCGGAGACCGACCGGGACAAGGCGGACAAGGACGTCGCGGAACGGGAATCGCGCTGCGAGGCCGCCGACGCCGCGCTGGCGACGGCGCGCCGCCTCGCGCGGGAGGCGCTCGACGCCTGGGCCGACCGCTGGGCCCGTTCGTCAAAGCCCCAGGCAAACGAGCGCCCGGAGGACGTATACGCGGAGGACGCGCGTCCGGTGAACGAGCGCCGGGGGGACGCATACCTGGAGGACGGCGAGGCGGTGGCCGGGCCCGCCGACGTGGAGGCGCTGGCGGAGGCCCTCGCCCGCGCCGGCGACGCCGGGGCGCCGTCGCCTGCCGAGGTCTACAGCGTGCGGACCGAGGAACGGCGGACGGAGGCGGCCAGGTCCGCCGAACGCCTGTCCGCCCGGGTGCGCGACCTCGCCGCCGACCTCGTCCGCCTGCGCCGCGAGCGCGAGGAGATCGCGGCGGAACGCGACGAGGCGCCGCCGCACGACGACCGCAGGACGGCGGACCGCGAGGGACGCCCAGGGGCGCCCCTGTGGCGGCTCGTCCGGTTCGCCGACGGCCTCGACGAGAAGGAGGCTGCCGGTCTCGAAGGCGCCCTGTACGGCGCGGGGCTGCTGACCGCCTGGGTGCACCCGGAGGAACGGCACACCCTCGACGCGGTCGCGGTCCTGGAATCCGACGGCTACCTGCTCCCGCTGCCCGAGGAGAGCCGCCCGTCGGGCCGGACGCTCGCCGACGTCCTCGTGCCGGAGGAGCAGGACCTGGTGCCGGCGGCGGTCGTCGCGGACGTGCTGCGGTCGGTCGCGGTGTCCGACACGATCACGCCCCGCCGGGATCAACAGGGCGGACCGGCGCCGATCGTGACCGGCCGGGCCCAGTTCGGCCTGGGCCTGCTCCTCGGCGCCCGGCCCAAGCCGTCGCCCGAGTACATCGGCGCCACGAACCGGGCCAACCGCCGCGCGGCCAGGCTCGCCGAGTGCGACGAGGTGATCGGCGAGACGAGCCTGGCGCACGAGGACGCCGAGCGGGATCTGGCGCGCGCGAACCGCCGCCTGGAGGACTTCGCCCGGGCCCGGCGGGAGCTTCCGCCCGCCACGGCGGTCGTCGAGGCCGTCGCCCGCGTGTCGCAGGAGTCCGCGCTGCTGGCCCAGGCGCGGTCGGCGCTCGCGGACCGCCGCCGCGACCTCGACGCCGCGGTGGCCCAGGTCGACGCGGCACGCCGGCGGCTGCGCCAGGTCGCGGCGGAAAGGAGCATGCCCGTCGCGGAACAGGAGGTCGACGCGGTCGCACGGGCCGTCGACGACTTCCTCACCACGGCGCAGCGGCTGCACGACGGCCGTGAGCGGGCCGCGTCCGAGGAGCGGGACCTGGCGTCCCGCCAGGCGGCGATCGCACGGCAGCGCGAGCGGCACGACGTGGACTCCCGCGCTCTGGAGGACAAGGAGCGGGAGCATCGGGCCGACGCCGAGGAGCTCAGGGCGGGCGAGGAGGCCTTGGACGCCCCGCTGCGCGAGGTGCTCGCCCAGGTCGACGAGGCCGAGCGCCGCCTCGCCGAGGTCCGCCGGCGGTGCGAGGAGCACACCGCCACGGCCGCGCGGGAGAACGAGGCGCTGATCGTCGCCCAGAACGATCTCAAGCACGGCCAGGCATCCCTCGGCCAGGCGCTCGGGCACCTCTTCGAGCACGTCGCGTCGTTCGGGCCGTACGCGCACCTGGAGCTGCGCCCGCTGCTCGGCGTCACCGCCACGGCGCCGTGGCCCGCCCACGTCGGCTGGCCCGAGCCGGCGGAGGCGGCCGCGTCGGTGGCGGCGGAGCTGTCCGCCCACCCTGGCCCTGGAGAGGGGGACGGACCGCCGCCGGATCCCGCCGCCCTGGTCGGCCGGGTGCTGCCGGGAGACGTGGCCGCGCTGCTGGACGCCTTCGCCACGGAGATGGCCGACATCCGCGTGCCGGGGGAGGGCACGCTCAAGAACGCCGCGAGCCGGCTGTCGGCCTCGCTGCGGACCTTCCAGGACGCGCTGGACGGCTGCGCCGAGGACTACCGCCTGGAGCACGACCCCACCGGCGTCGTCATGGTCTACGTCAGCGACGAGGGCGGACGCAATCCGGTCGCCGCGTTCGCCCGGCGGGTCGCCGACCGCGTCCAGGAGCAAGGAATGCTGCTTGAGGAGCGGGAGCGGACGGTGCTGGAGGACGAGTTGCTCACGGCGCTCGCCCAGCAGGTGCACGACCGGGTCCGCACCGCGCGCGACCTGGTGCGCGGAATGAACGACGACACCCGGTCGCGGCCCATGTCGTCCGGCACCAGGATCGGCATCCGATGGGGCCGCTCCGACAGGCTGAACGATCGGCAGGTCGCGGTCTCGCGGCTCCTCGACCGGGACGCGCAGGGGCTCGGCGCGGCCGGGCTGGCCGAGCTGCGCGGCCTGCTGCGGGAGATGATCCGCGACTACCGGGCCGCCCATCCGCGTGCCACGTACAGGCAGGCCCTGGCCGACGTGCTCGACTACCGCACCTGGTACGGCTTCGAGCTGGTGCTGGCCGTGCCGGGGGAGAAGGAGGTGAAGCTCACCCGGGCGAAGCACGAGGAGATGTCCGGCGGGGAGAAGTCGGCGGCCATCCACCTCCCGCTGTTCGCCGCGGCCAACGCCCTCTACTCGTCCGCCAAGCCCACCTGCCCGCGCATGATCGCGCTGGACGAGGCGTTCGCCGGCATCGACGACCGGTACAAGCCCGAGCTGCTGGGCCTGACCGTGAAGTTCGGCCTCGATCTGTTCATGACCGGCCACGACCTGTGGGTCCACTTCGACACCGTGCCGATGGCCGCGCACTACGACATGCACCACGACAAGAGCGCGCACGCGGTGTCGGCGATGCTGATGCTCTGGGACGGCGCCCAGACCATCGACGCCGACGCCGGTTTCTCCGGCAACGAGGAGCTGGCCGAGACGCTGCTCGGCTTCCGGCCGGGCCGCCGCGCCCCCGCCCTCACCGAGGGCACTCTCCTCGCCGCCGACGGCGACGAGGAACCCGACGACGCGGAGGCCGCGATATGACCTCGGCCTCGGATGCCGTGGAGCGCTACCGGGGGGCGGAGTACCGGCGCCTGCTCCGCGCCGCGCGGCGCGGCCTGGAGAACAACGGCGGCAGCCTGGACGCCACGGTCAGCGTCGAGGTTCAGGGCGAGGCTGAGCGCAATGCGATCATCGGCATCACCGGCCGTTACCGCGACCCGAGCGTCAAACGCATCCGGGTGACGCTGCGCGATCTCGACGCCGTCGTCCGCGCCGGCACCGAGCTCAGCCTCGCCGGGCTGCTGGAGGCGATCGACGGCCGCCCACTGGCGAACCACCCCGCCGAAGCCGCCCGCGCCCTCGCCACCAGGCGTGAGGCCCTGCGGCCCGCGGAGGAGAGCCCGCTGCACGAGAGCGCCGAGTGGTTCCGCACCTGGCTGGGCGCGGTGAGTCGTAACGGCACGGTGGGCAGGCTCGTCGCGCGCCCGGAGACCGTCGGCGTGCTCGCGCAGGCCGTCCGCGTCCTGGAGTTCCTGGAGGACCGGCCCGAGGGCGGCGTGCCGGTCACCCTCGCCGGACTGGCCGCCGAGGTCACCGACGACCCCAAGGCCCTCAACCATCGGACCACCCTGTCCACCCTGGTCCTGCGGGCGCTCGCGATCCGCGCGGGCGTTCCGCTCCCGGGCACGGCCGAGGAGCGCCGTGCACTGTGGGACCGCTACGAGGTCGTCGTCGACGATCTCGCCAGCCGGATCCTCGTCCTGAACCTGCCGGCGGAGGGCGAGGGGCTGGGGGAGTGGCTGACCGGCGCCGCCCGCTTCGGCACGCCGTTCCAGGTCACGCTCCACCAGCTGAACACCTTCCCGCTCGACTTGCGTGTTCCCGTCGTCCACGTCTGCGAGAACCCGGCCGTCCTGCGGCGGGCGGCGGCGGAGCTGGGGCCGGGATGCCCGCCCCTCATCTGCACCGAGGGACGCCCCTCGACGGCCTTCCACCGGCTGGCGGCGATCGCCGTGCGCGACGGGGCCCGCCTGCGTTACCACGGCGACTTCGACTGGCCGGGAGTGGACATGGCCGGCGCCGTCGTGCGGCGGCACGGCGCGGAGCCGTGGCGCATGACCGCCGCCGACTATCTCGCCGGTCTCGCCGGCGACGGGAAGGCCGGCAACGGGAAGCCGCGTAACGCGGAGGCCGGCGGCGGGGAGGTCGGCGGCGGGGAGGCCGGTGACGACGAGGAGCGCGTCCGGCTCTCCGGGCGGCCGGTGCCGACGCCCTGGGATCCCGGCCTCGCGGACGCGATGAGCGAGCATGGGAGCGCGGTCTACGAGGAGGCCGTCGCCGATCCGCTGCTCGCCGATCTCCGCATGCAGATCTTGGGGGGCTGACACGGTGCGTGGGACGGCCGTACGTTGACGGCTGGGACCGCTTCGACGATGAGGAGTTCCGCGTGAGCGAGACGACCAGCACCCATGTCTTCCGGGAAGCCCGTGACCTGCTGCTCCGCTTAGGGGAGGAGCCCGAGCGGGCGGCACGTGAGTTCGCCTGGCCGGTGTTCGGCGACAGGTTCAACTGGGCCACGGACTGGTTCGACGCCATCGCGCGGGGAAACGCCCGTACGGCGCTGTGGATCGTGGAGGAGGACGGCTCCGAGCGGCGCTACTCCTTCGACGAGATGGCCGGCCGTTCCGATCGGGTGGCCGCCTGGCTGGCCGCCCAGGGGGTCGGCAAGGGCGACCACGTGCTGCTGATGCTCGGCAACCAGGTCGAGCTGTGGGAGTCGATGCTGGCGGTGATGAAGCTCGGCGCGGTGATCATGCCGGCGACCACCGCCCTGGGCACGGCGGACCTCGCCGACCGCGTACGGCGAGGACGTGTCCGGCACGTCATCGCCAACGCGGCCGACACGGACAAGTTCGACGGCGTGCCGGGAGAGTACGGCCGCGTCTGCGTGGGCGAGGCGGCCGGATGGCTCCGGTACGGCGACGCCTACGCGATGCCGGAGCCGGAGCCGTTCGAGGCCCGGACCTCCCCCGGCGACCCGCTCCTGCTGTACTTCACCTCGGGGACGACGAGCAGGCCCAAGCTCGTGCGGCACACCCAGGTGTCCTACCCGGTGGGGCACCTGACGACGATGTACTTCATCGGCGTGCGACCGGGCGACGTCCACCTCAACATCAGCTCGCCCGGCTGGGCCAAGCACGCCTGGAGCTGCTTCTTCGCGCCCTGGAACGCCGAGGCGACGGTGTTCGTGCACAATTACTCCCGCTTCGACGCCGCCGCCCTGCTCGGGCAGATCCGCCGCGCCGGGGTGACCACCTTCTGCGCGCCGCCCACGGTCTGGCGGATGCTCATCCAGGCCGACCTCGGGGACGGGCCGGGCGGCCTGCGTGAGGCGGTCGCCGCGGGGGAGCCGCTGAACCCCGAGGTCATCGCCCAGGTGGAGCGGGCGTGGGGGCTGACCGTCCGCGACGGGTACGGCCAGACCGAGACGACCGCGCTGATCGCCAACACGCCCGGCGTGCCCGTGAAGGCGGGCTCGATGGGCCGTCCCCTTCCCGGCGTCCCGGTCGTCGTCGTCGATCCCGTGACCGGCCGGCCCGCGGACGAGGGCGAGATCTGCCTCGACCTCGCCGCCCGCCCGGTCAACCTGATGACCGGATATCTGGACGGCGACGAGGGGGCCATGTCCGAGGGTCTCTACCACACCGGTGACGTCGCGGTCCGGGACGCCGACGGCTCGATCACCTTCGTGGGACGCACCGACGACGTGTTCAAGGCGTCCGACTACAAGATCTCGCCGTTCGAGCTGGAGAGCGTGCTCATCGAGCACCCCGCCGTCGCGGAGGCGGCGGTCGTGCCCGCCCCCGACCCGATCCGCCTCGCCGTGCCGAAGGCGTACGTGGTGCCGGCCGCGGGCTGGGAGCCGAACAGGGAGACCGCCGCGGCCATCCTGCGGCACGCCCGCGAGAGGCTCGCGCCGTACCAGCGGGTGCGCCGGATCGAGTTCGCCGAGCTGCCCAAGACCATCTCGGGGAAGATCCGGCGGGTCGAGCTGCGGGCCAGGGAGACCGACGCCGCGGACGCGGGAACCCCGCCGTCCGGGGAGTGGCGGGACGACCAGTTCCCCGAGTTGCGCGCCTGACCGGGCTGCCCCTCCACAGGCCCGGCCCCCATGGCCGGCCGCGCGGACGCGGGGCCGGGCAGAGGGGCCTGGGCCGTCAGCGCGCGTGCTGCGGGAGCAGTCGCGAGACGGCCGACTCGGGGATCCCGACGATCCCGTCGAAGTCCGTGGAACGGCTGACGGCGGCCCACCGTTCGGCTTCGGCGGCACGGACGCGGGACGCCTGCTCGGCCATGCGCAGCGCGTCGGAGCCGAGCAGCAGCCGCAGCGGCGGATCGTCCACGTCGACCAGCCCGGCGATCACCCTGGCCGCGCGCCGCGGATCGCCCGGCTGGGCGCCGTCGGCCGCGCGCCGGTAGGCGTTGACCCGGCCGACGGTCCCCTCGTAGTCGGGTCCCACCGGGGGGATGCGCATCGACGAGCCGCCCCAGTCGGTGCGGAAGCCGCCGGGCTCGACGATGACCACGGTGATCCCCAGCGGCCGGACCTCGCTGTTGAGCACCTCGGAGAACCCCTCCACGGCGAACTTGGCCGCCTGGTAGGCGCCGAGCCCCGGCGTGCCGCCGACCCGGCCGCCGACGGAGCCGATCTGCAGGATGTGGCCGGACCGCTGGGCGCGCAGCACCGGCAGCGCGGCCTTGGTCATGGTGACGAGGCCGAACAGGTTGGTCTCGAACTGCGCCCGGAAGTCCTCGTCGGAGGTCTCCTCGATGGGCGAGGAGTTCGCGTACCCCGCGTTGTTCACCAGCACGTCCAGGGAGCCGAACTCCCGCACGGCCAGCCGTACGGCGCGCTGGGCCGCGGCCGCGTCGGTGACGTCCAGCCGGACGGCGCGCACCCGGTCGCCGAAGGCGTGGACGAGGCCGTCCAGCCGCTCCGGCCGGCGCGCGGCGGCGACCAGGCGGTCGCCGCGTTCGAGCACCTCTTCGGCGAGCGCCCGTCCCAGGCCTCGGGACGCGCCGGTGATGAGCCAGGTCCTCGACATGATCGGATCCTTTCTGTCGCGAATTCAGCGCGCCCCGGCGCCCGCCGGGACCCGCCCGGCCGTCTCGGCGCCGGACGTCGTACGGCGGCGGGCCGCCGGAACGAGCAGCGCCACGGCGACGGTGGCCGTCAGGGTCGCCGCCAGCACCAGGAAGCCGGTGGTGAAGCCCGACTCGTACGGCAGGCCGTCGGCGCGCGGGTGGCCGGTGACGATGGAGCTGACCACGGCGGTGCCGATGGAGCCCCCGATGGTGCGGATGTTGGTGTTCATTCCGCCGGCGACGGCGGTCTGGCCGGCCGGCACGCTCTGCACGATCAGGTTGGTCATCGAGGCGTAGGCCAGACCGAGCCCGAGTCCGAACACGGCGGTCGCGGCGGCGAGCTGCCAGGGCCGGTCGTGGTAGAGGGCGACGCCGGCGCTGGACAGCGCGCCGAGCGCGCACCCCCACACGAGCTGGGCCTTGACCCCGACGACGCGGGTGATCGGGCCGCTCACCGTGCCGGCGACGGCCATCGTGACGAGCATCGGCAGCATCAGCAGCCCGGCCTCGGTCACGCTCGACCCGAAGCCGTAGCCGGTGACCTCCGGCGGGATCTGCATGAACTGCGGCAGGAAGGCGTACGAGGCGAACATGCCCGCGCCGAACAGCAGCGCGACCAGGTTGGTCGTCCACACGGCCGGCAGCCGCATCATGCGCATGTCGATCAGCGGGTCGCGCGAGCGCAGCTCGACCGCGATCCATGCGGCGAACAGCACCACGGCGGCGGCGAGCGGCGCGATCACGGCGGCCGAGCCCCAGCCCCAGGAGGACGCCTCGCTGAGCGGGACCAGCAGCGTCACCAGCCAGCCCGACAGCAGCGCGGCGGCGGCCCAGTTGACCCGCCCGGGGGTGCGGACCGGGGACCGCGGGACGTACCGGTACGCCAGGACCGCGGTGGCGGCGACGAGGATCATGGGGATCCAGAACAGCCACCGCCAGCCCAGGGCCGCGACGATCGGGCCGGCCAGCACGATTCCGACGCCGCCTCCGGTGGCGATGACGGCGGACAGGACGCCGACCATCGAGGGCACCCGGGCGGCGGGGAACTCGTCGCGGACGATCCCGAACGCCACGGGGAACACGGCGCCGCCGAGCCCCTGCACGACCCGTCCGGCGATGAGCACCCCGACGTTGGGGGCGAGGGCGGCGACCAGGCAGCCGAGCGCGATGGCGGCCAGCGCGACGAGCAGCGCGCGCTCCTTGCCGATCATGTCGGCGATGCGGCCCATCAGGGGTGTGGCGACGGACGCGGACAGCAGCCAGGCGGTGAGCACCCAGGTCACCGTGCTCTGATCGGTGTGCAGGTCGTGCTGGATGGTGGACAGCACGGGGCTGACCAGGGATTGGAGCATGGAGAACGCGGCCGTGGCGGCGGACAGCGCGAGGAACGTCAGCCGCCGCGGCGAGGTGGTGCGTGACATGGACATCCTTCTGACAGGAGGAACCGGCGCGCCGCGGCGCGGCCGGGTCAGGGCGCCCTGGCCGAGGGCAGGGTTGAACGGCATGAATGGCGATAGACAGGGACGGCGAGGTGGGGGTGGCGAAGCAGGGCCACCGCGAACGCGAACGCCCGCCTGCTAAAGTTGAGGCGTGCCTCCACATTAGCGGAGGTATGCCTCCGATACAACCTCGGGAGGATCCCGGTGAACGAGAAGGCGGCCGAAGGCCCCCGGACGAGGGTGCGGCGCCCCCAGCGCGCCGACGCGCGGCGCAACTTCGACGCGCTGCTCGCCGCCGCGCGTGAGGCGTTCGCCGAACACGGCACGGGAGCCTCGCTGGAGGACGTCGCCCGGCGCGCCGGTGTCGGCATCGGCACGCTCTACCGCAACTTCCCCACCCGGCAGGACCTGTTCGACAGCGTCTACCTGGACGAGATCGACGAGCTGTGCAACGCGGCGGGGCAGGTCGCGGACCTGCCGCCGTGGGAGGCGCTGGCCGCCTGGCTGCGCCGGTTCGTGGATTACGCGGCCACCAAGCGGGCCATCTACGAGGCGCTCAACCGCGACTCGGAGATGATGCGGTCGAGCCGGGCCGCGATGTACGAGGCGGGGGAGCCGCTGTTCGAGCGGGCGAGGGAGGCCGGGGTGGTCCGCGGCGACGTGAGCTTCGACGACGTCCTGCGGATGATCTCCGGCATCACCGGGGGCGGGTTCGTCGACGACGACCAGCGAGAGCGAGTGCTGGGCATGGCCCTCGACGGCGTCCGGGCCCGTCCGGCCTGAACCGGTTCCCGCTGGGGCAGGCCGGGCAACGGTCACGACAGGCGGCGGCCGGGCCGGCCGCCCGGGCCGTGCCGCGGGGTGCCGATGCGCCGCCGTCACCGTGGGGGGAAAGGTGGCGGGAAAACAGGAATGCCGGGCGGGGCCGACGGCCCCGCCCGGCTGATGTGCCCGGCGTGCTACCCGGCGATCGGGGTCACCGCGATCTTGTCGATGATCGGGGCGTACTTCGATCGGAGCAGGATGTCCGGGAAGGTCTCGGAGATGTAGGTGTCGCCGTCGAAGTTCGGCAGTTCTCGCGAGGCGAAGGCGACGGTGTTGGCTCCCTTCCTGAGCTGGACGGGGATGGTCAGCTCCCAGAAGTTGTCGGCGTGGAACGAGTGGGGGAACCAGGCCCGCTGCGGAGCGGCGCCGTTGACGGAGATCTCGGCGTGGCGGGCCAGCGGGTCGGGGTTGTAGTGGGACGCGGGGGACTGTTCGGGATTGGAGTAGCGAACGGTCAGCGCGTACGTCCCGTTCCTGGGGGCGGTGACGTCGAAGGTCAGGGTGCCGGCGTTGCCGGGGGCGCCGCCGATGCCGGTGACGGCCTTCCCGCCGCTCGCCAGCGGATAGGCGGCCACCTTGGCGGCGCCGGCGACGTGGGCCGACTCCGCCTCATACCAGGTCGGGGCGAGCGTGCCCTCGGTCTTCTCGACCCGCAGCCGGTCCAGCCGCACCCGGCCCGTCCGCGCAGTGTAGGTGATCTTGTTCACGCCGCCGGACAGGAACGTCTTGACCTGGGAGGACCCGGAGGGCTCGGTGATCTCCTGCCCGTTGACGGTCAGCGTGCCCTTGCCGCCGCCGCGCAGGTCCACGCCGAGCGTGGACTCGCCGTCGCCCGGCGAGTAGACCCAGAACGTCGCCGACTGTCCCTTGCGCAGGTCGGCCACGCCGGAGCCGGACACCTTCTTCTCGCTGTAGCCGGTGCTCGCTCCGTCGAGCGTGGCGTACTCGGCCTCGTAGATCGCCTCGCTCGCGGCCGGGTTGGCGAGAGACAGGTCGATCTTGTCGACGATCGCGTCCCCCTTGGTGGCGCGGGTGCCGTCAAGGCTCCTGGCGGCCAGGGTGATCGTGTGGTCCCCCTTGGACAGCGTGACCTTCGTGTCGGTGTGGTCCCAGACCACCCACTTGTACCCCAGCGGAAGGTGGAGCTCCCGCTCGTCCTTGCCGTCGACCCGGAGGAAGACGTTGGTCGGGCCCTGTGCCTGGACCGCGCTGGAGGTGTTCAGCGAGTTCGCGAAGACCGACAGGTCGTACGTGCCGTCCCGCGGGACCGACACCGAGAAGTTCAGCGTGACGTCGGAGCCGGTGCGCAGCCCGCCGACGTCGTAGCCGCCGGAGGTGTAGAACCTGCCGACGTCGGACGGAGTCCCCTCGGGGCCGTTCCTGCTGTACGCCGCGCCGGTGTGGCCGGCGTCCTCCGCCTCGTACGTGGCCTGCCAGAGCGTGGTCGCCGGAGTGCCGGAGGCGGCGTGGTCGCCGGGGGTGAGGATGATCTGGTAGGCCGACGACTCCTTCAACGCGGGCAGCGCGGACCCGAACTCGAAGCTCACCGCGCCGTCCGTCACCTTCCGGTTCAGCTCGGCGACGACGCGGGGCTGCGCGGAGTCGCCGATCTGGCCGGTCCAGGGGATCTCCTGGATCAGGGCGTGCACCGTGCCGCCGAACAGCGTGGTGTCGACGTCGTTGAAGTGGATGCCGACGAGACCGGACGCTCCGCCGAACAGCGCGCGGGCCTGTGCCTTGGCCTTGTCGAGTGTCGCGACGCCCTGCAGCGTGTAGCTGACGTTCGGCCGCGGCGGGGTGACCTTGACCGTGTTGCCGGTCATCTGGCCGTAGGCGTGGAGCAGCCACCACTGGCCGTTGCCGCGATTGGCCTGCACGGCCGAGTCGGACAGGTTGCCGTCGATGTTCCAGTACGCGATGTCGGCGTCGACCTTCGACTCCTCGATGGCCGAGGCCCACTGGACCATCTGGCCGGGCACCGAGGTGTGGTAGTTGAAGGCGTACTCGTCCAGGTTGATCGGGAGTTGCCTGCCCTCGTACGGGGTGCCCGTGAAGATGGACTGCTCCCACTGGCGGTATTTCGCCACGTTGGTGCGGATGCGGGCCGGGTCGCCCAGCTCGTGCCAGGTCATGACCTCGGGGACCGTCCCCGCCTGTACGGCGTGCCGCAGGAAGCCCTGCACCTGGTCGTACAGCACGCTGGTGTTGGGGCCGGCGATCCTGGCCTTCGGCATCCTGCCCTTGATCAGGGCGTTGACCTCGTCCCAGGCCTTGAAGTAGTACTGGGGGTCGCTCAGCCAATTGATCTTGTTGTAGCTCCACGCGCCGGTGCCGAACATGTTGCCCTCGGGCTCGTTGAACGGCACGAAGACGATGTGGTCCTGATACTTGGGGTCGAGCTTGAGGACCTGGTCGACCTGCTTGGCGATCTTGGCCTTGAAGTCGTCCAGCCTGGCCTCGGGAGTGTCGCCGGGCCACTGGTAGGGGAAGCCGCGGTAGATGTCGGTCATGTAGATGTACACGTCGCCGCCGGTGCTGTCGGCGAGCGGCTTGACCACCTCCAGCGCGTCGGCGCCGGGGTGCTGCAGGCCGTCCTGGGCCTTCGTCGCGACCGTGCGCAGCCGCATGCCCTCGAGAAGGTTGGAGGTAGGCACGCCCTCGCCGTACACGCCGTACAGGGTGCCCGACGCGCCGCCGTGGAAGGCGCCGGTCTCGGTGCCGAGGTCGATGGTCAGGTCGTTGGCGACGACCTTGACCGCGGCCTCGACCGTGGTCCCGTACGCGGTGCCCTTGACGGTGAACCTGCCCGGCTTGGCGTAACCGGCCGGGTCGACCGCCTCCCAGGTGACCGGCACGCCCCGGCGGATGCCGTCGGAGAACTGCGCGTTGACGGTCGCGGGCAGTGCCGGCGCGGTGCCCGGGTAGGTGACGATCTCGAAGGAGGTCTGCTCGACCTTGGTGAGAGTGGCCTTGTGGTCTCCGGCGAGCTCCGCGACCTGCTCGGCGTTCATGGCGGCGTCGTAGACGCGGAAGTCGTCCAGGTCGCCGGCCAGGAAGGGGTGCCCGCCCCAGAACGGCTTGCCCAGGAAGCCGGAGGTGCCGTTGCGGTCGGAGTGCATCACCGCGGCCAGGTCGATCTGCGCGGTGGTGCTGCCGATGGCCACGCCGTTCACGTAGTAGGTGAGGGTCCTGCCGTCGATCGTGGTGACGAGGTTGACCCACTGACCGGTGGGCAGCTTCTGCGCGCCCGGCACCCCCACCTCGGCGCTGCCGTTGACCGGCTTGATGGACGATCTCGTGGTCGCGTCGCCCGCGTAGGACGGGGTGACGAAGGTGGCGGTCGCGGCGTCCTTGCCGAGGTTGTAGACCCACTGGAAGTCGGCGCCGCCCGCCCACTTCAGCCAGGTGGAGACGGTCATCGCGTGGCGGTCGCGGAACAGGCCGTTCGGGATCGTCACGTAGGGGGCGGTCGCCGAGCCGGTCGGGCCGCCGGGCAGCGACAGGGCCTGCGTGCCGTCGGGACCCGCGGCGGCCTTGGCCGACCCGGGGTTGGCCAGGGCTCCGTCGAGACCGGACGGGGAGCGGTCCTCGACGACGCCGCTCGACAGGTCGCCTTCGAAGTCGTAGTGGAGGACGAGTGCCGGTGCGCCGGCGCTGTCGGTCGGTGAGGCGTGCGCCGGTAAGGCGGCAAGGGGGATCGCGGTCATCGCGAGGGCGGAGACGAGAACGGCGTGAGGCGCGAGCCTGCGTGCTCGCCCGGACAAGGGTACGGCCATGCGCTGTCCCATTCGCGGGGGGAGTGAGTGGTGAGTCGAATCGATTCGGCGAATCGATTCGACTGGACGATAAGCGGGGTGCCGCGAAGTGGTCAAGGGCCGGAAACCCTCGCGGCACGTCATCGTCATCGCGCCGTCACGCGCGGACGCGTGTCACGGCGCCCGCCCGGCACGGCAGCGGGGCGAAGCCGGGAAGCCGTTACGGCGCACATCGGCGGCGATCCGCAAATCCTGCCGCGCATCCCATTGACGGAGACGACGAACCGGGCCTATCGTCAGCGAACCGATTCGCCGAATCGGTTCGACTCCAATCGGAAACAGGCGCGTAACGCTGTCAGCGGAGGTCACGTCAATGAGATCAGGGTCAAGCGGCCGGCGTGTGACCGGCATGGGCGCGGCGGTGCTGGCCGCCGCCGCCGCCGGGCTGGCCGCCTGCTCGTCACCGTCCGGCGGCGGTGCTTCGACGAGCTCGAGCCAGGCCGCCGGGAGCGGGACCTACACGATCTGGGATCCGTACCCCCAGTACGACAAGAGCTCCGAATGGGTGAAGCTGCTGGAAACGTGCGGCACCCAGGCGGGGACGAAGGTCGAGCGGACCGGCTACGACACCAGCGATCTGACGAACAAGGCGCTGCTGGCGGCCCAGCAGGGCAACTCACCCGACGTGCTCATCGTGGACAACCCGGTCGTCTCGACGCTGGCCGAGGCCGGCGTGCTGACGACGACCGAGGAGAACAGGCTCGACGTCTCGTCGATCGCGCCGAACCTCCTCGCGGCGGGCCAGATCGGCGGCAAGACGTACGGGGTCCCGATCGGGGCGAACACCCTCGCCCTCTATTACAACAAGGAGGTGTTGAAGAAGGCCGGGGTGGACGCGGCGGCGGTGAAGGACTGGGCGTCGCTGACCGCGGCGCTGGAGAAGGTGAAGGCGGCGGGCAAGAAGGGCATCACGTTCTCGGCCATCGGCACCGAGGAGGGCAGCTTCCAGTTCCTGCCGTGGTTCTGGGGCTCCGGCGCGAACCTCACCAAACTGGACTCGCCCGAGGGCGTCTCGGCGGTGGCCCTGTGGGCCGACTGGCTCAAGAAGGGCTACGCCCCCAACTCGGTCATCAACAACACCCAGACGACGAGCTGGCAGGAGTTCGCCGGCGGCGACTACGCCTTCGCGGAGAACGGCACCTGGCAGCTCGCCAACGCCAAGAAGACCGGCTTCGACTACGGCATCATCCCGATCCCCGGCAAGGACGGCGGCACGGCTCCCGCCCCGACCGGCGGCGAGTTCGTCGGCATCCCGGTGCAGTCGGACACCGCCCGCTACGCCACCTCCCAGAAGCTCGTGAGCTGCCTGACGAGCACGGACAACTCCCTCACCACGACGACGACGCTGTCGTACATCGCGCCCACGGAAGCGGTGCAGGCCAAGCAGGTCGAGCAGAACGCCGAGCTGAAGGTGTGGGTGGAGGCGGTCAAGGCGGCCAAGGGCCGCACCAGCGACAACCTCGGCACGAAGTATCCGAAGATCTCCGAGCCCATGTGGGGCGCGGTGCAGGCGGCGCTGAGCGGTTCCACGGCTCCGCAGGAGGCGATGGCGGCGGCGCAGTCGGCGGCGGCGAGCGCGACGCAGTAATGAGCATGAGCCGAGTGACACGAACGCCGGTGCGTACCGCCCGCGCCCCCGTCCCCGCTCAGGGGCGGGAGCGCCGGGCGGGACGCACTCGCCCGGGACAGGGGGCAGCGGGGCAGTGGGCGGCGTGGGCGTTCCTCGCCCCCGTCGTCGTCTACCTGCTGGTCTTCTACGCCTACCCGCTGTATCGCAACGTCGAGCTGAGCCTGCGGAACTACACGGTGCGCTCGTTCGTGCGGGGGGACGCGCCGTTCGCCGGATTCGCCAACTACGCCAAGGTGTTCGCCGACGCCACGTTCGGCCCGGCACTGTGGCACACGATCGTGTTCACGCTGGTGTCGCTGGCCTTCCAGTTCGCCATCGGGCTGGCGCTGGCGTTGTTCTTCCAGAAGAACTTCCGGCTTTCGGCGACGTTGCGGGCGCTGTTCCTGGTGCCGTGGCTGCTGCCGCTGATCGTGTCGTCCTCGACCTGGTCGTGGATGCTCAACAGCGACTCCGGCGTGGTCAACGCCGCCCTGAGCCGGGTCGGCGCCGGCCCGGTCAACTGGCTGACCTCCCCCGACTGGTCGCTCTGGTCGGTGATCATCGCGAACATCTGGATCGGCATCCCGTTCAACCTGGTCGTGCTCTACAGCGGCCTGCAGGCGATCCCCTCGGCCGTGTACGAGGCGGCGGCGCTGGACGGAGCCGGCGCCTGGCAGCGGTTCCGGCGGGTGACCTTCCCGCTGCTGCGCCCCGTGTCGGCGATCACCGTCCTGCTGGGGCTGGTCTACACGCTCAAGGTGTTCGACATCATCTGGATCATGACCAAGGGCGGGCCGAGCGGTTCCTCCACCACGTTCGCCACCTGGTCCTACCGGCTCGGCTTCGGCAACCTCGTGCCCTCCTTCGGCCCCGGCGCGGCGGTGGGCAATCTGCTGATTCTCATGGCGCTGGCCTTCGGGCTCGTCTACATCCGCGTGCAGCGACGGCAGGCCGCGGCATGAGGCGTCTCAAGACCGCCGTCGGGCTGGCGCTGACGGCCGTGATGCTGTTCCCGGTCTACTGGATGGTCAACGTGTCGTTCACGCGGGACCAGGACATGCGCAAGACGCCGCCGTACTGGTTCCCGGTCCACGGCACGCTGGACGGCTACCGGGCGGTGCTGGAGCGGCAGCTGCCCTACCTGGGGGTGAGCCTGGTCGTCGGGCTGGGCACCGTGCTCCTGACCCTGCTGGTCTCGGCGCCGGCCGCGTACTCGCTGGCCAAGCTGCGGCCGCGCGGGGGCGGCGTGCTGAGCTTCGTGCTGCTGATCGCCCAGATGATCCCCGGGATCATCATGGCGATGGGCTTCTACGCCATCTTCCTCACCACCGGCGTGCTGAACACGGTCCCAGGGCTGATCGTGGCCGACTCCACCCTCGCGGTGCCGTTCGCGGTGCTGATCCTCACCACGTTCATGTCCGGCATTCCCGAGGAGCTGCTGCAGGCGGCCCGGGTGGACGGCGCCGGGGTGGTGCGCGCCTTCTGGTCGATCGTGCTTCCGGTCTCCCGCAATTCGATCATCACGGTGTCGCTGTTCGCGTTCCTGTGGGCCTGGTCGGACTTCGTCTTCGCCTCCACCCTCGACCAGGGCGGCGCCCACCAGCCGATCACGCTCGGCATCTACCACTACATCGGCAACAACAACCAGGAGTGGAACGCCATCATGGCCACCGCCGTGGTCGCGTCCATCCCGGCCACCGTCCTGCTCGTCGTCGCCCAGCGTTACGTCGCCGCGGGCGTCACCGCCGGCGCCGTCAAGGACTGAACCTTTTCGAGAAGGGACCCCCTCTTCATGACCGTCGCCGCTTCAGGCCCGGTGTTCTCCCTGCGGGAAATCCCGTTCAGCTACCGCGGCTCCTGGTTCGGCTTCTCGCCGGTGGTCGGCGAGAAGACCTACGCCCGGGACGTGCATCTGGTCTCTCATCAGACCGGGATGCATCCGATCCTGCGGCTGGCGCCGTCCGCCGAGAGCGACGTCACCGCCAGGCCCCACCAGCTCACCTGGAGCCGCGCCGGCGGCCGGATCGACCTCGCGTACGAGAACGCCGACACGGTGCGGCTGCGCGGCCGGGGCCTCGGGCTGAGCCTCCTGGCCGCCGACCCCGTCCTGACGCCGTTCAGCGGCCCGTACTTCTACCAGGACCCGGTGGACGGATCGTTCGTCTTCACCGTCTATCAGACCGGGCGCCGCTACCGGGTCACGGTGCTCGCCGGGCAGGCCGAGGCGCGGGGCGCGCAGGCGCTCGGCACCGCCGAACGGGGCGTCGTCCTGAGCGGCGAGTGGGAGATCGCCGTCGAGGAGTACGAGACGGCTCGCGCCCCCTACAGCGGCACCGACACGTTCGAGCAGGTGGTCAAGGCGGCGCGGGCCGAGTTCGACGCGTTCACCGCGGCGGTCGCGCCCTGGCGCAGCGACCGGACGCCCGCGGCGGAGCTGGCCGCCTACGTCCTGTGGTCGGCGACCGTGCGCCCGGCCGGGTTCGTCGCCCGGCCCGCCGTGCTGATGTCCAAGCACTGGATGGACAAGGTGTGGAGCTGGGACCACTGCTTCAACGCCATCGCCCTCGCGGACGGCCTGCCCGGCCTGGCCTGGGACCAGTTCCGGCTGCCCTTCGACCACCAGGACGACGCCGGCGCGCTGCCCGACTCCGTCACCCACTCGGAGATCCTCTACAACTTCGTCAAGCCGCCCATCCACGGCTGGGCCCTGCGCCGCCTCCCACCGGCGGCCGAGCCGGAGGAGGTCTACCGGCTGCTCGAACGCTGGACGACCTTCTGGCTCACGGCGCGTCGTGTCCCCGGCCGTGAGCTGCCGCACTACCAGCACGGCAACGACAGCGGCTGGGACAACGCCACCACGTTCGACCCCGAACGCGTCGTGGAGACCGCCGACCTGGCCGCCTTCCTCATCCTGCAGATGCGCGAACTGTCCCGCCGGGCCCCGGACCCCGCCGCGGCGGCCCGCTGGTCCGGCGCCGCCGACCGGATGCGCGACGCGCTGCTCGCCGAGCTGTGGACGGGGGACGGGTTCGTCGCCCGCGGCGCGCACTCGGGGAGCACCTGGCGCAGCTCCAGCCTGCTCGACCTCATGCCCATCGTGCTCGGCGACGAGCTCCCCGGGCCGGTGCACACGGCGCTCGCCGCACGCATCGCCACGCACCTGACCGCGTTCGGACCGGCCACCGAACACCCCGCGTCCGAGCACTACCAGGACGACGGCTACTGGCGCGGACCGATCTGGGCCCCCTCGACGGTCCTCATCGAGGACGGCCTGCGCCGCGCCGGCCACACCGGGCTGGCCGACGAGATCAGCGCCCGCTTCCTGAGGCTCTGCGAGCGCTCGGGCTTCGCGGAGAACTTCGACGCCCGCACCGGTGAGGGGCTGCGCGACCGCGCCTACACCTGGACGGCCAGCGCCTACCTCATCCTCGCCGCCGCCCGACAACGGCGACTCGAACGGGGGACACGGCGGCTTTGACACGAGCGCGCACGCGTGCGTAGCCTGCATAACCAGCTGTCGAATCGATTCGAAACATCGTGTCGATGAGTTGCCGCGGGGGACGGGTGAACATCGGGGAGATCGCCAGGCGGGCGGGCGTGTCGCGGAGCACGGTCTCCTACGCTCTCAGCGGCAAGCGGGCGGTTTCCGCCGCGACCCGCCGGCGCATCCTGCAGGTCATCGACGACGTCGGCTACCGGCCCAACGCCAGCGCCAGAGCCCTGGCGGAGGGCCGCACCCGTACCATCGGCCTGGTCATCCCGCCCGCCGGGCGGCGGCTGACTCCGATCCAGCTCGGCTTCGTCGCCGACATCGTGGCCGCCGCCGGCCGGCGCGAGCTGGACGTGCTGCTGTCGCCCAGCGGCGGCGAGCACGACCGCTCGTTCGAGCGGATGGTCCGCGGTCGCCGCGTCGACGGTGTGATCCTGATGGAGGTCCGGCTGCGCGACGCGAGGGCCGCCCGCCTGCGGGAGTCCGGCGTGCCCTTCGTGGCGATCGGCCATACCGCGGACGCCGCGACCGGATACTGGGTGGATCTGGACTACCACGGGCTCGTCGCGAGCTGCGTGCGTCATCTGGCCGACCTCGGGCATCGCGAGATCGCCCTGATCAACCGGCCGCGAGAGTTCCTGGACTCCGGTTACGGCCCGGCCCGCCGCGCCCTGGACGGGTTCAACGCCGCCGCGGCGGAACGCTCCCTGGCCGCGACCGCCTCGTGCTGCCCCGACGAGGCGACGGCAGGTGAGACCTGCGTGGAGGACCTGCTGGCGGCCCGGCCGGGGGTGACCGGCGTCGTCACGGTGAACGAGGCGGCCCTGCCCGGCATCGAGCGCGCGCTGCGACGCCTCGGCCGCGCCGTACCCCGGCAGTTCTCCGTCACCGGAGTCGTGGGGCGGCACTGGGCCGAGGAGTTCCACCCGCCGCTCACCGCGGCCGACGTCCCGATCACCGACATGGCCGAAAGGGCCGTCGAACTGCTGGCCCAGCGCATGGCCGAGCCCGGCACGCCGCCCCGTCACGTTCTGCTCTCCCAGCCGATCTCCCTGCGTTCGAGCACGGCGCCGCCACCGTGATCGATCCGGGCCGATCCGGCCCGACCGCCCGTTCCCGCCCGGCCTGCCCGAGAGGATAGGTTGGCTCCCGATCATCTGGGCGCGGTCGCGATGGGGAGGTGCGGGACGTGGTGCCGTCCATGCTCGGCGGTCGTTACGAGCTGGAGGAGCTGATCGGCCAGGGCGGGATGGGCGAGGTCTGGCGGGGCCGGGACCTGCGGGCGCACCGTCCCGTGGCGGTGAAGATCCTCGCGCCGCAGGTCGCCGGGGTCGCCTCGCGGGAGCGCTTCGCCCGCGAGGCCCGTGCCGCCGCCCGCGTCGTCCATCCGAACGTGGTGACGGTGCTCGACGTGGGCGAGCAGGACGCGCGGCCGTACCTGGTGATGGAGCTGCTCACCGGCCGCAGCCTGGCCGCCGAGCTGCTCGACCGGGGACGGTACGGCGTGGCGGAGGCGTGCGACCTCATGAGCCAGGCCGCCGCGGGCCTGGACGCCGCCCACCGCGCCGGGGTCGTGCACCGGGACGTCAAGCCCGCCAACCTGCACCTCACCGCGAGCGGCGTGCTCAAGGTGGTCGACTTCGGCGTCGCCCAGGTGGCGACCGAGGCGGCGCGGCTCACCATGGTGGGCACCGTCGTCGGCACCGCCGCCTACCTGGCTCCGGAGCAGATCGACGGCAGGGGCGGCGGGGCCGCCTGCGATCTCTACGCACTGGGATGCGTCTGCTACGAGCTGCTGTGCGGGCATCCGCCGTTCACCGGGTCGGCTCCGGAGCTGGTGTATCAGCACATCCACCAGGCCCCGGTGCCGCCCGGACGGCACCGCCCCGACATCCCCGCCGAGCTGGAGCGCCTGATCATGGCGTTGCTGGCCAAGGACCCCGCCGCCCGTCCCGCCGACGCGGAGGTCGCGCGCCGGGTCCTGGCGGCCGTCGCCCTCTCCGCGGGGGAGCCCGTCCGGAGGGCCGGGACACCGGCGCCGCCCCCGCCGCAGGCGTCCTACACGGACGGCGCGCGTGCGGGCGACACCGCGCTGCTCGACGCCCCGCCGCCCGCCGGCCCTCCCGGGCGTACTCCGGGGGCGTCGCCCGAGCGGCGCACGCTCATCCGGCTCGGCGCCGCGGTGGCGGGGCTCGCCGCGGTCACGATCGGGGTGGCGGCGCTGTCCGACGGCGGCGGGCAGGCGGAACCCGCGGTCGCCGCCCAGTCGCCGGCGGCCACCGGCGCCGGGACGTCACCCACCCCGACGAGGAAGGTCACGGCCAGTCCGACGCCCCGGCTGTCCAGGACACCGTCCCACAGTCCGTCTCCGAAGCCGTCGCCCACGCCGTCCACGCGCCGCGTCTACCGGAGCTACCAGGAGTGGCTGGCCGCCTTCGACCACGCCGTCCAGGAGCAGGAGAGCCGGGGCGGGATCGAGCCGAAGCTGGCCCGCGACGCCCACGAGGCGATCAGGAAGACGGCCAGGGACATGTCCAGGGGCCGGGACAGGGGTGACAAGGCCGCGCGGCGCGTCCGCGACCTGCTCATCAAGCTGAGAAAGGCGTACCAGTCCGGCAGGCTGGCCGACGGCCCGCTGGTCGACTTCCTGAACGCCACCGGCCTCAGCGCGCGGGAGGACGACGACTGAGGTCCTCGACCGGCCCGATGTCGCGGGTCCACGAGCCGAGCACGAGCAGGGTCTTGGTGCCTGTCACGTCGCCGGCGCGGCGCAGCCGGTCGATGACCTGCTGGAGGTGGCCGAGGTCGCGGACGCGGACGTGGATGAGCGCGTCCGGGTCGCCCGCGATGGTGAACACCTCCTGCACCTCCGGCACGTCCGTGGCGGTACGGACGATCTTGCCGACCGGCGTGGTGCCGGGATAGCGCAGTTCGGTGAACGCCTCGATGCCCCAGCCGAGCTTGGCGTAGTCGATCCGCACGGTGAAGCCGGTGATGACGCCGATCTCGCGCAGGCGGTCGACCCGCCGCTTCACCGCGGCCACCGACAGGCCGATCTCGGCGGCCATCTCGGAGAACGTCCTGCGCCCGTCCTCGCGCAGCAGGCGCAGCAGCCGGTGGTCGATGTCGTCGATCTCCGCCATGGGCACGCTCCCTCTCGTCGCCGGCGTCGGCGCAAAGAACAGTAGCGGTCCGGGCGGGCTCCTCCATCTTTTTGCGTCTTTGCGGCCCCTTCTCGCGTGATGCTTGCGCGTACGCCGGGACATTGGTGTGCTGTGGGCCACCCCCAGACCTCAGGAGGTTCGCCCGTGTCCACGCCTCCCGTCTCGCTCGACGACAAGTACGCGGCCGAGAACGGCACCGTGCTGATCTCGGGCGTCCAGGCCCTCGTCCGGCTGACCCTGGAGCAGCGCCGCCTCGACGCCGCGCGCGGCCTGGACACGCGGGTCTTCGTCTCCGGATATCCCGGCTCGCCGCTGGGCGGGGTCGACCTGGAGATGGCGAGGGCCGCGCGGTTCCTCGAAGAGGCGGGCGTGGTGGCCCGGCCCGGCCTCAACGAGGAGCTCGCGGCGACGGCGGTCGCGGGCACCCAGCTTCTCGCCCAGGTGCCGGGCCGCCGGCACGAGGGGGTGACCGGGTTCTGGTACGGGAAGAACCCGGGCCTCGACCGGGCCGCCGACGCGATCCGGCACGGCAACCTCGCCGGCACCGCGCCGCTCGGCGGCGCGGTGGCCTGGATCGGCGACGACCCCGGCAGCAAGTCGTCGACCGTGCCCAGCTCCTGCGAGCCGATGTGCCAGAGCCTGTCGATGCCGCTGCTCGCCCCCGGCTCGGTGGCCGAGGTCGTCGAGCTCGGGCTGCACGCGGTGGCGCTGTCGCGGGCCACCGGCCTGTGGGCCGGCCTGAAGATCGTCGCGGACGTCGCCGACGCCTCCGCCACCGTCGACCTCGGATCGCTGCGCGCGACCATCCGGTCCGGTGTCCCGGCGCCGGACCGCGCCGACCGCGGGGCGCCGCCCACCCTGGTCGGCCCGCCCTCGCTGGAGGCCGAGCACGACATGCTCACCCGCAGGCTCGGCCTGGCCCGCGAGTACGCCCGCGCGAACGGCCTCAACCGGGTCACCCACGACGCGCCGCGGGCCACGACGGGCGTGCTCGCGTCCGGCACCTCCTACGCCGTGGTCCTGCGCGCCCTGGCCGACCTCGGCCTGGACGAGGCCGCGATGGACCACCTCGGCCTGCGGCTCATCCGGCTCGCCATGCCGTTCCCGCTCGCGTACGACGACCTCGCCGCCATGACCGCCGGGCTCGACCGGGTGATCGTGGTCGAGGACAAGGTGCCGTTCCTGGAGGGGCACCTCAAGCAGGCGCTGTACGACACCGGGCAGCGTCCCGACGTCATCGGCCGGGAACTGCTGACGGCGCGCGGCACGCTCGGCGCCGAGGACGTGGCCGGGGCGCTCGCCACCTGCCTCGGCCCTGACCGGCTTCCCCGGCAGGCGGCCATCCTGTCGCCCGCCCCGTCCGCGACCCGAGCGAAGCGCCGTACGCTCCCGCTGGTCGCCGCCCGCACGCCGTACTTCTGCTCGGGCTGCCCGCACAACGCCTCCACGCGCGCCTCCGACGACACGTTGGTGGGCGCGGGCATCGGCTGCCATGCCATGATCGCCTTGGACGGGAACGGACGCGGCAGGCAGGTCGGCATGACGCAGATGGGGGGCGAGGGCGCCCAGTGGTTCGGCCTGGCCCCCTTCACCTCCGACCGCCACTTCACCCAGAACCTCGGCGACGGCACCTTCCACCACTCCGGCTCGCTGGCCGTACGCGCCGCCGTCGCGGCCGCCGTCTCGATGACGTACAAGCTGCTCTACAACGACGCGGTGGCGATGACCGGCGGGCAGCGCGCCGAGGGCCGCCTCGACGTCCCTGCGCTGACGCGGTGGCTGGCGGCCGAGGGCGTGCGCCGGGTCGTGATCACCACCCCGGAGCCCGAGACCTACCGGGGCGTCCGGCTGGCGCCGCTCGCGTCCGTACGGCACCGCGACGACCTCGCGGCCGTGGAGAAGGAGCTCGCCGCGATCGACGGGGTGACCGTGCTGATCCACGACGACCGCTGCGCGGCCGAGGAGCGACGGCTGCGCAAGCGCGGCAAGCTGCCCGCGGCGCCGGCCAGGGTGGTGGTCAACGAGCGTGTGTGCGAGGGCTGCGGCGACTGCGGGGACGTGTCCACCTGCCTGTCCGTCCAGCCGGTGGAGACCGAGTTCGGCCGCAAGACCCGCATCCACCAGGCGTCGTGCAACTCCGACCTGAGCTGCCTCAAGGGCGACTGCCCGTCGTTCCTGCTCGTCGAGCCACGTCCCCGGGCCCCGCGTACGGTGCCCGGGCCGCCGGTGGCGCTGACCGAACCCGTGCCGCGGTTCCCGGACCGCTCGGCGCTGCTGCGGATGCCGGGCATCGGCGGCACCGGGGTGGTGACCGTCTCGCAGATCCTGCAGATGGCCGCCCACCTCGACGGCCTGCACGCCGCCGGCCTGGACCAGACCGGGCTGGCGCAGAAGGGTGGTCCCGTCGTCAGCGACGTGCGGATCTCCCCGCGGCCGATCACCGGCTCGGTGCGCGCCGCCCGCGGCACCGCCGACGTCCTCGTCGGCTTCGACGTGCTCGGCGCCGCCGCGGACGACACCCTCGCCGTCGCCTCGCCCGGGCGTACGGTCGCCGTCGTGAACACCGCGATCGTGCCGACGGCCGCCATGGTCACCGGCCGTGCCGCGCTCCCCGGACCCGAGGACGCGGTCGCCCGCATCGCGTCGGCCACCGTGCCTGACGCGGTCCTCCATCTGGACGCCGGAGCGCTGTCCGAGGCGCTGTTCGGCGACCACATGCCCGCCAACCTCGTGCTCGTCGGCGCGGCCTACCAGCACGGCTGCATCCCGATCTCGGCGGACGCGATCGAGCGGGCCATCCGCCTCAACAAGGCCGCGGTGGAACAGAACCTCGCGGCCTTCCGCTGGGGGCGCGCCGCCGTGATCGACCGCGAGGCCGTGTTCCGGGCCGCGACCCCGCAGTCAGTGATCGCGCCGCCGCCCCCGGTGCCGGTCGACGCCGACGCGAGCGGTGAGCTGGAGCAGACGCTCGCCGTGCGCGTCGCCGACCTCACCGGCTACCAGAACGCGGCCTACGCCCGCTCGTACGAACAGGACGTGCGCCGGGTGGCGGCGCTGGCCGCCGAGCGGGCGGGGGAGGAGGCCGGCGTGCGCGTGGGGCTCGCGTACGCCCGGGGGCTGCACAAGCTCATGGCGTACAAGGACGAGTACGAGGTCGCCCGGCTGCACCTCGACCCGGTGGAGCGGGCCCGGCGCGAGCGGGAGTTCGGCCCGGGCGCCGCCGTGTCGGTGCTGCTGCACCCGCCGCTGCTGCGGGCGATGGGCCTGAAGCGCAAGATCAGGCTGCGCCGGTCCGCCGGCGTCGTGTTCCGCGGGCTGCGGGCCGCCCGCGTGCTGCGCGGCACCGCGTTCGACGTGTTCGGGCACGCGGCCGTCCGCCGGGTGGAGCGTACGCTGGTCGTGGAGTATCGCGAGCTGGTGCGGCGCGCGCTCGGCCGGCTCACCCCGGCGACCGCCGCGGCCGTCGCCGAGATCGCCGCCCTGCCGGACCTGATCCGGGGATACGAGGACATCAAGCTCGCCCGTGTGGCCGAGTTCCGCGACCGCGCTGCCACCCTTCTCGCCCGGCTGGACGACCCCGCACTCGTGGAGGCACCGTGATCGTGGTGGCGTCGTGATCGTGGTGGCGTCGTGATCGTGGTGGCACCGTGATTGTGGAGGCTCAGTGACTTTCGGAGGCACCGTGACCGTCGACCGTCTGCTCCCCGGCCAGGACGCCCGGGACCTCATCGAGCTGACCCGTGAGATCGCCGACAAGGAACTCGCCCGCCGCGTCGACGAGCACGAGCGCGCCGAGACCTACCCCGAGGGCCTGTTCGCCACGCTCGGCGCCGCCGGACTCCTCGGCCTGCCCTACCCGGAGGAGTACGGCGGGGGCGGCCAGCCGTACGAGGTGTATCTCCAGGTGATCGAGGAGCTGGCCGCGCGCTGGGCCGCCGTCGCGGTCGCGGTCAGCGTGCACACGCTGTCGTGTCTGCCCGTGGCGGTGTACGGCACCCCGGAGCAGCGGGAGCGCTGGCTGCCGGACATGCTCGCCGGGCGGCTGGTCGGCGGCTACAGCCTGTCGGAACCCCAGGCCGGGTCGGACGCCGCGGCGCTGACCTGCAAGGCCGAGAAGACCGAGGACGGCTACCGGATCACCGGCACCAAGGCGTGGATCACCCACGGCGGCCGGGCGGACTTCTACGCGCTGTTCGCCCGCACCGGCTCCGGCCCGCGCGGCGTCTCCTGCTTCCTCGCCCCGGGCGCCGCCGAGGGCCTGACCTTCGGCCGCCCCGAGGAGAAGATGGGCCTGCACGCCATCCCCACCACGACCGCCCATTGGGACGGCGTGCTGGTCGAGGCCGACCGCCTCATCGGCGGGGAGGGCCAGGGCCTGCCCATCGCCTTCGGCGCGCTCGACTCCGGCAGGCTGGGCATCGCCGCCTGCGCCGTCGGCCTCGCCCAGGCCGCGCTCGACGAGGCCGTCGCGTACGCCAAGGAGCGCGAGGCGTTCGGCAAGAAGATCATCGACCATCAGGGGCTCGGCTTCCTGCTCGCGGACATGGCCGCCGGGGTGGACTGCGCCAGGGCGACCTACCTCGACGCGGCCCGCCGCCGCGACGCCGGCCTGCCGTACAGCAGGCAGGCCAGCGTCGCCAAGCTGGTCGCGACCGACACCGCGATGCGGGTCACCACCGACGCGGTCCAGGTCTTCGGCGGGTACGGCTACACGCGCGAGTTCCGTGTCGAGCGCTACATGCGCGAGGCGAAGATCATGCAGATCTTCGAGGGCACCAACCAGATCCAGCGCCTCGTCATCAGCCGCCACCTCGCCCGCTGAAGAGTCGTCCGAGGACTACGGGGCCGTGGCGACGTGCCGCGGCCCGGCGGATAGGTTCGCGTGCATGCCGGATCATGACGTCTCCCCGCAGCGCGTGTCCCAATTCGTTCTCGGCCGAGAGCTGAGCATGGACAAGCGTGAGGTCCTGCGCCGGTTCGGGGTCGCGCCCCAGGACGTCGGGCCGCTTACCGACGAGGACGTGTACGAGCGCTTCGACGCCACCGGCGGCCGCTGCGACCTGGTCATGGTGATCGGGCTCGGAGATTGGACCGTCGCGGTGGAGAAGTACGGCTGGCAGGGGGTGCGTCCCGAGGTGCTTCGCGAGCTGTCGCGGGACGGCGGGCGAGCCGTGGCGGTGAGCCGACACGACTACGCGCACGACCACTTCGCCTACGCCGCCGACGGGCAGGTCCTCACCGCCTTCGATCCGGTCTTCCCCTGCCAGCGCCACGGCGCCGTCCCCGGCTGTTTGGACGGGTATCTGCGTGAGCTCGGCATCGACCCGGGGGCCGACGACCACATCGGCAATCACATACCCGCCGCCCTGGCGCTGGCGTCGAGGATCTCCGGTGTCCTGCTCACTCCCGGCCACCTTGAGGAACCGCTGCTCGGCGGGCGCATCACCCTTCCGGAGCAATCCGGGTGACCTTCCCGGACAGGATGAGCGGCGGGCGGGAAGCCGTACGCCCCCGTCGGTGTTCTTACCGATCACAACGTACTGTTAAGTGCGTTATATCCGCTTAATCCTGTTTTGGGGGAATTGTGGCGAAGCCGGTTCTGCAGATCGTCATCGCGAGCACCCGCCCGGGCCGGACGGGGCTGCCGGTCGCGGAGTGGTTCCACGAGCGCGCGGTGGCCCAGGACGCCTTCGAGGTCGAGCTCGTCGACCTCGCCGAGGTGAACCTGCCGTTCATGGACGAGCCGAACCACCCCCGGCTCCGGCAGTACGTCAACCAGCACACCAAGGAGTGGAGCGCGACCATCGAGCGCGGTGACGCGTTCGTGTTCGTCACGCCGGAGTACAACTACGGCTTCAACGCCGTGCTGAAGAACGCCATCGACTACCTGCACCACGAGTGGCAGTACAAGCCGGTCGGGTTCGTCAGCTACGGCGGCGTCTCGGCGGGCACGCGGGCGGTGCAGATGCTCAAGCAGGTCGTCACCACGCTGAAGATGGTGCCGGTGTTCGAGGCGGTCTCCATTCCCTTCGTCACCCAGTTCCTCGACGAGGAGGGCCGCCTGCAGCCCAACGACGTGATGAACACGGCGGCGGACGCGGTGCTGGCCGAACTGGCCCGGCTCGCCACCGCGCTGCGGCACCTGCGCCCCGCCGCCTGACGCTCAGGAGGGCAGCGCGCCGGTCTCCGGATCCCGCTCGGTGAGGCAGTAGACCCCGCCGGCCGGGTCGCGCATGACGATCCAGTGACGCCCCCGCGCCACGAACGCCGCGCCGTGCCGCTCGTGCAGTAAGCGAGCGGCCGCGGCGTCGGCGCAGGCCAGGTCGACGTGGGCCGAACGGCCTGGACCGGTGCCGAGCCGCTGCAGGAGGATCCGCACCGGCATCCCCGGCATCGCCGGCACCGTGAACTCGGGCAGCGATCCCCGGCGCGGGGGCCACGCGGTCAGCGCCGCCCAGAACGCGACCTCCTCCTCGTACGCGCCGGGCGCGATGTCGAGGCAGACCTGGTCGAGGCGGGTGCCGGCGAACACGGGCGGCCGCCGCACCGCCCCCGCCGCCCACCGCCCACCGCCCACCGCCTGGAGCTTCACGCAGGCGTCGCCGGACGCGGGCAGCAGCGTGGCGAACTCCCCGTCGTCGCCCCGCCGGGGAGACAGGCGCGTGCCCGTGACGGCGGTCCAGAACGCCGCGGCTTCCTCGAACCGCCCCCGCCGCCGGTCGAGGAAGGCATGCACCCACCGCACCGCGATCACGAGGCCTCCTCGAACAGTGGGAGCAGCGCCGTCTCCAGGTCCGCCGGGGCGCGGTACAGGACACCGGTCATGCCGAGCACCCTCGCCGCGTCGACGTTCTCGGCCCGGTCGTCGACGAACAGGCACCGCCGGACCGGGACTCCGGCTCGCCCGGAGGCGATCTCGAAGATCCTCGGGTCGGGCTTGGCCACACCCACGTCGTAACTGCTCACGACGTGGTCGAAGGCGTCGTGAAGCTCCAGCTCGCGCAGGTGTGCGGCCAGTTCGGAGGTGGCGTTGCTGACGAGCACGACGGGGACGCGGGCGCGCGCCCGCGTGAGCAGCGCGAGCACATCCTCGTCCGCCCAGGTGCGGGCGCCCACCCAGTCGGCGGTGAGCGCGCTCGCCCGCGGGGCCGAGCCCACCAGCCCGGCGAGGACGGGGACGGCCGAGGCCAGCCACTCCTCGCGGGTCACCAGCCCGGTCAGGGCCGGGACCACCAGCGCCGACTCGCCGGTCACCCGGGCCATCGTCCCTGGTTCCACCCCGTACGCCCGCTCGATCTCCGCCTGCTGCTCAAGATCCTGAAATTTCAGGACACCGTCGAAATCGCACAGCACCGCGTCGAATGGTCTGATCGCCACGGTCCGAGCCTACGACTCATGTTCCGGCGCCTCCTCGTGTCCCTGCGTACGTACCATCGCCCGCAGCGGTCCGGCCAGAGCGGTGAGGCCGGGGCTTCACGTGCTCCGTTCGGTTCTCGTACGACCGACTCGTACGACCGACTCGTACGACCGACTCGTACGACCGACTTGGACGAATGCCCAAAAGCATGCGACCGGACATGAGGCCGCCGTCGCTGGGGATGGGCGGATACATGGGAGACCCGGTCGCCGAGGGGAGTGACCGATCATGATGCCGAGGGCTCCGGCTGGCGGCGTGGCGCCGTGATCGTCACGGTGGTTCTCGGCCTCGCGGCCGCGGCCCTCCTCGGCCTGGGCTGGGTCGCCCAGCAGCACGTCGCGTACACCGAACCGCTGGGTGAGATGCTGCACGTGCGCCTGCTGCTCGATCTGGCACGCAAGCCGGTGTGGCTGGCCGGGATCGCCACGATGATCGGCGGGCAGGTCCTCGGGGCGCTGGCCCTGCGGCGCGCCGACGTCGCCTCCGTGGAGCCGCTCCTGGCGACCAACCTCATCTTCGCCCTCGCCGCGGCGGCCCTGTTCTACCAGGAGCGCCTGGGCGCGACGGAGTGGCTGGGGGCGGTGCTGGTCAGCGGCGGCGTCGCCGCCTTCCTCGTGGCCGGCCGTCCCCACGGCGGGGGGATGCCGGCGTCGGGCTCCGTGGTGTGGCTCGCCGTGCTGGTCGTGGCGGGGGTGGCCGCCGGCATGGTCGCCGTGGCGCTGCGGGCGCCCCTGCAGACCAAGGCGATGCTGCTCGCCGCGGCGGCGGGGGCCTTGTACGGCCTCCAGGACGCGCTGACCCGCGGGTCCCTGCTGACGCTGGCGTATGGACCGGCGGCGCTGTTCACCTCCTGGGAGCCGTACCTGCTGCCCGTGATCGCGGCGACCGGCATCCTGCTCAACCAGAGCGCCTTCGACGCCGCGCCGCTGCGGATCTCGCTGCCCGCCACCACCGCGACCGAGCCGATCGTCGGCATCGTCCTGGGAGTCGCGATCTTCGGCGAGCGCCTGCGTGTCGATCCGCCGGCCCTCGCGGGGGAGGTCGGCGGCCTGGTTGCGCTCGTGGCGGGCATCGTCATCCTGGGCCGCTCGCCGTTCCTGGCCAAGTCGGAGCAGGCGCAGCACGCCCCTCCCGGCCCGAATGATCCGTGAAAGGTACACGGCGCCCGGGTCGCCGGTCCGGCTCCGGCAGGCGGCCCCCGGGTCGGATGAACGGGCAGGTCACGACCGATGCCACGACGCCCGGGCCGGAACGGGCCACCCGCGTCCGGAATCCCGACTTCCACTGTCAGGGTTGCCGACTCGGCCACGTCAGCTACGATCGCAGCAACCTTCGGGAGCGCTCCCCATCTGGCCCGGAACCCCCCACCGGAAGATGGAGATCCACCAGTGCACACCCATTCACGCCCCCGTGTCCGCCGCTGGGCGCTACGCCTCACGGCCCTGCTGACCGCGTCGGTCGCCTGCCTGGTCACCTGGGCGGGCGCCGCCTCCGCCCACGGCTCGGTCGTGGACCCGGCGTCCCGCAACTACGGCTGCTGGCAGCGCTGGGGCAGCGACTTCCAGAACCCGGCCATGGCCCAGCAGGACCCGATGTGCTGGCAGGCGTGGCAGGCCGACACCACCGCCATGTGGAACTGGAACGGCCTCTACCGCATGTATCTCGGCGGCAACTTCCAGGCCGCGATCCCGAACGGCCAGCTGTGCAGCGGCGGCCACGCGGAGAACGGCCGGTACAACGCCATGGACGTCCCCGGGGCGTGGAAGGCGACCGACATCCGCAACAACTTCACGATCAAGCTGTGGGACCAGGCCGGCCACGGCGCCGACTACCTGCTGGTCTACGTCACCAAGCAGGGCTTCGACCCGACCCGGCAGGCGGTCGGCTGGAACGACCTGCAGTTGCTCACCAAGACCGGCAAGTACGCCCCCGGGCAGTACTACTCGGTCAACCTCAGCACGTCGGGCCGCAGTGGCCGGGCCGTGGTCTACACGATCTGGCAGGCCTCGCACATGGACCAGACGTTCTTCTTCTGCAGCGACGTGAACTTCACGGGCTGACGACCACGAAAGGAGGGCCCCGCCGGACGACGTCCGGCGGGGCCCGCGCGTACGGCTATCGCGTACGGATCACCGGGCGGGCGCGCCGTGCGCCTCGCCGGCGGTGGCCGCGGTGGTGCGCGCGGCGGCCGCGGTGGTGCGGACGTCCGGACCCGGCAGATCCCGGCTGAAGGCGTAGACGGCCGCGGCGGTGGCGATCGCGCCGGTGTTCAGCGCGAGCGCCCTGTCGTTGATGTTGGCGATCGTGTCGCAGGCCTGGTGGTAGCAGGAGTCGTACGCCTCGCCGGCGGTGCCGCCGAACATCGCCTGCTCCTCGGGCGTCTTGACGCCCTCGGCGCCGGTGAACGTCCCGCCGGCCGGGATCCCGGCGTCGATGAACGGCCCGTAGTCCGACCGTCCGTCGAAGTCGGTGCCGTTGTGGCTCTGACGGAGGGTGTCGAAGTACTTCTCGAAGAGCTTCTCGATCTCGTCGGAGCCCGCCGGGCCGGGACCGGCACCGGTGGCGTCGGAGTCGTCACCGTCGTAGATCTTCAAGGCGTAGTTCGGGGAGGCGACCATGTCGAAGTTCAGGTACAGCTTGATCTTCGCCAGGTCGGCGGGGGACAGGCTCGCGACGTAGTGCTCGGAGCCGAGCAGGCCCAGCTCCTCCGCGCTCCAGAAGGAGAAGCGCAGCTTGTTCCTGGTCGGGATCTTGCCGAGCGCGGTGGCGACCTCCAGGATCGCGGCGCTGCCGGAGCCGTTGTCGTTGATGCCGGGCCCCGCCAGCACGCTGTCCAGGTGCGCCCCGAGCTGCACCACCTTGTTCGGGTCGCCCCACCGCGAGTCGGCGATGACGTTGTGGGTCTTACGGATCTCGCTGGTGGTGTCCGTCTTCACCCGTACGGACGTCCCGGCGGCGGACAGTTCCTGGCCGACCGCGAAGCTCACGCCTACGGCGGGGATGTGCACGGTGGGCTCGCCCAGCGTGCCCTGCAGGGTCTCGGTGCGCCCCGGCTGGCCCTCGTTCATGATGATCACCGCGGACGCGCCCGCGGCCTGGGCGTTCTCGGCCTTCACCTGGAAGGTGCAGGTGCCGCGCTGCACCAGCGCGACGGCGCCCGCCGGGAAGCCGGCGAAGTCGGCGGCCTCGCAGCCGGAGGTCGACGTGCTGGGCGTGGGGCCGGGGGGAAGCACGAGGTCGACGTTCCGGACGGCCGCCGTGACGTCTCCCGACCCCGAGTAGGTCATCGTGGCGAAGTCGCCGACGCTGCTGCCGTCCGGCGGGGTGGCCGCGTACGTCTTGGGGGAGGGCGCGGTCCGCTGCAGGACCGCGGTGGAGTTCTCCTTGAAGAACGGGAAGTCGAACTCCTGCAGGGTCACCGTGTAGCCGGCCTTCTTCAGCACCCCGGCGACGTAGTCGCGGGAGGCCGCGAAACCGGGAGTGCCGGCGGCGCGGGTGCCGCCGTTGGCGTTCGCGATGTCCTGCAGCTTGCGCAGGTGCTTCTTCACCGCCGACGCGACCACCGTCTGCGCGATGGCGGCGGGGTCGGGGTCGGCGTTCGCCGGTGCGGCCGGCAGGAGGGGAAGCACGAGGGCGGACGCCGCGGTGGCGACGGCGGCCCGCATGCCGAGCGAGGCGCGCATTGGGCTCTCCTTCGGGTCCAATGACGGTCCGAACGGTCCAGCGATGAGGCCCCCGATGGACACTGATCGGGAACCTAACCGGGTTTGACCGATCCGGGAAGGCCGTGTTTTCTGGCCTGCCGGGGTATTGCGCGGGCACGCCTCGCCCTACGCCGAGCCGTACGAGGGCTCAGCGGTCGGTCGCCCAGTCGAGCAACGTCTCGGCGGTGTCCCAGCGGCGGCTGGCGACGTCCTCGCCGAGGATGATCCCGATCAGCCGGCGGCCGTCCCGGTCGGCCGCGAACGCCAGGCAGAACCCGGCGGCGTTCGTGGAGCCGGTCTTCACGCCGATCGCGCCCGGCAGGCCGAGCATGTGGTTGGTGTTGTACCAGTCGTACCGGCCGTCCTCGGTCGAGTGATGACCGGTCGAGGTGACCTTCTTGAAGACCGGGTTCCGCAGCGCGATCTCCGCGAGCCTGGCCTGGTCGCGTGCCGTGGAGTAGCCGTCGCCGTGGGACGTCGGGAGTCCGTCGGCGTTGACGTACAGGGTGTCGTTCAATCCGAGTTCGCGTGCGGTGGCGTTCATCTTGTCCACGAAACCGGGCACGCCGGGGCCGTACACGCGGGCCAGGGCGTGCGCCGCGTCCGCGCCCGAGGGAAGCAGCAGGGCGTACAGCAGTTCGCGGACCGGCAGGGTGTCGCCGGGCTCGAGGTCGGCCGTCGAGCCGTCGTTGTCCCAGGCGTACTCGACGTCCTGCCGCTTGATCGTGACCTCGTCGTCGAGGTTCGCCTCCCGCAGGACGATGTACGCAGTCATGATCTTGGTCAGGCTGGCGACCGGCATGCGCTCACCGGCGTGCTTGTCCAGCAGGTCCTGCCCGGTCGTGGCATCCCACAGATAGACGGCCCGACCATGCACGTGCGGCGCCGCGTACGCGTGCGCGGAAAGGTGCTGCGCCAGGCCGGGAGAGGCCAGGGCGGGAGAGGCGAGAACCGGCGACGCCACCCCCGTGACCAGGGCAAAGGCGGCCATGGAGACACCAAGAGAAAGTTTCCGAGCGAACATGCGAATCAGCGTGCCATGACTATTCGGGCCTTTTGGACGAAACTTCGCAAAATATAAGCAAAGCGCCCAGCCTTATGTGACCAAAGAGGTTTGCTGTGGCTTGTCGGGTAATCGGGCACGACCTACTCCGGCTCCGCCGCCGGTTCCGCTGACCGGGATCGCGCTCCGCCGGGCGCGGGGCGGGAGGCACCATGACGCCGACACCCCGACACGAGAACGGAAGAGCGCATGGGAACTCCGGTCATCGTCGATGCCGCGCGGACGCCGTTCGGGCGCCGGGGCGGATGGCTTTCCGGGCTGCACGCGGCCGAGTTGCTCGGCGCGGCGCAGCGCGGGGCGCTGGAGCGGCTCGGTCTCGCCCCGGACCTGGTCGAGCAGGTGATCGGCGGCTGCGTCACCCAGGCGGGGGAGCAGTCCGGCAGCGTCACCCGTACGGCCTGGCTGCACGCGGGCCTGCCGGAGGAGACCGGAGTCACCACGATCGACAGCCAGTGCGGGTCGGCCCAGCAGGCGGTGCACCTGATCGCCGCGCAGATCGCGGCGGGCGTGATCGACGCCGGCATGGCCTGCGGCATCGAGGTCATGTCGCGGGTGCCGCTCGGGGCCAACATCGGCGACGGAGTCGGCCGGCCCCGGCCGGACTCCTGGGACCGCGACATGCCCGCCCAGTACGTGGCCGCCGACCGGATCGCCCGCCGCCGGGGCTTCACCCGTGAGGGGCTCGACGCCTTCGGGCTCCGCTCCCAGGAGCGGGCCGCGCGGGCGTGGGCGGAGGGCAGGTTCGACGGGCAGATCATCCCGGTGACCGCGCTCACTGATCTGGCCGGCGACGACGGGCCCGCGACCGTCACCAGGGACCAGGGGCTGCGCGAGACCAGCATGGACGCGCTGGCCGGTCTCAAGCCGATCCTGGACGGCGGCCTGCACACCGCGGGCACCGCCTCGCAGATCTCCGACGGTGCGAGCGCGGCCGTGCTGATGGACGAGGAGCGGGCTCGTGAGCTCGGGATGCGCCCGCGCGCCCGGATCGTGGCCCAGTGCCTGGTCGGCGCGGAGCCCGAGTTCCTGCTCGACGGCCCGGTCAAGGCCGCGGAGAAGCTGCTCGCCCGCACCGGCATGAAGATCGCCGACATCGATCTCTTCGAGGTCAACGAGGCGTTCGCCTCGGTCCCCATGTCGTTCGCGCAGGTCCACGGCGTCGATCCGGACCGGCTCAACGTCAACGGCGGCGCGATCGCGATCGGTCACCCCGTCGGAGCGACCGGCATCCGCCTGATCGCCGCCGCGATCGGCGAGCTGGAGCGGCGTGACCAGGAGACGGCGATGGTCGCCATCTGCGCCGGCGGCGCGCTGGCCACCGGCGCGATCATCCAGCGGGTCTGACCGGGCGCCCCCGGCATGCCGCCACGGCACGCAGAGTGGCAGGCCGGAAATCCCTCGTAAATGATCCTCGAAGCCATTCGGTCAGCCATTCGGCGAGAGTCATGTTCTGCGGCGTCAGCGCGGAGCGGTCCAGTCCGATATCCGCCTGATCCGGCCGCGGATGAGGACCCATCGGGTCCCATATCCACATCGGGCCCGCGGGATCGCGGCAATCCACGAGCGACCAGATCGCGGTCCCCCAACGGCACAGCCAGACGAAGCCGGGAGGGACGCGAGGATTCCGCCCGGCAGTCCATACCCTATGGCAGGAAACGATCTCGTACGTTCGATAGACGTCCGGCGTGGGAACCCCCTGTATGCCCCGGCCCGGGCCCACGCCTCCGTTGGCCACCTCCAGGTACAGCCGGCGGAGCAACGGAGGCAGGGAAAGCCCCATCGCCCGTTCCGCCTCGGCGACCGCCGCCGAGGACGCGGGCGGAGGCAGGCAGGGCAGCGTGGACATGGCCGCGATGATCTCGTCGTCCGTCAGGCACTCGGGCGGGGTGTATTCCAGCTCGCCGGGACACACGTCGAACGATGCCCGGCGTTCGGCGACGGAGAAGAGACCCGAGGTCTGAAACGCGTTCTCCAGGTTCCCGTTGAGTGACTCCGTGAGCCATTCGGCCAGGGTCATGTTCTGAGGAGCGAACAGGGGTTCATCGGGAAACGCTTCGTCACCGACGTTCGGATCCCATAACCACATCGGCCCGGCCGGATCCCGCGAATCCATGACGGACCAGATCCCGCACCCCCAGTCGAACAACCAGAGCATGCCGGGGAACTCGTCGCGTGAATCCCCATACCCGTCGATGATGTGGGCCACTTCGAAATGGTGCTCGTATTCGCTTCCGGCCACCCCCAGCACCCCGTCGCGCGGGCCGAAGCCTCCATTCGCGGCTTCGAGGTACAGACGGCGGAGCAACGGAGGCAGCGGGTGCCCGATGACCTGTTCCACCTCGTCGACCGCCTCCCGCGATGCGGGAGGGAGAAGACCGGGGATCGCGCGGATGGCCTCGACGAGCTCGTCCTCGGTCATGTGGGCCATCCGCCTGTCCCTCCTGGCGCTTCGCCGGATACTCCTCTCCCCATGATCCCGTACGGACGGGCGGATCAGGCGCCGAGTACGGCGGGGGCGAGGCGGGCCCGGTGCCAGGCGGCGTCGCCGAACAGCTTCGCCGCCGAGTGGGCCCGCTTGAAGTACAGATGCGCCTCGTGCTCCCAGGTGAAGCCGATGCCGCCGTGCAGCTGGATGGTCTCGGCCGCCACCGTGGAGAACGCCTCGGCGCAGTACGCCTGCGCCGTCGCGGCCCGCACCGGCAGGTCGGCGGCGTCCCCGGCGAGCGCGCGGGCCGCGTCGTAACTGACCGACCTGGCCGACTCGACCAGCACGTACAGGTCGGCCAGGCGGTGCTTGACCGCCTGGAACGAGCCGATCGGGCGGCCGAACTGCTGCCTGGTCTTCACGTACTCCAGCGTCGTCTCCAGACAGCGGGACGCTCCGCCGAGCTGCTCCGCGCTCAGCGCGGTCGCGGCAACGGAGAGCAGGCGCTCCAGCACGCCGTGCCCGTCGGCGGTCAGGAGCCGGGCCGGGGCGCCGTCGAAGACCACGCGCGCCTGCGGCCGGGTCCGATCCAGCGTGACCAGCGGCTCGACCCGGACGCCCGGCACCCCCGCGTCGACGGCGTACAGGCCGAGACCGCCCTCGGGTACGGCGGCGGGCACGACGAACAGGTCGGCGCGCGCGCCGTCGAGCACATGCTCCTTGACGCCCGTGAGCCGTCCGTCCGCCACCCGGGCGCGGATCGCCGCCGCATCCCACGTCCCGCCCTCGGCCCAGGCCAGCGCGCCGACGCGGGTGCCGTCGGCGATCCCGGGCAGGTCGGCGGTCGCGCCGCACGCCAGCAGCGCGTCGGCGGTGAGGACGGCCGAGCCCAGGTAGGGCACCGCGGCGAGCGCGCGGCCCAGCTCCTCGCACACCACATGGGTCTCGGCGTACGAGAAGCCCGCCCCGCCGTGCGCCTCGGGGACGGCCAGGCCGAAGGCCCCCACCTGGCCGGCGAGCAGCCGCCAGACGGTCTCGTCGTACTCCGGCGTCGCGTCGGGCGCCGGGCGTGCCGGGGGATTGCGCTCGAGCAGGGCGCGGACGGTGCGCCGCAGCTCCTCCTGCTCCTCGGTGGTGAACATAGCAGTCATTCTAACAACTGTTTGGTAGAGTGTCAGGCGTGAACAGGAGCGAGACGTTCAGGGCGCAGGTGCGGGCCTGGCTGGAGGACAACCTGTCGGGCGAGTTCGCCGGCGCCCGGGGGCTGGGCGGGCCCGGCCGCGAGCACGAGGCGTTCGACGTACGGCTGGCCTGGGAGCGGCACATGGCCGAGGCCGGCTGGACCTGTCTGGGCTGGCCCGAGCAGTATGGCGGGCGGGGCGCGAGCGTCGAGGAGCAGGTCGTCTTCCACGAGGAGTACGCGCTGGCCGGCGCGCCCGCCCGGGTCGGCCACATCGGCGAGAACCTGCTCGGCCCGACGATCATCGCGTTCGGCACCGGCGAGCAGCGCGCCCGTTTCCTGCCGCCGATCGTGGCCGCGCGGGAGCTGTGGTGCCAGGGCTACTCCGAGCCGAACGCCGGCTCCGACCTGGCCGGCGTGCAGACCCGTGCCGAGCTGGACGGCGACCGCTGGCGAATCACCGGGCAGAAGGTGTGGACCTCCCTGGCCATGGAGGCCGACTGGTGCTTCGTGGTCTGCCGCACCGAGCCGGGCTCGGCGCGCCACAACGGCCTGTCCTACCTGCTCGTGCCCATGCGGCAGGACGGGGTGGAGATCCGGCCCATCGTCCAGATGACCGGGACGAGCGAGTTCAACGAGGTGTTCTTCGACGGCGCGGTGACCGACGCCGCCAACATCGTGGGCGCGCCCGGCGACGGCTGGAAGATCGCCCTGGCGACGCTCGGCTTCGAGCGCGGCGTGGCCACGCTCGGCCAGCAGGTGGGCTTCCGCCGCGAACTGGAGGCGATCATCGCGCTGGCCCGCAGGACGGGCGCCGTCGACGACCCCCTGCTGCGCGACCGGCTCGTGCGCTCCTGGATCGGCCTGGAGACCATGCGGCTCAACGCCGTCCGCACGATGGCCGGCATCGCGGCGGGGGCGCCCGGCCCCGAGTCGTCCATATCGAAGCTGGTGTGGGGCGTGTGGCACCGTGAGCTCGGCGAGCTGGCCATGGACGTGCTCGGCGCGGCCGGCATGATCGCCGACAGGCCGCCGTACGACCTGAGCGACGAGCAGCGGCTCTACCTGTTCTCCCGGTCCGACACCATCTACGCGGGTTCCAACGAGATCCAGCGCACCATCATCGGCGAGCGCGTGCTGGGCCTGCCCCGCGAACCCCGGTAGCGGATACGTATTCCTGCCGATGCGCCGGACGGGCCGCGGTCTCTACCGTCGAGGGCGCCGACGAGACCCTGAGGTGAGCCATGCGCATGCCGGGCGTGATCCTGACCGCGTTCCTGTCCGCCCTCCTGACGACCTCATCCCTCACCGTCACCTCCGCGGCCGCCACGGCCGCCGAGGCCGTGACCAAACCCCCGCCGTCCGCCGTCGACGTCGTCTACCAGCGGGCCCACTTCGGCCCCGGCCTGCGGGAGGGCGTGAAGGCGGGCAACACCCTGTCCTTCGCCGCCCCTGTGGGCACGATCTCCTACACCGACGCGCTCGGCACCAAGACCTGGGAGTACGCCCGGTGGACCGGCCCCGAGCGGTCCATCGGGTTCGCCGCCACCGAGCTGGTGGCCTCCTGGAACGCCGACGTGCCCGCCGGGAGCTGGCTGCAGGTCGAGATGCGTGGCCGGCACGCATCCGGGCAGACGAAGTGGTACGTGCTCGGCCGCTGGGCGTACGGCGACGAGGACATCCGCCGCACGTCGCTGTCCGGGCAGCGGGACGCCGACGGCACCGTCTCGGTCGACACGTTCGTGGCCGCGGCGGGCAAGGCGATCACCTCCTACCAGCTGCGGGTCACGCTGTACCGCGCGCCGGGCTCGGCAGTGACGCCGGTCGTGCGCGCGCTCGGCGCGATGGCCTCCGCGGTGCCCGACCGGGCGACCGTCCCGGTCAGCCCCGGCGGCATCGCCTGGGGCGTCGAGCTGCCGGTGCCCCGCCGCTCGCAGAACGTCCACGAGGGCCACTACCCCGAGTGGGACGGCGGGGGAGAGGCGTGGTGCAGCCCGACGTCGACCACCATGGTCCTCGGCTACTGGGGCAAGTGGCCCAGCGAGCAGGACACCTCCTGGGTGGACCCCTCCGACCCCGACCCCGAGGTCGACTACGCCGCCCGGTACACCTACGACTACGCGTACGAGGGGGCGGGCAACTGGCCGTTCAACACGGCCTACGCGGGACGGTACGGCCTTGAGGGGTTCGTCACCCGGCTTCGCTCGCTGACCGAGATGGAACGGCTGATCCGGGCGGGCATCCCGGTCGTCACCTCCCAGTCGTTCAAGGCCGAGGAACTGCCCGGCGCCGGATACAGCACCAACGGCCACCTCATGGTCATCATCGGCTTCACCGCCAACGGTGACGTGATCGCCAACGACCCCGCCTCGCCGGACAACGACGCGGTGCGCCACGTCTACCCGCGGGCCAACTTCGAGAACGTCTGGCTGCGCAGCACCGGCAGCGGCGGGATCGTGTACGTCATCCACCCGAAGAACCGCCCCCTGCCCCCCACCACGCCGGGGCTGCCGGCCAACTGGTGAACCGGCCTCTCCCACAGCTCCCATAGCGGGAGGGCGGCGATGTCGCGCCGGGCCCGGGCGGTGTACGACCGCCCGGCCCGCCGTCCCCCCGGAGAGCGACAGGAGAGCGACAGGAGAGAGACGGGAGAGCGACGGGGGAGGGTGGCGCGGTTCCGGCGCCTATAGTTAGTCGGGTGACTGACTCGACGAGTGCCCGGGTGCGGGCCGCGAGTGCCAAGCGGCGGCGGCTCATGGCCGCCGCCGCGCAGGTGGTGCACCAGCAGGGCGCCGAGCGCACCACCATCGCCGACATCGCCCGCGCCGCCGACGTCCCCGTGGGCAACGTCTACTACTACTTCAAGACCAAGGACGAGCTCGTCGCCGCCGCGCTGGCCGAGCACGCCCGCCACCTCGGGGAGCTGACCGAACGGCTGGAGCGCCTGCCGGACCCCCGGGAGCGGCTCAAGGGCCTCGTGGAGACGTGGGTCGGCCAGCGTGACCTCGCGGCCCGGTACGGTTGCCCGACCGGCACGCTCGCGGCCGAGCTGGACAAACGTGACGAGGGCGGCCTGGACGCGGAGGCGGGCAAGGTCATCCGGCTGCTGCTCGACTGGGTCGAGCAACAGTTCCGCGAGCTCGGCCTGCCCGAGCCCGACGGCCTCGCCCTGACCCTGGTGGGCGCCTATCAGGGCATGTCGCTGCTGGCCAACGCCCTGCGCGACCCCCAGATCATGACGCGCGAGGGAGCCCGGCTGCTCGGCTGGCTCGACTCACTGGGCGCCTGAACCGGCCGTATCAAGCTCCTGAGCCGGCGTGGCGGTGCGCGAGCAGTGTGGTCAGCGCCGCGGTCCGCGCGTCGTCCCACCCGCCCGGCGGTGCGATCCGCGCCCACGCCGCGATCACCTCGCCGTCGTAGTCGTGGCCGTGCCCCGGCGGCGCGTCGAGGGAGAACACCAGGTCGGCGGTGATCTGCCAGAACGTCACGAACGGATACCACCGGATCCAGGGCAGCACGTCGTCGCCGTGCCGCTCCTCCAGCCAGTCGGGCCGGGTGAGGACGAGCCGGGGCGTCCACCACACGATCGGGTCGGAGGGATGCTGGAGGTAGACGACCCGCGGCGCGTTCCACGGTGACGCGGGAAAGTCCAGGTCCGAGGGGCGGTTGGCGAAGCGTACGGTCTCGCCGCCCCGGTAGACGGGCAGTGCCTCCCTGGTGCCCGGGTCGCGGCCGTCGACGAGCCGCCGCCACAGCGCGCTGCTGTCCGGCGGCCCCACGAACAGCGCGCCGTCGGTGCGCTCACGCAGGTCCCGGTCGCCGCCGAACGCCGACTCCGCGCCGAACGCGCCCAGACTCTCCCCGAAGACCAGCAGCTTGGGCCGGTGGCCGGCGGGCAGCGCCGACCAGCGGGCGTACACCTGGTCGAACAGCTCGCGTCCGGCCGTCCTGGCCCGCTCGCGGTCGACCAGGAACGACAGCCAGCTCGGCAGGTAGGAGTACTGCATGGAGACCAGCGCGGTGTCTCCGCCGTACATGAACTCCAGGGCGGTGGCCGCCTGCGGGTCCACCCAGCCGGTGCCGGTCGTGGTGATCACACAGAGCACCTTGCGGCCGAACGCGCCGGTCCGCTCCAGTTCCCGTACGGCCAGGGCGGCCCTTTCACGTGCGGTCGCGGCGGAGTCGAGCCCGGCGTAGACGCGGATCGGGGCGACGGCGGGCCGCCCGCCGAACCGGCTCAGCTCGCCGACGGCCGGCGCGTCCGCGACGAACGCGCGGCCCTCCAGGCCGAGGGACGCCCAGGAGACCAGGGAGGAGGGGCTGCCCGACAGCGTGACGGCCGCCGGCCGGGTGACGCCGGGGGCGGTCTCGGTGTTGATCGCGGCGAAGCTGCGGTCGGCCCCCTTGAGCAGGGCCTCGGTCAGGATCCCGTCGGTCAGGAAGACGGCCAGCACGCCCACCCCGAGCCCCGCGGCGAACTGTGCGGCCGTCGCGGGAAACCACCGCCCGAGCAGGCGGCCCAGCGCCCGCGCCGCGATCCGCAGCGTCCGGGCGACGGACAGCAGGGCCAGGAACAGGGCCGCCGCGACGAGCGGGACACCGAGGTAGCCGAGCCGCTCCGGCGGCTTCATCCCCATCAGCACGTAGATGTCCCGCTGTGCGCGCGCACCCATGACCAGCGAGGCGGCGCCGAGGCCGCAGCCGAACGTCGCGACCAGGCGCCGGACCCGCCGCCGTCCCGTACGGCGCCACGCCGCGCGCCACCGCTCCGCACGTGACCCGGCCGCCCGCCACCATCGGGCGGCCCCGGCCGCCGTCCGGCGGACGAGCGTGCCGGCGATCACCCCGACCAGATATCCGGTGGCGGTGAGCACGCCGGCGATGACCCCCTGCAGCGCCCAGGGGCGGGGCAGCAGCGACGGCGTGAGGGACAGGGAGAAGAAGGTCGTGGCGAGAACGACCCCGGCCGTGTCCAGCGGCGCATTGAGACGTAACCGCCGCCTTTCCCCCATCAGGCCCCCGATCCATGTCGCCGATCCCCGTGCCGTCCGATGGCCTATCGGAGCAGGCAGGCTATCAAGGTCACAAACAGATAACAGAGCGGGTGGGGGAAGCGTCCCGGTCATCGGGAGCGGTCCGATCCGGCCCCGGGCCGCGCCGATAGCGTCCCCGCCGGAGCGGAGCGATGAAGCACGCCGTGCTGGAGGAGATCGAGGCCTGCGGCGCCGACTTCGCGACTCGTGGCCGTCTCGGTGGTGACCGGCGGCGCGCTGGGCATCGGCGGCGCGGTCAGCCGCAGGCTTCGCGCCGACGGCAAGGGCTGGACCACCATGCCCGATCACCCCTGAGGGGCCTAACCCCACAGGGGTAGCAGGGCCGTGGCGATGGCCACCTGCACGGGGTCCAGCGCCGCCTTGCCGTCCTCGACGTCCCACAGCGCGTTCTGCAACACGCGGCCGAGGGTCCAGCCGGCCGCGCGTTTCCGGTCGAGGCCGACGACCTCGGTCAGCAGGTCGAAGCGGCGGAGCACCGCGCGGGCGACGTCGCCGGTGGCCGCCACCTCGTCCCACCGGTTGTCCAGGGCGGGCAGCAGCTCGAATCCGGGGTCGCCGGCCAGTGGCTCGGGGTCGATGGCGAGCCAGGGCTCCCGCTCCCCGGCGAGGACGTTGTCGTAGTGCAGATCCCAGTGCAGCAGGCGGTCGCCGGGTTCGCCGACCAGCTCGGCCACGGCGGACGCGCAGACGCGCACCAGGCGCCGCTCGCCCGGGTCACGCAGTGCGCGTACGGCCGACGCGACCTGGTCGAGCATGGCGGCGGCGATCCCGGCCAGCCCCCGCACGCCCTCGGGGGCGGCCACCGAGGTCAGGCGGGCCAGCAGTTCGGCCAGGATGCGCAGGGCCGCGACGTCGTCGGCCACCGAGGACAGGAGCCGGGCCGCGTCGAGCCGTTCCAGCAACTGCGTGCCGCTCCGCTCGTCATGGTCGAGCAGGCGCACGACACCGTCGCCGTTCCACGCTCGCAGGCCGGCGGCCGCGCCGGCGGTCTCCTCCCGGAGCCGCTGAAGCTTGAGCACGGCGGGTGTCCCATCGGCCCGGAGCACGGGCACGACCAGCGACGCCATGCCGTGGGCCGCCGGGCCGTCGGGCCGCAGTCCCCAGCGGTCCAGGAACTCGCCGCCCAGGCGGGGCAGCTCGGCGATCCAGGCGCGCTCCTCTGCGCCGTGCGCGCCGTAGGAGGCGACGAAGGTGCCCGGAACGTCGATGCGGGGTGAGGTGGTCATTGATTCTCCTTCGCAGTCGGCCGTGGACGAGAAAAGGAGAACCGAGGAGGGGCCCGAGCATCGGGCAGGCGTCAAAGCATGCCCTCACCCTACCGAGCGACACGGAGTCTCAGCCGGGCTGGAGAACCCCGAAGTCGCCGACCGCCATCGTCATGTCGAACACCCGGGACGCGCGCCGCTCGCGAGCAGGGCGGGGGACTCGGGGCGGCCGTCGAGCACCCGGGCGGTGCGGGTGACGATCCGCCAGCCGGTGTCCGCTCGGCGCAGCGTCCAGTGGTTGGCCGTCGCCCGGCGGAGCACGAAGCCCCCGTCCCCGTGCGTGACCATCAGCGAGTAGGAGACCGCCGTCGCGTCGTCGCCCGTGACGGTCACGTGCGGCGGGCCGCCGAAATGCGCGCAGCCGCCCGCGATCCAGCCCTGGTGGGCGTCGGAGCGCACCATGGCCGCGATCTGGACCCGCCCGCGCATGAGCAGTTCGTCCACGTCGTACACGCCGTCCGCGTCCCACAGCCCGGCGACGGCGTCCGCGTTGCCGCTGTCCACCAGCGGGCCGTACGACAGGATGAGCCGGGTCACCTCCCGCTCGTCCTCCAGCGCGCGGGTGCGCTCCTCCAGGCGGGCCAGCCGCCGTCCGACGTCGGTCCCGGTCGTCGTCGTGTCAGTCATCGGTCCTCCCGAAGTCGGCGCCTGTCGCGGAGGCGAGGGCGTGCAGCGCCTCCAACTGCTCCCGGTAGTGGTCCGCCGAGGTCGCGGCGACGGTGACGCCGGCGACGGTCGCGCCGGCGTCGCGCACCCGTTCCAGCGCGCGCCGCGCGGCGTCCGGGGCTCCCTGGGGATCCACCGGCCGGCCCGCCGCCAGCACGACGTCGAAGGCGTCCGGCAGGTCCGCCTCGCGGACCATCGACGCCAGCGTCTCCAGGGGCAGGCCGAACGGCACCCACCCGTCGCCGTACGTCGCGGCGCGGCGCAGGGAGCGCTGGGTCCGCCCGCCGATCCACAGCGGCACCCGGCGCTGCACGGCGTGCGGCTCCACCACGAACCCGGAGAAGTCGTAGAACTCGCCGTGGAACTCCGGCTCCCGCTGCGACAGCGCGGCGCGCAGCGCGGCGATCGCCTCGTCGGCCCGCGCCCCCCGGCCCTCGAACGGCACACCGAGCAGGTCGAACTCCTCCTTGAGGCTGCCCACGCCCAGGCCCAGCGTGAGCCGCCCGCCGCTGACGCGGTCGAGCGTGCCGTACCGCTTGGCGATCGCGAGGGGGTGGTGGTAGCCGAGCACCAGCACCTGCGTGACCAGCCGGATCCGCCGGGTGCGCGCCGCGAGGTAGCCGAAGGTCGCCAGGGGATCCCAGTAGACCGCGCCGCGCTCGGCGGCGATGCCGGCCGGGACGGCCACGTGCTCGCTGCAGGTGAGGTGGTGGTAGCCCAGCCGGTCGGCGGTCTCCGCGATCCGGGCCAGGTCGTCGACGCCGGCTCCGCGCTCCCACTCGGAGTGGACCCCGGGCAGCCGGACCACGACAGGACTGACGATGCCGAGCCGCACGGCGCACCTCACCTCACATCGGGAACATGCTTCGCAGAAATCTTTCTAGTAGAGGCCGATGACCGTGCCGCCGCTCGTCCCGCTGACCGGAACCGGACACGCGGCGACATACCGGGATGCCTCCTTCCCCCTTCCCAGGGGCGTGATGCGTTGCTACATTCCGAGGCAAGAATTCATTTCAGTTTTGGGAGGTGCGATGACCGCTCTCCGTGCCGAGCACGAGGCGACGGCGCCCGCGCGGCGAGAGCTGCCGCCGTCGATGGTCGAACGGATGACGCTGATCATGGACGCGTTCACCGGTCGCTCCACCCGTCTCACGCTCGAGGACGTGGCCCGCTGCACGCACCTCCCGCGCTCGACGGCTCATCGCATCCTCGACCAGCTCGTACGGCTGAGCTGGCTGGACCACACGTCGTTCGGCTACAGCCTGGGCAAACGGGCACTCGGGCTCGGCGGCCGGGACGGCAGCCACGGCGAGATCCGCGAGGCCGCCGCGCCGCTGCTCCACAATCTGCAGATCAGGACCGGGATGGTCGTCCACCTCGCCGTGCTCGACGGCGCCGAGGTGTTCTACCTCGACAAGGTCGGCGGCCGGTTCGCCCTGTCGGTGCCGTCGCGCGTCGGCGGCCGGGCCCCCGCCCACTGCACCGCGCTCGGCAAGGCGATCCTCGCGTGGCTGGAGCCGGAGCAGGTCGAGGCGCTCATCGACGGCCACATCAGCCGCCTGACCAACCGGACGATCGGCGACATCGGCACGCTGCACCAGGAGCTCAACCGGATCCGGCAGCGCCGCGGGCTCGCCTTCGAGCGGGGGGAGTGCTTCCCCGACATCTCCTGCGTCGCCGCGGCCGTGCGCGGCCACGAAGGGCCGGTGGCCAGCATCTCCCTGGTGGGCGACGCCCGCATGCCGCTGGAGAAGGTGGCCCCGCTCGTGGTCGACGCGGCGCGGCAGGTCTCCCTCGCCCTCTTCCCCGACCTGGGCTCCCAGCGCAGGTCCCGGGCCGTCCACCGCGTGCCGGACCGCACCTGGTCCCCGGAGACCATGAACCGCCTGCTCGCCGTCGGCCAGAACGGCGACTGGCTCTGAAGCCGGTCGCCGCACCGCGATCGCCGTCCGGGACGATCGCGGTGCGGGCCGCCGGACGCGATGGCGCCCGATCCCCTGAGAAGGCCCGCTCACCTCAGCGGGCGATCCTGCAGGTGTCGGGTCCCCAGTCGTCGACGCACACGCGGAAGATCAGGTCCCTGATGGGCAGGTGCCAGTTCTTGATGTATGAGCTCCAGCTCACGTATCCGCCGTGGCAGTCGAGGTGGTTGTAGTGCTTCTTGCTCAGCCAGACGTACCCGCTGGGGTAGGTCCCGTCCACGACCCCGGCCTGGATGTAGACGGGGTGGCTGTCGCACTTGTTGTCCTTGACGGACATGTTGACGGGCCGGTAGGAGTTGCTGCCCGTCCTCTTGTACGTGGCGCTGCCGCAGGCCCCCTTGAAGCACGCGTCCACCCGGCGTGCCTTCGCCGACGCGGAATCGGATGACTGCGCCTGCGCGGTGCCGGTGAGCGTGGTGGCGAGGAGAACGACCGAGGCCGCGACCGTCGTCACCTTTCCCGGGTTGAATTTCATCGGATTTCTCGCTCCTTCCCAACAAATGCTTCATGTTCCGGCCGGTTCTCCTGCCGGCCTGGCCGGCGGGAAACCGGGTGGCGGTCACAACGGCCCCTGTGCGTTGTGACCGATCCGAGCATGCGCGGCGCCGCGTGAGTGTGGCTTTCACAGCGCCTTAGTGGCTGTTCAGAGGTATTGCGCCGATAGTCCCGCGATGCCGCCGACGACCGACGGGCTACCGTAGGTGCGGGGCGGCGGGCGCCCCGGGAGGTGGCGTGGCTGAGGCGTTCGGGACGGTTCGATATTCGTTGCTCGGTCCGCTCAGGGCGTGGCGCGACGGGCAGGAGCTCGACCTGGGGTGGGCCAGGCAGCAGGCGGTTCTGGCGGTCCTGCTGCTGGAGATGAATCGGCCGGTATCCGTTTCGGCGATCGTCGACGCGGTTTGGGGGAACGATCCGCCGCGTAATGCCCGCAGCACCGTGCAGACGTATGTCAGCCGGCTGCGGCGTGTTTTACAACCGGGTCGGACAGCGAATGCGCGAAACGCCGTCCTGCTCTCCACGGACGCCGGCTACCAGGTGCGCGGCGACCCGACGGAGCTGGATGTCGCCATCTTCGAGCGGCGTCTCGCGGCCGCCCAGGACCACCGCGCCAGGGGAGACCACGAGGCGGCGGCCGCGGAGGTGGACGCGGCGCTGGCCCTGTGGCGGGGCGAGCCTTTCGGCGGACTGGAGGGCCCCCGGCTGGAGGCCGAGCGCCGGAGGCTGTCCGAGCGTCATGCCTTCGCCCGGGAGCTGCGGGCGGCGATCAGGCTGGAACTCGGCCAGAACACCGCGGCCATCGCCGAGCTGACCCGGCTGATCGGTGAGTTTCCCCTGCAGGAACGCCTGCGGGGGCTGCTGATGCTCGCGCTGTATCGCGCGGGCCGCCAGGCCGACGCCCTGGCGGCGTACCAGGACGTCCGCCGGCTGCTCGCCGAGGAACTGGGCATCGACCCCGGGCCGGAACTGCGCGACCTGCACGAGCGGATCCTGCGCAACGAGCGGGAGCTGGCGGGGCCCGCGCCCGCGATGTGGCGGCACCCGGCCGGAGGACCGCGTGACGGCGCGGGGCGTGCCCATCCGGAGGGCCATCGCCTCGACCGGGCGGCGCGGGAGCTGGCGCTCGCGGTCGCCCAGCAGTGGAGGGCGGAGGCCGCGGCCCGGTCCCTGTTCCGGCCGAAGCCCGTACGGCTGCGCTGGTCCAGCACGGGCCGGCCGGTCGCCGCGACGGCGTCGGCGGTGCTGGACGACGACGGGGAGCCGGGCCGCGCGGAGCGGGTGGACCTGCACGGCGATCTGGACGGCCTGGTCGAGGCCTTCCGGCTGCTGCCGGCACGTCAGCTGGTGATACTCGGCGAGCCCGGCGCGGGGAAGACGGTGCTGGCGATCCTGCTCACCCTCGGGCTGCTCGACGCGCCCGAGCCGGGCGAGCCGGCGCCCGTGCTGCTGCCGCTGTCGTCCTGGAATCCCCGCCGCGACCACCTGCACACCTGGCTCGTACGCAAGCTGGTCGAGGAATATCCCGGCCTGGCCAACACGGCGGCGTACGGGCCGGACGCGCCGGCCCGCCTGGTGGCCACCGGACGGGTGATGCCCGTGCTCGACGGCCTGGACGAGACCCCGCCCGGCCTGCACGCGGTGGCGATCGACGCGCTCGACGAGGCGATCGCCGGTGGCCGCCCGCTCGTGGTCACCTGCCGCAGCACCGAGTACGAGAAGGCGGTCCAGCACGGCGGCGCCATCCTGGCCAGGGCGGCCGTCGTCGAGATAGAACCGGTCGGGATCGAGGACGCCGTCGCCTATCTCACCGCCCGGCGGCGGCTCGGCGAGGACCGCTGGGACCCCGTCGTCGCGCATCTGCGGGCACATCCGGAGGGCCCGCTGGCATGCGCGCTGTCCACCCCGCTGATGGTGGACCTCACCCGCACCGCCTACGCCGATCCCACAGGCGATCCCGCCGAGCTGCTGGACGCCGCCCGTTTCCCCGGACAGGCCGAGATCGAGGAACACCTGCTCGACGCGTTCGTCCCGGCGGCCTACCGGCACCATCCGCCCGCGCCGGGCACCCGGCCGCCCCCTCCACCGCGATACCGGCCCGCACAGGCCGGGCGGTGGCTGACCTTCCTCGCCCGCCACCTGCGGCACGGGCACACCCACGATCTCGCCTGGTGGCAACTGGCCGACGCCATGCCGCGCCGCACGAGAGGGCTGGTGTTCGGTCTGCCCCCCGCGCTCCTGTGCGGGCTCACCGGCGGCCTCGCGGCCGGGCCCGTGATCGGGCTCGTCTACGGGCTGTCGTTCGCGGTGGCCGGTGTCATCGCCCACGGGCGCGGGAGACGCACGGGACCGGTCCGCGTCGAGGTCCGGTTCCGCGGCACCGCCAAACGCTTCCTCGGCCGGTTCGCGATCGGCCTGACGATCGGGGTCGCGCTCGGGCTCGGCTGGGCGCTGCCTGTGCTCCTGACGCTCATGCTCTGCGTGGTCTTCGGGCTCGCCACGGGATCGCACGTCTGGCTGGACGCCCCCGCCGACGCGACCAGGGCGTCGAGCCCGCCGGCCATGCTGCGGCAGGACCGCGTCGCCACGTTGTCGTTCACGCTGTCCACCGCCCTGGCGCTGGGCCTGTTCTACGCCACGGCCTACACGTTCAGCAGGGACATCCGGGCGATCCCCGTGCTCGGCGGTGTCTTCGACCTCGAACTCGCCGTGCCCGCCGGTCTCGCGGCGGCTCTGCTGGGCCGCTCCCTGTTCGGACGTCTCGGGAGCGTGACCTACGGACTCGCGGGAGCGGTGATCGGCGGCCAGGTGATGACGCCCACGAGCACGTTCGCGTCCGGGCTCGCGGTCGGCGGTGTCTTCGGGCTCGCGGTCGGCCTCACCGTCGCGTCGTCCAGAGCGTGGGGCGCGTTCGCGGTCACGCGCGCCTGGCTCGCCCTGTCGGGACGGGCGCCCCTGCGCCTGATCCGGTTCCTCGACGACGCCCACCGGCGCGGCGTGCTCCGTCAGACCGGGGCGGTGTACCAGTTCCGGCACGCGCGCCTGCGCGACCACCTCGCGAACAGGAACGCCGAATCTCCGGATCCCTCCGGCTGACCCCGCCGGTCGGCGTCAGCCCCAGTGGTCGCCCCAGCCCCACAGGTTGGGACCGAGGGCGGCGGCCTGGTCGTCGTGGTCCACTCCGAACCGGCCGCGGAAGAACAGCATCGGGCGCTGCTCGGCGACGACGGGTTCGAGCTCGCGGACGTGGCCGATGACCACGTCGTGGTCGCCGGCGACGTGCACGTCGCGCACCTCGCCGTGGACACGCAGCAGCACCTGCCGCAGCGCCGGAGTGCCCCATCGCGACAGGTCCCAGTCGAGCCCGGCGAACTTGGCGCCCTTGCTGGAGCCGAACCGGCCGCAGATGTCGACCTGGTCCTCGCCGAGGACGTTCACGCAGAAGCGGCCCGACCTCCTGATCCGCGGCCAGGCGCGGCCCTTGTGGTCGGCGCAGAACAGGATCAGCGGCGGTTCGAGGGACACCGACGCGAACGACTGGCAGGCGAAGCCCACCGGTTCGCCGTCGTCGAGGCCCGTCACCACGGTCACGCCGGTCGCGAACATGCCCAGCGCGCGCCGGAACTCGGCGGGCGTCGGCGGCGCCGCCTCGGTGAACTCGGGGTCGGCGGGTGCAGCGGTCATGGACTCACCTCGCGTGCGTGTCGGTGCCTCAGGTGACGAACTTACAAACCCTCTCGCGGGCGGATCGCACGGGGATCCCGGTCAACGGAAGGCGCGTACGGCCGGGGTCACGGTCCGGGCAGGTCACCGGGCCTGCCCGCCCCGGTCTCGCTCATCGGGATGGTCGCCCTGTTCGCGGCGTCTGTCCAGTTAGCGTCACGGAATCCGACACTCCTGCGATTCGGGATGGACGATGACGGAGCTGACCTACGAGTCGACCCTGCGGGAACTCGCGACCGACCAGGGCGTGCTGCGCTACCACGAGGCCGGACAGGGCCCGCCGCTGCTGCTTCTGCACGGCTCGGGGCCCGGGGTCACCGGCTGGCGCAACTACCGCGGCAACCTGGCGACGTTCGCCGAGCACTTCCGCTGCCTGGTGCTGGAATTCCCCGGGTTCGGGGTCAGCGACCCGACCGACCGGCATCCGATGCTCGCCGCGAACGGCGCGGTGATCCGCTTCCTCGACGGGCTCGGGCTCCGGCAGGTCGACGTGATCGGCAACTCGATGGGCGGGATCGTGGGCACGCAGGTGGCGCTCGCCCACCCCGACCGGATCCGCCGCCTCGTGACCATCGGCGGCATCGGCCGCAACATCTTCAGCCCCTCGCCGGGCGAGGGCATCAAACTCCTGATGGAGTTCACCGAGGAGCCCACCCGCGAGCGGCTCATCCAGTGGCTGCACTCCATGGTGTACGACCCGGCCCTCGTCACCGAGGAGCTGATCGAGGAGCGCTGGGCCCTGGCCACCGAGCCGGAGACGCTGGCCGCCGCGCGGCGCATGTACGGCAAGGCCGCCTTCGCCGCCGGCCAGAAGGCCGCCGCGAAGTCGGACGCCCCGCCCTACTGGGCGATGCTGCACAGGCTGAAGGCCAGGACGCTCATCACGTGGGGCCGCGACGACAGGGTCAGCCCCGTCGACATGGCGCTCCTGCCGATGCGGACGATCCCCGACGTCGAGGTGCACATCTTCCCCGACTGCGGCCACTGGGTGATGATCGAGCGGAAAGCCGCCTGGGAGAGCGTCGTGCTGGCCTTCCTCACCAGGAAGGACGAGCGGTGACCACCTGGGGCCCTGCTGCCTGGGACCACGAGTTCGACCTCGTCATCGTCGGCAGCGGCGGCGGAGGCATGGCCGCCGCGCTGACCGCGCACGACAGCGGGCTGTCGTGCGTCGTCGTGGAGAAGGGCGGCAAGTTCGGCGGCAGCACCGGCATCTCCGGCGGCGGGATCTGGATCCCCAACAACCCGACCCTGCGGGCCAGGGGGCACGACGACAGCCGCGAGTCGATCCGCCGCTACCTCGACCTGCTGACCGAGGGCCGCGTCCCGGACGCCCGCCTCGACGCGTACGTGGACAACGGCCCGGCGGCGATGACGCTGCTGTGCCGCAGCAGGTGGATGCGGTTCTTCTGGACGAAGGGCTACGCCGACTACCACCCCGAGTACGAGGGAGGACGGCCGCTGGGCCGCTCGATCGAGCCGCTGCCGTTCGACACCCGCAAGCTCGGCGAGGACGAGAGGTACCAGCGGCCCAACAGCATGAAGGGCCCGCTGGGCCTGTGGGTCACCGGCAAGGACTACCACGACCTGGCCATGGTCAAGCGCACCTGGCGCGGCCGGTGGGCCTCGGTCGTCGCCGCCTGGCGGGTGTCGTCCAACCTGGTGCGCCGCCGCCACATGGCCACCGGCGGGCGCGCGCTCGTCGCCCGGCTGCGGATGGCGCTCAAGGACGCCGGGATCCCGCTGTGGCTGAAGACGCCCATGACCGACCTGGTCACCGACGAGAGCGGAGCGGTCGCCGGCATCGTGGCCCAGCGCGACGGACGGACGATCCGCGTCCGCGGCCGGTACGGCGTGCTGCTGGCGACGGGCGGCTTCGACCACAACCAGGAGATGCGCGACACGTACCTGCCCGAGGGCGGCCGGACCGACTTCGGCATGGGCGCCAGGGAGAACACCGGTGACGGCATCCTGGCCGGGCAGCGCCTGGGCGCCGCCCTCGACCTGATGGACGACGCCTGGTGGATGCCGGCCGTACGCCACCCGGCGGGCGCGACGATCCCGCTGGTGTCCGAGCGGTGCATCCCGCCGTCGGTCATCGTGTCGCCCGAGGGCAGGCGGTTCACCAACGAGTCCTCGCCGTACGTGAACTTCGTGCACGACCAGCTCGCCGGGGGACACGTGCCGGCGTGGTTCGTGATGGACGCCAAGGCGCGGGCGCGTTACCCGTTCGCCCAGATCCTGCCGGGGATGCCGATCCCGAAGGAGTTCTACGAGCACGGCCTGGCGTTCCGGGCGGACACGCTGGCCGAGCTGGCGCGGAAGATCGCAGTGCCGGAGAAGGCGCTGACCGAGACCGTCGAGCGCTTCAACGGCTTCGCCCGCACGGGCAAGGACCTGGACTTCGGCCGGGGCGACAGCGCCTACGACCGCTACTACGGCGACCCGACGCTGAAGAACCCCAACCTGGACGTCGTCGACAAGCCGCCGTACTACGCCTTCCGGATCGAGGTCGGCGACCTCGGAACCAAGGGCGGGCTGGTGTGCGACGAGCACAGCCGGGTGCTGCGGGCCGACGGCACGGCCATCGAGGGCCTGTACGCGACGGGCAACACCTCGGCGTCGGTGATGGGCAACGAGTACGCCGGCCCGGGGGCCACGATCGGCCCGTCCATCGTCTTCGGCTACGTCGCCGCGCGGCACGCGGCCCTGCGGGCGCGTACGACGAGCGCGCCCGCGACGTGACCGTGGTGGGAGAGACGACTGTGGGAGAGGCGACGCGGCCTGAACCGCTCAGGGTGCGGGTGGTGGAGGTGATCCGCGAGACCGCCGACGCCCACTCGCTCGTGCTGGAGCCGGCCGGGGGAGAGGCGGCCAGGCTCACCTACAAACCCGGCCAGTTCCTGACGATCCGGGTGCCCACCACGCGGCCGGAGGGCGCCGCGCGCTGCTACTCGCTCAGCAGTTCGCCCGTCTGCGACGACAAGCTCAAGGTGACGGTGAAGCGCACCCGGGGCGGCTACGGGTCCAACTGGATCTGCGACAACGTCGCGGAGGGCGACGTGCTGGAGGTGTTGCGGCCCTCGGGGCTGTTCACCCCCGCCTCGCTCGACGAGGACCTGCTGTTGCTCGCCGGCGGCAGCGGCGTCACGCCGGTGATGTCGATACTCAAGTCGTGCCTGCGCGGCGGGACCGGCGCGGTCGTGCTCGTCTACGCCAACCGGGACGAGAGCTCGGTGATCTTCCGGGACGAGCTGGTCGCGCTGGCCGCCGAGCACGGCGACCGGCTGACGGTCGTCCACTGGCTGGAGTCGGTGCAGGGCCTGCCGACCGCGGCGGGCCTGGCCGGCCTGACCCGGCCGTACGCCGGGCGGGAGGCGTTCGTCTGCGGCCCCGGGCCGTTCATGGATCTGGCCGTCGACGTCCTGACCCGGCAGGGGACGCCGCCGGAGCGCGTCCACGTCGAGAAGTTCGAGTCGCTGACCACCGACCCGTTCGCGGAGCCCGAGGTGGTGCTCGACTCGGCGGGTCCTGCCAGCACGGTCGAGGTCGAACTCGACGGCGAGACGCGGACCCTGGCCTGGCCGCGGGGCAACAAGCTGCTCGACGTGCTGCTGCGGGCCGGCCTGGACGCGCCGTACTCCTGTCGCGAGGGCTCGTGCAGCGCGTGCGCCTGCGTGCTGCTGGAGGGCGAGGTCGAGCTGGAGCACAACACGGTGCTCGACCGGCAGGACCTCGCAGACGGCCTGATCCTGGCCTGCCAGGCGATCCCGCTCAGCGACCGGCTCAAGGTCACCTACGACGGCTGACCTCGGCCAGAGCAGCCCGGCTCCCACTCAGCGGGAGACGGGCGGGCGGCGCGGCGGCCGTGACGCGACCCTTTGACCATCAGTAGGACACGAGGGAGGACCCCGATGCTGGACGAGGCGCTGCGGGCGGACGCGGCCGGGCGGCTGCGGGCGGCCGAGCGGGACCGGGCGCCGATCGAGCCGCTGACCGACACCTACCCGGACATCGACGTGGTGGACGCCTACGAGATCCAGCTCGCCAACATCCGCAGGCGCCTGGCGGCCGGAGCCCGCGTGTACGGGCACAAGGTGGGGCTGTCCTCGCCGGTGATGCAGCGGATGATGGGCGTGGACGAGCCCGACTACGGCCATCTGCTCGACGACATGGTGCTGTCGCAGGACGAGCCGATCGAGGCGGGGCGGTACTGCTACCCCCGGATCGAGGTCGAGATCGGATACGTGCTCGGGGCGAGCCTGCCCGGTGAGGGCTGCACCGAGGAGGACGTGCTCGCCGCGACCGAGTACGTCGTGCCGAGCATCGAGCTGATCGACAGCCGCATCAGGGACTGGCGGATCCGCCTGGCCGACACCATCGCCGACAACGCGTCCTCGGCCGGGGTGATCCTCGGCGACGCCCGGGTCAGCCCGAAAGGCCTGGATCTGGCCGACATCGAGGCAGTGCTCTACTCCGGCGACGGCCCCTTCGACGACACCACCGAGATCACCCGGGGCAACACGAGCGCGGTGCTCGGAGACCCCACCACCGCCGTGGCCTGGCTGGCCAGGAAGGTCGCCTCGTTCGGGGTCAAGCTCGAGGCCGGGCACGTCGTCCTCCCCGGGTCGTGCACCAGGGCCGTCGACGTGCGTCCCGGCGACGTCTTCCGCGCCGAGTTCGCCGGGCTCGGCTCCGTGTCCGCTCGCTTCGAATAATCCGGATAAGAGGACTTCCATGGGTAAGGCGACAGCCGCGATCGTCGGCTCGGGCAACATCGGGACCGACCTGATGTACAAGCTGCTGCGCTCCGAGCACATCGAGCCGCGCTGGATGATCGGCGTGGACCCCGACAGCCCGGGCCTCAAGCGGGCCGCCGACCAGGGGCTGACCGCCTCGGCCGAGGGCGTGGACTGGCTCCTGGCGCAGGACGAGCGGCCCGACATCGTCTTCGAGGCGACCTCGGCGTACGTGCACAGGGAGAACGCGCCGAAGTATCGCGAGCTGGGCATCCAGGCGGTCGACCTGACCCCGGCCGCGCTCGGGCCCGCCGTGGTGCCCGCGGTCAACCTCGGCGCCCACCTCGACGCCCCCAACGTCAGCCTGATCACCTGCGGCGGCCAGGCGACGATCCCGATCGTCCACGCCGTGTCCCGGGTCACCGAGGTCGCGTACGCCGAGATCGTGGCCAGCGTGGCCTCGCCGTCGGCCGGTCCCGGCACCCGCGCCAACATCGACGAGTTCACCAAGACAACCGCGCGCGGCATCGAGACGATCGGCGGCGCCCGGCGGGGCAAGGCCATCATCATCCTCAACCCGGCCGAGCCGCCGATGCTCATGCAGGACACGATCTTCTGCTCGATCCCCGTCGACGCCGACCGGGACGCCGTCGCCGCCTCGATCAAGGAGGTCGCCGCCGATGTCGCGTCGTACGTGCCCGGATACCGGCTGCGGGCCGAGCCCCAATTCGACGACCCGACGGCGGTCAGCGGCGGCCTCGCCCGCGTCGCCGTGTTCGTCGAGGTCGAGGGCGCGGGCGACTTCCTGCCGCCCTACTCCGGCAACCTCGACATCATGACGGCCGCCGCCACCAAGGTCGGCGAGGGCTTCGCGCAGCGCATCCACGCATAAGGAGATCGACCATGCCCTACAGCGCCGACCTCGACATCAGGGTCACCGACTCGTGTCTGCGGGACGGCTCGCACGCCAAGCAGCACCAGTTCACCGTCGAGCACGTACGGTCGATCGTGGCCGCGCTGGACGACGCGGGCGTGCCGGTCATCGAGGTGACGCACGGCGACGGCCTCGGCGGCTCGTCGTTCAACTACGGATTCAGCCACACCCCGGAGCAGGAGCTGATCAAGGCGGCGGTGGCCACGGCCAGGCGTGCGAAGATCGCGTTCCTGATGCTGCCCGGCGTCGGCGTCAAGGACGACATCCGCGAGGCCGCCGACAACGGCGCGAGCATCTGCAGGATCGCCACCCACTGCACCGAGGCCGACGTCTCGGTCCAGCACTTCGGCCTGGCCAGGGAGCTCGGCCTGGAGACGGTCGGGTTCCTGATGATGTCGCACAGCCGGCCGCCGGAGGTCCTGGCCAGGCAGGCGCGGATCATGGCCGACGCCGGCTGCCAGTGCGTGTACGTCGTCGACTCGGCCGGGGCGCTGATCATGGAGCAGACGAGCGACCGGATCGCCGCGCTCGTGGCCGAGCTGGGGGACGACGCCCAGGTCGGCTTCCACGGCCACGAGAACCTCGGGCTCGGGGTGGCCAACTCGGTTCTCGCCGTACGGGCTGGGGCGAAGCAGATCGACGGCTCGGTGCGGCGGTTCGGCGCCGGCGCCGGCAACACACCGCTGGAGGCCTTCGCCGCCGTCGCCGACAAGCTCGGCATCCGCACCGGCATCGACACTCTCAAGATCATCGACGCCGCCGAGGACGTGGTCCGCCCGATCATGGACGGCGAGTGCCTGCTCGACCGGCTGACCCTGACCATGGGCTACGCGGGCGTCTACTCCAGCTTCCTCAAGCACGCCGACCGCCAGGCGAGGAAGTACGGCGTGTCCGGCGCCGAGATCCTCATGGAGGCCGGCCGCCGCAAGCTCATCGGCGGACAGGAAGACCAGCTCATCGAAATCGCAGTCGCCCTCGCGGCGAAGAAGTGAGAAAAGCCATGGCCAACCCGGTACTCGAAGCGATCACCCAGCGGGCCGACGAGATCAGCGCCCTCGGCCCCTCCAACGAGGCGCTGTGCCGGCTGGACGACCAGGCGGCCAAGGTGCTGCGGGAGGCGGGCGTCATCCGGATGCTCCAGCCGAAGACCCACGGCGGCTTCGAGTTCCACCCGCGCGACTACGCCGAGACGATCATGAAGCTGGCGAGCCTCGACGGATCGACCGGCTGGGTGGCGGGCGTCGTGGGCGTGCACCCTTGGGAGATGGCGTTCGCCGACCCCCGCGTCCAGCAGGAGATCTGGGGCGAGAACCAGGACACCTGGATCGCCTCGCCGTACGCGCCGATGGGCATCGCCCGGCCGGTCGACGGGGGCTACATCTTCAACGGCCGCTGGCAGTTCTCCTCGGGCACCGACCACTGCGACTGGATCTTCCTCGGCGGCATGCTCGGCGACGCCGAGGGCACGATGGCCCAGCCGCCGACCTCGCTGCACCTCATCCTGCCCCGGTCCGACTACGAGATCGTCGAGGACTCCTGGAACGTCGTCGGCCTGCGCGGCACCGGCAGCAAGGACATCATCGTCAGGGACGCGTTCGTCCCCGACTACCGGGTCATCCCCTACAACAAGGTCGTGGACGGCAGCCAGGCCAGGGAGGCGGGTCTGACCAACCCGCTCTACCACCTGCCGTTCTCCGCGGCGTTCCCGCTCGGCATCACCGCTTCGGTCATCGGGATCGCCGAGGGCGCGCTCGCACACCACATGGCGTACCAGAAGGGCCGCGTTCAGATAACCGGCACCAGGATCAAGGACGACCCGTACGTCCTGTACGCGATCAGCGAGGCGGCGGCGGAGATCGCCGCGGCGCGGGCGGCGCTGCTCGACAACGCCTCGCGGATGTACGACATCGTGGCCTCCGGCCGCGAGGTGACCTTCGACGAGCGGGCCGTGGGCCGCCGCACCCAGGTCCAGGCGGCCTGGCGGGCGGTGCGCGCGATGGACGAGATCGTGGCGCGGTCGGGCGGCAACGCGATGCGGGTGGACAACCCAATCCAGCGCTTCTGGCGGGACGCCCACGTCGGGCTGGCCCACGCGATCCACGTGCCCGGCTCGGTCTTCCACGTCTCCGCGCTGACGCAGCTCGGCATCGAGCCGCCGCACGGGCCGATGCGCTCGATGATCTAGCGCCTGAGCCGGCCTGCGCCGGCGAGCGTGCCGGAGGCGATGCCGTCAGGACTGGGCGAACATCCGGTCGTAGACGCCGGAGTGCCGGCGGCCCGCCATGAAGCCCAGGAACCGGCGGACGAACTCGCCACGGCTCAGCCGCTCGCCGGCGTCGCCCTCGCCCGGGTCGTGGTCGAACGCCGTGCGGAACAGAGCCTGATACTCCCGCGCGTCGATGGTCTGGTCGTCGTCCGTGTCGGTGACGTCGAACAGGACATCGGCGATCCTGACGAGGGCGGAGCCGGCCATGGCGGCGGCCGCCGCGGCGTACTCGTGGCCGGTGATGCGTCCGTCGCCGTCGGTGTCCAGCTCCTTCTGCAGCTCGCGCCACCAGTCGGCGAAGGCGGCGAACAGGCGGTCCTCGTCCTGGGCGTCCAGATCGAGACGGGTGGCGATCTCCCGGGCCATCGCGGCGAGGTCGGGCCAGTCGAGGTGACCGTCGCCGGTCTGGTCCAGGACCTCGGAGAAGAACCGCGAGGCGGAGCGCACCGTCGAGTCGCCGTCGGACGCCGTCTCCGGATCGGGCGTGAGGAGGCGCAGGAGCGCCCCCGCCTTCGCCGCGCCCCGGCGGAGCCCTTCCAGCACAGGCAGCCCGTCCAGCACGGGCGGCCCGGCCGGCGCGCCGCCGTTCCGCTGCGGTGCGTACACCGGGTCGAGCATCGTCATGACCGTGTCGAGCCGCGTCCACGCCTCCGGCAGCACCCGGGTCGCGAGCCGGGTGGACAGGTAGGCGGCGTGCATCAGCGTGCGCGTGCCCGGCAACTCGGCGAGCCCCAGGCGCGCGCGGAGCGACTCGGGCAGCGACGCAACGATGATCGCGGTGGCCGCGGGACCGGCGAGCGCTCTGCCCGCCGCCCACACGGCCGGCTGGTCGCGGAGCAGCGGGGGAGCGGGCACCTGCGCGAACAGGCGGTCGAGGACGACGTGGACCGCTTCGGTGTTCTCCAGCCGCTCCTCGACCACGGACGCGTAGTAGCGCCAGAACTCCCGCACCGTGGGCGGAAGCTTGCCCCCGTAGGGGTCCATCAGGGCGAGGAACGACTGGAACTCGGCGTACAGCCGGTCCAAGGTGGGGCCGTCGAGCGACTCGCCGCTGAGCCGGCACATCGTGACCGCGGACTCGAACAGCGTCGCCACCACCCAGGCGCGCGCCTCGGAATCCGCGGCGTTGAACGGGCGGCCCTCGGCGTCGATGCCGGTGATGCGGGCGTGCAGGCGGTTGAGCCTTGCCGCCTCCCGCTGCCGGACCCGCGCGTCGGGGTCGACCATCCGCTGTGAGCTGAGCACCGTGTTGCGCAGCCGCCGCCACGGGTGCGCGACGAAGGTCGAGTTGGTGATCAGCGCGGCGCCGATCTGCGGGTGCGCGGCCTCCAGGACGATGGCCCGGGTCGCCACCAGCCCCCAGCGCGCCTGGCGGGTCAACCGGTAGAGCATCGATCCCGGCCCGAGCGGATCGGCGTCGGTTCCGGCTGCTGCGGCGTCGTTCATCAGTGTCTCTTTCCTGTCGGGGCCGGTGCCTGTACGCCGCCGAACCGGCGGTCCCGGCGTCGGTAGGCCTCCAGGCATTCCCAGAAGTGCTCGGCGCGGAAGTCCGGCCACAGCACCCGGGGAAAGACCCATTCGGCGTAGGCCACCTGCCAGAGCATGAAGTTGGAGATCCGTTGTTCTCCGGAGGTGCGGATGACCAGGTCCACCTCCGGCATGTCGGGGTGGGGCAGACGGCGGGCGAAGCTCTCCTCGGTGACCTGCTCGGGCGGCACCCCGTCGCGGATCAGCGACCGGGCGGCCTCGACGATGTCGCGGCGACCGCCGTGGTCGAACGCCACCGTCAGCGTCATCCGCCGGTTGTCGCGGGTCAGCGCCATCAGGTCGGCGATGTCCCGGGCCAGCGCGGGCGGGATCCGCGGGTCGGTGACCCCGAGGAACCGGCAGCGGATCCCGCGTGTGTGCAGTGCCAGGGCGTGTTTCCGGATGGCGCGCCGCACCAGCCGCAGCAGGACGTCGACCTCGGCGGCCGGGCGCCGCCAGTTCTCCGTGGAGAACGCGTACAGGCTCAACCACTCGACGCCGGCGGTGTGGGCCGCCTCGATGACGTCGATGACGGCGGCCTCCGCGGCCCGGTGCCCCGCGGTGCGGGGGAGCGACCGCTGCGCGGCCCACCGGCCGTTCCCGTCCATGACGCACGCCACGTGATGAGGGACGCCTCTCACACCGCCCGCCCCGAGGAGGAGGACATCGCCACTCCCGTCGTTCGCCGAATTCGCGGCTGGGGACACGACCTAATTGGGCCGGTATTCGTGCAGTACGAGGACGCGGCGGAAGAATCCCATCCAAACCCTTTCCGAGACCGCTCCGTGGTCTCTTGCCGAGTGGTCACCCGGCGCCGACTCTTTCACAAACAGTGATCGAATGAGTACTTACCGTTGGTGATGACGACCCTTACTTCAGGAACCGGGCATCATGGTTCGCGCAACAGAGCGCTGTGAGCAGGGAGTGGCCGTGAGCAGATACGAGCGGTGGAACACCTTGTTGGAGCTGCTCGCCGAGCACGGACACCTCGACGTGGAGGAGACCGCCGAGCGCCTCGGCGTGTCGCCCGCCACGGTGCGGCGGGACTTCGACGAGCTGGCCTCCCAGCAGCTGCTCACCCGCACGCGTGGCGGGGCGTCGGCGCACAGCGTCACCTATGACCTGCCCCTGCGCTACAAGGTCGCCAGGCACGCCCCGGAGAAGCAGCGGATCGGGGCGGCCGCCGCCGCCATGGTCCCGGCCGGCGCCACCGTCGGCCTGAACGGCGGCACCACGCTGACCGAGGTCGGACGGGCACTCGCGACGCGCCCCGATCTGAACACCGACCAGCGGGGCCCGGTGGTCACCGTGGTGACCAACGCCCTGAACATCGCCAACGAGCTGGTCCTCCGCCCGCAGATCCACGTCGTGACCACGGGCGGCTCGGCCCGGCCCCAGTCGTACGAGCTGATCGGGCCGATCGCCGCCGGGATGCTGGAGCGCGTCGCCCTGGACCTGGCGATCCTGGGCGTCGACGCCCTGGACCTGGAACACGGCGCGAGCGCCCACAACGAGGGCGAGGCGGCGGTCAACCAGATCATGGCCTCCCGCGCGCAGCAGGTCGTCGTCGTCGCGGACAGCTCCAAGCTCGGCAGGCGGGCGTTCGCGCGGATCTGCCCGGTGAGCCGGATCGACATCCTCGTCACCGACACCGCGGCGACCGAGGAGAGGACGGCGCCCTTCGCGGAAGCGGGCGTCAAGGTCGTGCGCGCCTGAGAGGCGAGCCCGCTTGTCACGAGGTCAGGACGCCGAGGAGGTGGGCGACCTCCCGGGTGACGGCGTCGCGGCCCGCCTTGAGATATTTGCGCGAGTCGACCACAGAGGTGTCGGCGGTGAGGCGGTCGCGGACGGCCGCGGTGAACGCCTTGTTGAGATGAGTCGCGATATTGATCTTCTTCATGCCGTGCCGTACGGCCGCGCGGATGGTCTCGTCCGGCACCCCGGAGGAGCCGTGCAGCACCAGCGGAACGGGGACGGCGGCGTGGAGCTCGGCGATCAGGCCGAGGTCGAGGACCGCGTCCTTCGTGGTCATGGCGTGGGAGGTGCCGACCGCGACCGCCAGGGCGTCCACGCCGGTCCTGCCGACGTAGCCGGTGGCCTCGTCCGGCCGGGTCCTGGCGCCGGGGGCGTGCACCCCGTCCTTGCCGCCGATCTCGCCGAGCTCGGCCTCCACCCACACCCCGCGCTCGTGGCACCAGCGCGTCACCTCGGCCGTGGCCGTCGCGTTGGCCTCGTGATCCAGGGCCGACGCGTCGTACATCACCGAGCCGAGGCCCAGGCCGACGGCCTCCTCGACCAGGGACCGGTCGGTGGCGTGGTCGAGATGCACGGCGACCGGCACGGCGGCGGCCCTGGCCAGGGCGAGCGAGGCCAGCGCGACCGGGGCCAGCGCGCCGTGGTAGCGCACGCAGTTCTCGCTGATCTGCAGCACCACCGGGGCGCCGGCGGCCTCGGCGCCCGCGACGATGGCCTCCGCGTGTTCGAGCTGGATCATGTTGAACGCGCCGACGCCCAGGGGCGCGTCGCGGACGATGTCGCCGATGCCGGCGAGGGGCATGGTGGCCTCCGGATAGCGGGGGGATTGCTTCTCAGGGGTCGTGTGGTTCGACCGTGATCTCGGGGTGGACGCGCCGGTAGACATCGGGGTCGAAGTCGCCGGCGACGGGAGTGGCGACGGCCGCGGCGCCGAGGGCGGCCGCCCGGCGGAGCCGCTCGGGCCACGGCGCGCCCTCCACCAGGCCGAGCGCGAGTCCCGCCACGAGCGCGTCCCCGGCGCCGGTCGGGTTGCCCTCCACCCGGTAGGGCATGCGGGCCCGCCAGGTGCCCTCCGGGGTCACGGCGAGCACGCCGTCCGCCCCCAGCGAGACCACGACGGAGCCGGCCCCTTCGTCCCGCAGGAGCCGGGCCCCGGCGGTGATCTCCATCGCCTCCGCGGAGCCCGGACGCAGCGCGCGGGCGAGTTCCTCGGCGTTCGGCTTGAGCACGGCGGGCCGGCCGGCGGGCGCGTGGCGCAGCGGAGCGCCGTCGGCGTCCACGATGGCCGGCACGCCGTGCCGGGAGGCGACGGCCGCCAGCGTGGCGTAGAAGTCGGCGGGCGCCCCGCGCGGGAGGCTGCCGGAGATCACCACGGCGGACGCCCGGCCGAGGACCCGCTCGTACGCGCCGAGGAACCGGGCCAGTTCCTCCGCGGCGACCACCGGCCCGGGCTCGTTGAACAGCGTGGCCCCCCGGGACGTGTGGACCGCCAGGGTGGTGCGGGTGTCCCCCGCGATGGGGGTGAACGCGGCGGGGATGCCGGCCGCCGCCAGATCGGCGAGCACGGCGTCGCCGGTCGGCCCGCCGGCCAGACCGGCGGCGAGGACCTCGTGGCCGAGGGCGGTGAGAACGCGGGCCACGTTGACGCCCTTGCCGCCCGCCCTCCGGTGGACGGCGCGCACCCGGTTGACGCCGTCCCAGTCGACGTCGTCGACGCCGTAGGTGACGTCGAGCGCCGCGTTCACCGTGACGGTCAGGATCACGCCGGTCACGGCGATTCGGTGAGGATGACCGATCGGGTGAGGTGGGCCGGGCGGTCGGGGTCGAGACCGCGGGCGTGCGCCCGGGCGACCGCGAGCCGCTGCACCTTGATCAGCTCGGCCATGGGGTCGAGGTCGCTCTCCACGAACGTGGCGCCGGTCGCCTCGACCTCGCCGCGCAGCCCCCGCGGGGCGGGGCCGAACGTCCAGGTGATCCGTCCGGGCGCGGCGATGCTGATCGGGCCGTGGCGATACTCCATGGCGAGGTACGCCTCGGTCCACGACTGCGACGCCTCCCGCATCTTCAGCGCCGCCTCCCGCGCCAGGCCGTACGTCCAGCCGGTGCCGAGGAAGGTGAACTGCTTCGCGGCGACGAGCTCGGCGGGCAGCGGTTCGGCGAGCGCCCGCTCCGCGTCGGCGACCGCCCGCGTGAGGTCCTCGCCGAGGTGCGCCCGCAGCATGGCGAGCTGTGCGGTGGCGAACCGGGTCTGCACGACCGACCTCTCGTCGGCGAAGCCGAGCACGACGACCTCGTCGGCGAGGGCCGTGACCGGTGTGTCCGGATCCGCGGTGACCGCGGTCGTCCGCGCCCGTTCCCCCGCCCGTTCCCCCGCCAGCTCGCGCGTACGGCGGAGCAGGTCGAGGACCTCGGTCGTGGTGCCCGACCTGGTGAGCGCCAGCACCCGGTCGTAGCGGCGGCCGACCGGGGCCTCTGAGGCGGGGAACGCGTCGGTCTCGCCGTGCCCCGCGCTCTCCCGGAGCGCGGCGTACGCCTGGGCGACGAACCACGAGGTGCCGCAGCCGACGACCGCCACCCGCTCGCCCTTCGCCGGCAGCGCGCCGGAGGAGGACAGGCCGGCGGCCCGGCTCCAGCAGGCGGGCTGGGACGCGATCTCGGTCTCGGTGTGACTCACGAACCCTCCAGTGCTCACTGATGCAAGATTTGTAGCACTATCGAGCAGATTCGAGCAATGGCTCCCGATGTCGGCTGGCCGTACCGGCCGAGATGCAGGTGATCCGATGACGTGGGATGCGCGGATGGCGGGTGAAACGCGCGATATCGCGCAGCGTTCGTTCACGCTGTGCGTGGCACCATGAGGTGAAGTAGTCTTCGCGCACGTACCGGGCGGGAGGTGGGATGGCGCGCATCGTCTTCGTCGGCGTCGGGGACGTGGAGCTGACGCGCAGGGTGGTCTCCGATCTTCTCCTCGCCCCCTCGCTGCGGGGCGAACTGGAGATCGTGCTGCACGACGAGGACCCCGGGCAGCTCGCGACGGCCGAGGCGCTGGTCCGCGCGCTCGACGCGGAAGCCGGGTCGATGGCGGCGATCGCCACCTGCCCGGACCGGCGCAGGGCGCTGGACGGCGCGGACTTCGTGGTCGGCCACATCGACGTCGGCGGGTTCGAGGCGACCCTGCGCGACTTCGAGATCCCGCACAGGTACGGCCTGCGCCAGACGATCGGCGACACCATCGGCATTGGCGGCATCTTCCGCGGGCTGCGGACGATCCCCGTCTTCGTCGAGCTGGGCCGGGAGATGGCCGAAGTGTGCCCGGACGCCTGGCTGCTGAGCTGCAGCGACCCGATGGCGATGACGGGCTGGGCGGTGCGGGAGGCGACCGGCTTCAAGCGGTTCGCCGGGGTGTGCCACGCCGTCTGCGACACGCACGCCTACCTCGCCGACCTGGTCGGCCGGGGGCTGGACGAGGTCGCGTTCCTCAGCGCCGGCCTCAACCACCAGTCGTTCGTGCTGCGGTTCGAGGCCGGCGGCCGCTCGCTGTACCCGGACCTCGATGAGGTGCTGGAGGCCGATCCCGAGCTGCGGCGGCACGTGCGGGTGGAGCTGTACCGCCGGTTCGGATACTTCCCGACGCAGTCGAGCGAGCACGCCGCCGAGTACGTCCCCTGGTTCATGCGGCACGACGAGGAGACCTCCCGCCTCGGCGTACGGCCCGAGGAGTACCTGCGGCGGGTGGGCCGCAGCCTGCACCAGTACGAGGAGACCCGGCGGGCGCTGTCGGCCGGCCGGTCGCTGCTGGTGCGCTGGCAGCACCAGGAGCCGGCGGCGGCCGCGATCCTGGCCATGCTGACCGGCCAGGAGAAGGAGGTCTACGTCAACGTCCCCAACCACGGGCTGATCGACAATCTGCCCGCGGGCTGCTGCGTGGAGGTGCCCGCCCTGGTCGACGGCGCGGGCGTCCACCCCCGGCCGGTGGGGGAGCTGCCCATCCAGCTCGCGGCGCTCAACCGCACGTTCCTCAACGTCGTCGAGCTGACCGTGCGGGCGGTGCTCGACGGCGACCGCCGGCACGTCCACCACGCCGCGATGCTCGACCCGAACACCGCCGCGACGCTGCCCCTGCCCGCGATCGAGGCGCTCTGCGACGAGCTGATCGAGGCGCACGGCGACCTGCTGCCGGAGGGCGTCCGCCCCGCCAGGAGCAGCGCCGGGAGCGGGCCATGACCGACTCCATGCCCACGGAGGTGCGGCGGGAGCGCATGCTCGGCATGCTCATGGAGCAGGAGTTCGCCCGGGTCGCCGAGCTCGCCGAGGCGTTCGGCGTCTCCAGCGTCACCGTGCGCGCCGACCTGGACGCGCTGGAGGAGCAGGGCCGGATCCGCCGGGTGCGCGGCGGAGCCGTCGCCGCCGGGCCGTCGCCGCGCACCGAGCCGTCGTTCGAGCTGTCGCTCGGCACGGCGGCCGTGGAGAAGGCGCTGATCGCCAAGGCGGCGGCGCGCCTGGTCGGCTCGGGGGAGAGCGTGATGATGGGCGCGGGGACCACCACCGCCTACGTGGCCAGGGAGCTCGTCGCCCGGGCCGACCTCACCGAGGTCACGGTGTTCACCAACGGCCTGCGTACGGCACTGGAGCTGGAGCCCGCGCTGCCCCGCTTCGCCGTCGTCGTGACCGGGGGGAGCCTGCGCCGCCAGCAGCACTCCCTGGTGGATCCGCTCGGCGGCAAGGCCGTCGAGGGCATCCGGGTGGACACCGTCTTCATCGGCTGCGGCGGCGTCCACCCCGACGTCGGGATCACCAACGTGAACCTGCCCGACGCCGAGATGAAGCAGCGCATGCTGCGGGCGGCCGGCCGCCGCATCGTGGTCGCCGACTCCTCCAAGCTCGGGGCGGTCATGATGGCGCCGATCTGCCCGCTGTCGGAGATCGACCTGCTCATCACCGGCGAGCGGGCCGACCCGGCGACGGTCGCCGTGCTGCGCGACCGCGGCCTCAAGGTGGAGATCGCCGCCTGATTGATCCTCCCGCCGAAGGGGTCAGGTCGCGAGGGGCACGCGCAGGGCCTCCGGGAGCAGCTCGCCGTGCGCCCGGGTCAGGTCGTCGCAGAGCCGCCAGATCTCGTCCAGCGACAGCGTGGCCGACGCGTTCGGGTCCACCATCACGGCGTGCCGTACGTGCTCGGGCCGCCCTTCCAGCGCGGCGCGCACGGTCAGCTCGTTGACGCTGACGTACGCCCGGTTGAGCGCGGCGCACTGCGGCGGGAGGGCGCCGACCCGGGTGGGCAGCACGCCGGTCGCGTCCACCGCGCAGGGCACCTCCACCACGCAGCCGGGCGGCAGGTTGGCGATCAGCCCGTCGTTGACCACGTTGCCGTAGACCACGCGCGGGGTGCCGGTCACGATGCTGTGGATGATCTGCGGGGCGTACTCGCCGGTGCCCGCCACGGGCAGGTCGCCGCCGTGCCGTACGGCGTCGCGGGTGCGCTTGTACTCCCGCACGTTCTCCTCGCTGATGCGCACGTACTCGCCCACCGGGATGCGCAGCCGGTCGATCTCGTCGTCGTGGCGGAGCAGCCAGGGCAGATACTCGGCCGAGTGCTCGCTGGTCTCGGTCGGATAGTGGCCCAGGCGCCGGTACATCTCGACCCGCACCCGGCGGCGCAGCTCCGGGTCGCGCGCGATGGCGTCGTCCAGCCGGTCGTACAGGTTCTCGCCGTCCCGCTCGAACCGCAGCACCCACGCCTGGTGGTTCACCCCCGCCGCCAGGTACGCGACCTCCTCGTACGGCACGGCCACCAGGTCGGACAGGCCCCGCATGGTCCAGTACACCGAGTGGCACAGGCCGACGACGTTGCGCACCTTGCCGCTGAGATACCAGACGTTCATGGCCATCGGGTTGGTGTAGTTGAGCAGCAGGGCGTCGGGGCAGACGGCGGCCATGTCGGCCGCGAGGGCGTCCAGCACCGGGAAGGTGCGCAGCGCGCGGAAGACCCCGCCGACGCCGATCGTGTCGGCGATCGTCTGCCGCAGGCCGTACCGTGCGGGGATCTCGAAGTCGGTGACCGTGGCGTCGTGCCCGCCCACCTGGATCATGTTGATCACGAAGTCGGCGCCGTCGAGCGCGGCCCGGCGGTCGAGGTCGGCGGTGACCGCCGGTCGCGCGCCGCGGGCGGTGGCGATCCGGTGCGCGACGGTCTCGGCGACCCGCAGCCGCTCGGCGTCGATGTCGTGCAGCGCGATCCGGGCCTCCCGCAGTTCGGGGTAGGCCAGCAGGTCGGCGAGCAGCCCCTGGGTGAAGACGACGCTTCCCGCGCCGATGAAGACGATCTTCGGGTTTCTCATCGGGTGACTTCCTCCCAGGTCGGCTGCGCCGCTGTGCCCCCCGCGGCTCGGGTGGAGAGGGTGCCGCAGGCCACCGCGATCTCCAGGGAGCGGCGGAGCGGGAACCCGCGCAGGCGGGCCGCGAGCAGGCCGGCGTTGAAGCTGTCACCGGCCCCGACCGTGTCGGCCACGGTGGCCGGGACGGCCGGCACACGGAGCGGCTCGCCGTCGTTGATCGTCAGCGCGCCGTCGCCGCCGCACTTGACCACGGGTGTGGTGCCCCGCGCGGCGAGGTCGCGTACGGCGGCGTCGAGGTCGCCGTCGGCGCGCCCGGCGATGGCGAGTGCCTCGCGCTCGTTCGGCAGCAGGACGTCGGTCAGCGCGAGGACCTCGTCGAGCCCCTGCCAGCGGCCCGACGGATCGTCGTTGGTGTCCAGGGACGTGGTGGCCCCCGCGGCCCGTGCCGCGCGGAACAGGCCGGGCAGACCGGCGGCCAGCCGGGGCTGCAGGAAGTAGGACGAGACGTGGACGTGCGCGGCGCGCTCCAGCAGCGCCGCGGGCAGGTCGTCCGCGTCGAGCCGGTCCAGGCAGCCCGGCGCGGTCAGGATCGCCCGGTCGCTCCCGTCGGCCAGCACCACGGTGAGGGCGGTCGGCGCGCCGGTGTCCACCACGCAGGCGGAGACGTCCACCCCGCGGCGGCCGAGCACGTCGAGCACGAACGCGCCCGCGGCGTCGTCGCCCACCCGTCCGGCGAAGGCGGTGCGCAGGCCGAGCCGGGCCGCGCCGCAGGCCGTGATCGCCCCCGATCCGCCCAGCACCAGCGCGCCGCTCTCGACGAGCCGCTCGCGCTGGCCGAACTCCGGAACCCGAGGCGCTCCCGTGACGACCACGTCGGGGTTCGCGTCACCGACGACGAGCAGGTCGAAATCTGGTCTCCCCATGGCCCGGAACGGTCCCAGCACCTTCGTTTGCTTGTCAAGTCTTTCGATTCTTGCCGGATTGGCCGATTGCCGATCGTGGTCGGCGGGTTAATCGAAGGCATTGACAAGGTTTCGAAAGGGGCCATTATTGTCTCCAACATCCCGCCCGCACCGGCTCGTCCCCGGTGGCGCCAGGAGGTCTGGAGATGCCGCGACGATGACGACCACGACCCTCGCGAAACCGGCGACCGTCACCGGCGCCGTGCCCGGCCGCAGACGCGGGGACGGCAGGGTGGCGCTGGCCTTCCTGGCCCCCGTGCTCATCGGGTTCGCCGCCTTCTACGTGTATCCCGCCGTACGCGGCGCGTGGTACTCCCTGACCGACTGGAACCTGCTGTCGGACCCGCGGTTCGTCGGCCTCGGCAACTACGCCGAGCTCGCCGGGGATCCGCTGTTCTGGAACTCGCTGAAGGTCACCGCGTACTACGTGGTGCTCACCGTCGGCATGCAGATCACCATCGGCCTCGGCCTGGCCGCCCTGCTGCACCGCCTCACCCGGTCGCTCGTGCTCCGCTCGCTGCTGGTCGTGCCCTGGCTGGTGCCGAACGTGACCTCGGCCCTGCTGTGGATGTGGCTGCTCGACGCCAACCTCGGCTTCCTCAACCATCTGCTGACCAGCCTCGGCCTGGACAACCAGGGCTTCCTGACCTCACCCGAGCTGGCGATGCCGAGCGTGGCCGCCGTCAACGCCTGGGGCGCCACGGGCTACACCACCCTGCTGCTGTACGCCGGGATGCTGCTGGTGCCGCCGCAGATCTACGAGGCGGCGGCCCTGGACGGCACCGGCGAGGTGCGCACGTTCTTCCGCATCACCCTGCCACTGATCCGTCCCATCCTGGCGTTCGTCCTGGTGGTCTCGCTGATCGACTCGTTCCAGCTGTTCGACACCGTCGCGGTGACCACGAAGGGAGGACCGGTGGACGCCACCCGCGTCGTCTACTACTACATCTACGAGGAGGCGTTCACCCATTTCAAGATGGGATACGCCTCGGCCCTGGCACTGAGCCTGGTGCTCATCCTCGGCCTGCTGACCTTCGTGCAGATGCGGCTGCTGCGCGCCTCCCGGTCGGACCTCGCATGAACGCGGCGGTGAGCGTGAGCGAGCCGATGAGCGTGGGACGCCGGCGGCTGCGCCGCCTGCCGGCCTGGATCTGCCTGATCGTGGCCATCGTGATCTCGCTCTTCCCGCTGTACTGGATGCTGCGGACCGCGATCACCCCCGGCCCCGAACTGCCGTCGGACAACGCGGGGCTGCTGCCCCGGCACCCCACACTGATCAACTTCGAGCGCGTGCTCGGCCTGGTGAGCCGGGACGAGGCCCGCGCGGCCGGCGGGTCGGGGGCGAACCTGAGCTTCTTCCTCTACCTGCGCAACTCCGTCCTCTACACCGGCCTGATCACCTGCCTGCAGACGATCTTCTGCGCGATGGCCGGGTACGCGTTCGCGCGGCTGCGCTTCCGCGGCAGGGACGCGCTGTTCAACGTGTTCGTCGCCGCGCTGATGGTGCCCCCGATCTTCACGCTGCTGCCCAACTTCGCCCTGGTGAAGCAGCTCGGCTGGCTCAACACCTACCAGGGGCTGGTCGCCCCGAGCCTGCTCATGACGCCGTTCGCGGTCTTCTTCCTGCGCCAGTTCTTCCTCGGCATCCCGCGTGACGTCGAGCAGGCGGCGTTCATCGACGGAGCCGGGCCGTGGACCGTCTTCTGGCGGGTGGTGCTGCCCATGACCAAGGGGCCGCTGTTCACCCTGGCGCTGACGACCGCGGTGTGGACCTGGAACGACTACCTGTGGCCGCTGCTCGTGGCGCCGGGCGAGGACACGCGCGTGCTCACCGCCGCGCTCGGCGTCTTCCTCAAGCAGTCGCCCAACACCTCGCCCGACTGGACCGGCCTGATGGCGGGCTCCGCCCTGTCGGTCGTCCCCGTCCTGCTGCTGGTGGTCTTCTTCGGCCGCCGCCTCGTGGACTCCATCCAGTTCTCCGGCATGAAGGGTTAACGGTGAAGAAGGCATTCACGGCGGTGACCGCCCTGCTCCTGACGGCGGCCTGCGGCGGGGGCGGCGGCTCGGCGGACGGCGGAGGCGTCACACTGACGTACGCGCTGTGGGACGACGTCCAGCAGGGCGCCTACCAGCAGTGCGCCGACGCGTTCCACAAGGCCAACCCGGACATCACCATCAAGATCTCGCAGAGCGCCTGGGACCAGTACTGGCAGAACCTCACCACCCAGATGGTCTCCGGCGGGGCCCCCGACGTGATCACGATGCAGGCGTCGAACTATCCCCAGTTCGTCGCGAACGGCCAGCTCCTGGACATCCAGCCGATGGTGACCGCCGACAAGGTCGACCTGAGTCAGTACTGGCCCGGCCTGGCCGGCCTCTGGGTGAAGGACGGCAAGCGGTACGGCCTGCCCAAGGACTGGGACACGATCGCGATCGTCTACAACGTGGACATGGCGAAGAAGGCGGGCGTGGACATGTCCGGCCTGACGTGGAACCCCGCCGACGGCGGCACCTTCGAGAAGGCCATCGCCCGCCTGACCGTGGACGCGAACGGCAGGCGCGGCGACGAGCCCGGCTTCGACAAGACCAAGGTCGCCGTGCACGGCATCGTGCCCGAACTGAACGACGGCTCGCAGGGCCAGAACGGCTGGGGCGACCTGGCGGTCTCCAACGGCTTCTCCTTCATCGACAAGAACCCGTTCGGCACCCGCTACTTCTACGACAGCCCCAAGCTCGCCGAGACCGCCGACTGGTTCAGAAGCCTGGCCGACAAGGGGTACGCCACGCCGTACGACAAGACCAGCTCGCTGGGCCCGGACACGATGCTGAACGCGGGCAAGGGCGCGCTCGGCATCACCGGCTCCTGGATGATCAGGACCTACCTCGACTCGAAGTCGCAGAAGTTCGCCTTCGCGCCGCTGCCGACCGGGCCGCAGGGCCGCAAGTCCGCCTTCAACGGCCTCGCCGACGTCATCTACGCCGGCACCGAGCACAAGGACGCCGCCTGGAAGTGGGTGAAGTTCCTCGGCTCCACGGCCTGCCAGGACATCGTCGCCGACAACGCGGTGGTCTTCCCCGCCATCACCTCCTCGGCGGACCGCGCGCTCAAGGCCCACAAGGCGGCAGGCCGGGACGTGCAACTGTTCGTCGACGAGGCCAAGGCGCCCGGCGGCACGTTCCTGCTGCCGGTGAGCGACCACGGCGACGAGATCAACCAGATCGTCTCCACCGCGATGGAGGAGGTCTGGCTCGGCCGGAAGGACGCGCGAACCGCGCTGACCGCGGCCAACCAGAAGGTCAACGCACTGTTCTCGGGTGGCTGAGTTCCCCGGTGGCTGACCGCGCCCCCGGAGCACCCGGAGCGCCCGGACAGAGAGAGGAGGTCCCTTCCCCGTGCTGGCGTGCGCCCTGCCGACCTCCCTGGGTCACGCCACTCCACACCGTCGAGAGCAGCCAACCCCCTGGGGGCGAGGCGGTGTGGAGAGTGCGGAACAGCACGCATGCGCCCCGCCGATCTCACAGATCTCACCGCGAGGAAGAACATGCGCATTCTCCGATACCTGGCGGCGATGCTCGCCGCCTCCACGGCGTTCCTCGGCGCGCTCGTCGGCGTCCAGGCCGCCGCCAACGCGGCGGCGGCCCTGCCGGACCCCGTCGCCTGCGCCGGCTGCCGGCACCCCGCCCTGAACACGAGCTGGCAGTGGCAGCTCAGCTCGGTGCCGGCGGAGCCGTTCCTGGACGTCGCGATGTACGACATCGACGGCTTCAACGCCACGGCGACGACCGTCCAGCGGCTGCACGCCACCAGGACCGGCCGCACGGTCGTCTGCTACATCAGCGCGGGGTCGTACGAGGACTGGCGGCCCGACGCCGGCGCGTTCCCCGCGTCCGTCCTCGGCAAGGCCCTGGACGGCTGGGCGGGCGAGCGCTGGCTCGACATCCGGCAGTACGGCGGCACGCTCGGCCAGATCATGCGGGCGCGACTCGACATGTGCAAGGCCAAGGGCTTCGACGCCGTGGAGTTCGACAACGTCGACGGCTACACGAACAAGACCGGGTTCCCGCTCACGGCCGACGACCAGCTCCGCTACAACGCCTGGCTCGCGAACGAGGCCCACACCCGGGGGCTGTCGGCCGGCCTGAAGAACGACAACGAGCAGATTCCCCGGCTCCTGCCGTACTTCGACTGGGCGCTGAACGAGCAGTGCTGGGAGTTCGGCGAGTGCACCACCGCGCAGAACGGCGACTACGGCCTCGACCAGTTCGTCAAGGCGGGCAAGGCCGTCTTCAACGTGGAGTACAACCTCGCCACCTCGAAGTTCTGCGCGAAGGCCAACGCGCAGAACTTCAACTCGTTGAAGAAGCGCCTCGAACTCGACGCCTACCGCGTCGCCTGCCGCTGATCGTCGACCGGCGGTGAGGACGCCGGGCCCCACCAGGGCCCGGCGTCCTCGTCGTTCACGCCTGTTGCGTGTATGCCTGTTCCGTGTATGCCTGCTGCGGGATCCGCACGACACTGCCGGTCGTCCTGGCCAGTTCCGCCGCCCACACCACGCGGTGGGTGGCCAGGCTCTCGGCCGCGTCCGAGCGCAGCCGCGCCGGGTCGCCCGTCGCGACCGCCGCCAGGAACGCCTCGACGAGGGCCTCGTCCCCGCCGCCGTGGCCGTCCGCCGCCGAGGGCCCCGCGTCGACCGACGTGTCCACGATCTCCTCGCCGCCGGTGCGGAAGTCCACCAGCCGCAGCGTGCGGCCGTCGCCGTCGAGATAGCCGTGCGTGCCGAACAGGCGGGTGCGGCGGTGCTCCATCGGCGTGAACGCGCTCATCGTGAACGAGCACGTCGCCCCGTCGGGGAACTCCATGGTGACCACCTGGTGGTCGACGACGTCGTTGTCGCAGGCGTAGACGCAGCGGCCGTACGGGCCGGTGCGCAGCGCGTCGAGGACGGCGGCCTCGGTGTGCGTCTCCGTGACCGCGGACAGCGGCCAGAACTCGCTGTCGGGGTCGCCGAGACAGCCGAGGTAGAGCCGCTTGGCCGAATAGGGGCACGCCGGCTCCAGCGGGCACTCCACGCAGCGCTCGGCCGCGCCGTCCGGACGGGACTCGGCGCGGAAGTGGGTGAGGCTCCCGAAGGAGCTGACCGCGGCCGGCGTCCGCCCGAAGAGGTAGACCAGCCAGTCGATGTCGTGGCAGGCCTTCGTCAGCAGCATCGGCGCCGAGGTGTCCTGGCGCCGCCAGTGCCCGCGTACGAAGGAGTGGGCCTGGTGCCACCACCCGACCGGCTCCAGGTGCTGCACGCTGACCAGCCGGCCGATCCGGCCGCTGTCGAGCAGCCGTTTGATCGCCTGCGTGTACGCCGTGTATCGCAGGACGTGGCAGACGGCCAGCATGATCCGGTTGCGCCGGGCCGCCTCGCCGATCGCGGCCGCCTCGTGGTCGGTGGTGGCCATCGGTTTTTCCAGGAGAATGTGATAACCCTGGTCGGCCAGCCGGACGGCGGGCCCGGTGTGCAGCCGGTCCTGGGTGGCGATGATCGCCGCGTCCGCCAGGCGCCCGGCGCCGGCCAGCTCGCTCCAGTCGGCGTACACCCGCTCCGGAGGGATTCCGAACTCCTCGGCCGTGCTCTCCCGGCGGTAGGGGTCGGGCTCGGCCACCGCGACGACCTCGCCCGATCCGCAGGCGTGCGCGTGCCGTGCGTACGCGCGGCCCCGGAGCCCGGCCCCGACGAGGGCTAGAGTCACCCTGGACATGGGATCCTTTCCCGAGAGAATTACGCAGGAGACCATTATTATTCGGCCCTGGTGGAGCGATCACAAGGGGATGCGGTGACCGAGGACCTGGGCGGGGGAGACCTCTCGCGGCTCCGTCGGCTGAACGCCCGTGCGGTGCTGAGGGCGCTGCGCGGGGAACCGGCGCTCACCATGACCGAGCTCGCCCGGCGCACCGGCCTGTCCCGCGCCTCGGCCGAGGACGTGGTGCGCGAGCTGCTGGAACGTGGCTGGGTGGGGGAGGCCGCGCCGACCGCCGGCGCGGTGGGCAGGCCCGCCCGCCGCTACCGCTTCCGGTCGGAGGCCGGCCGGGTCCTCGGCGTGGACGTCGGCGGCCACAAGGTCCTCGCCCTGGTGACCGACCTCGACGGCGCCGTCCTGCACGCCGCCCGGGTGGCCGTCACCCCTCTGATGGGCCGGGAGGAGCGGCTGGCCGCGGTGGACGAGGCGGTGGGCGTCGCGCTGACGGGAGCGGGCGTCGCCGCGGATGAGGTGTGGGCCGCCGGCGTGGCCACCACGGGGCTGGTCGACAGGACCGGCCGGGTCATGCTGTCGGAGGCGCTGCGGGAGTGGACGGGGGTCGACCTCGCCGCCCACCTGCGGCGACTGGTCGCCGGTCCCGTGCTGGTGGAGAACGACAGCAAGCTCGCGGCCCTGGCGGAGTCGTGGCGCGGGGTGGCGCGGCACGCGCAGGACGTGGTCTTCCTGCTGGCCGGGCTGCGCACAGGCACCGGCCTGATCATCGGAGGGAGGCTGCACCGGGGCTTCGGCAACGCCGCCGGGGAGATCGGCGCGCTGCCCGCCGCCGGCTGGGCCAGGGCGCAGCGGCACCTGAGGTCCCGGCTCGGCGACGCGGGGCGGGAGGCGGATCAGGACACGGCCGTCGAGCACGTCTTCCGCGCCGCCCGCGAAGGAGACCGCGCCGCCCTGTCGGCCGTCCGCCACTACGTGCGGGACCTCGCCGTCGGCGCCTCGGCGCTGGTGCTCACGCTCGACCCCGAGCTGGTCGTGATCGGCGGTGGGTTCTCCCGGTCCGCCGACCTGATCGTCGAGCCGCTCCGCCGTGAGCTGGACCGCTGGTGCGTACGGACACCCGAGGTCAGGGTCTCCGCCTTCGGCGACGAGGGGGTGGCGCTCGGCGCGGTCCGGCTGGCCCTCGACCACGTGGACGCCGTGCTGGACGAGCGGGGCGAGCTCGCCGCCCCCGGACACCTCCCCCGGCGCGCGTCCCGGAGCCCGGGCCACGGGTGACCGGGAGGCCGGTGAGCTCGAGGGAGGCCGGTGAGCTCGGGGGAGGCCGGTGTCGAGGTTCCACACGCCTGATCCCGGCCTCCCCCGCACGTCACTGGAGGCTGATGGAGTCGATGGTGATCGTGCTACGTCCGCCGTACCAGAAGCCCATCGCGAGCTGCCCGGGTGCCGCGCGGTTGATCCCGTTGGCGGACATCGGGATCTTGATGTCCTGGTACGCGGTGGTGATGGCCGGATGGCCTCCGCCGTCGAACGTGAAGTCGCCGAAGACCTTGGTCACCCCGCCGAGGCCGAGGTTGAAGTGGGCCTGCTCGCCTCCTGCCGCGCCCTTGATCCGGATGACGAGATAGGTGTACGCGGACAGGTCGGTGTTCACGTCGCTGCCGAACCAGCCACAGTTGTCGTACTGCAGGCTGAGCGCCCCACCGGACACGGCGCCGGAGCCGCCGCCGTTGAGGAAGCAGTTGCCGCCGGTCCACTTGCCGAGGTCGTTGCGCGCGGCCGACGGGTACGCCGGGTCGCCGTCGAAGTCGTCCACCACCAGGCCCGCGGTCGACGACGGCGAGGTGACGACGGTGACGGGCGCGGACGCGGCGGAGGTGTTGCCCGCGGCGTCGTACGCCTTGACCGTGTAGGTGTAGGAGGTCGCGGAGCTCAGCCCGGTGTCGGTGAATGACGTCGTCTGCGACGTCCCGGCCTCGGTGGCGCCGCGGTAGATCCGGTATCCGGCCACGCCGACGTCGTCCGTGGACGCCGTCCAGGACAGGGTGACCGAGTCCGCGGTGTGCGACGGGGAGGCCAGCCCGGTGGGCGCGGTGGGCGGTGTGGTGTCCCCGCCGCCGCCCGTGCCGACGGTGACGGAGCCGAGGCCGAGCCAGCCGTCGGCGCCCTGGGTGGCGTTGGCGAAGCGGAGCTTCTTCGCGTTCGCGGAAACGGCTTCCAGCGGGTTCTTCACCCGGAGGACCCACTGGTAGCTCCCACTGGGCACGCCGGAGAGGTTCACGCCGGTCTGGAAGTACTGCGGGTAGCCGTAGTCCAGATAGGTCGGGTCCGGCCCCTTGCCCCAGTCGGGGAACGCGCGGATCTTGAGCGGCATGACCGTGCGGAGATCCCAGGACGTGTCGAAGGTCTTGACCACGGTTCCGGCGCTGTTCTTCAGGCCGAGGGCGACCGTCCACGGGTAGTAGAACGGCGCCACGCCGTTGTTGCGGATCCGCACGCCCACGTTCGTGGTTCCGCTCGCGGTGTTCTTGAAGTACGCGTTGTCGACGGTGAGGTCGTACCCCATGAGCCGGACGGCGGCCGCGACGTTCGGGTCGCCGGACGCGTAGCTCTGGCTCGTTTCGTTGATCTTCCAGGTGGTGTGCTCAAGCTCGATGCAGGCCTTCATGTCGTCGACCTGCCCGGAGCCGCCGGGCCAGGACGCGAACGCCGAGGACTGGATCTCGGGCCGGACCTCGCCGCCCATCGAGTTGGTGATCCACTTGTTCTCGGCGCCCCGGTCGAGGGCCCGCTGGAGCTGGGCGTAGCCGGCCCCGCCGAGCGACCGCGGCAGCGTGACGCCGGCCAGAGGTGAGCCTTCGCGGTAGCAGAAGGAGTCGTCGTGGTAGCCGATGTCCCGGTTCGTCGCCGCGCCTGCCGCCGAGTCGGGGTACCGGATCTCCAGCTTGGTCTTGTTGAACGCGTCGTCGTACGCCTGGACGATCTGCGTGGCGTGCGCGTCGGTCGGCATGAAGTCGGGGTAGGTGTCGCCGCTGGTGTCGGTGTCGAACGGCCAGGTGTGCCACTCGCCCCACAGCCCGATCAGGCCCAGGTGGATGAACCCGATGCGCGGGTCGCCGTCGTACCGGGCGCCGAACGCCGCGATGAAGTCCTTCAGCGCGCCGAGCAGGTAGGGGCTGTCGTAGTCCGGGCTGGTGGTGCCCCAGAAGGTGTTGGTCCGGTACGTGACGTGCCCGTCGAAGCAGTGCGGGATGGCGTTGCCCGGGTGGCTCCCGGAGCCGCCGGGATACTCCAGGTAGAACCGCACGGCCGCCTGGTTGCCGTACGAGGCGATCTCGTTCAGCGCGTTGTCGAGGATCGACCAGTTGTACTTCGAGCAGTCGGCCGGGTCGGTCATCACCTCCGACAGGCCGAAGTAGCTCCACATGAGGGAGTGCGGGTAGCCGGTGTTCTCGTCGCTCCCGGGCCAGTAGAAGCGGGCGAATCCCTTGAGCGGGTTGTCCAGCGGAGCGGGTGCGGACGCCAGCGGGTGCGCCTGGAGCGACGGGTCGGGCGACGCGGGGGCCGTGGGCCGGGGCGGCACCCCGCCCGCGACCGGCGCGAGCGCCCGCGCCTGGGTGGCGGGGAGCAGGGCCGATAACAGGGCCAGCGCGACGGCGGCGAGGGCCGCGAGGGCCCGCCTCCTTGGCAGGACGAGGGCAGGCATGACTGAGGAACCTCCGAGATACGTGGGTGGCGGTAGCCTGCGGCGGGCCCCTGAGGGCTCGTCGCATGGGGGGATGACCTGGGTCGGAAGGGTTCTGAGGCGCTGCCGTACGCTCCCCAAGATATGAGGAGCTATTGACAAACTTCCGATGCCTCACATCATTATTCGCAAGTGACCCCGTGACAAGAGGTCAATTTCACTGAGCACCGAGGACGATGATGAGAACGATGCGGGCCGAGGAACGGTCGCAGGTCGCCGAGCCGAGCGATGCCGGCGCACCCCGGCGAAGACGGACCCGGCCGCGTGACGATCGCCGGGCGGCGTGGCTGTTCCTGATCCCCGCGATCGCCGGCTTCGTGATCTTCTACGGCTATCCGACCGTCCGGGGATTCTGGTACTCCCTGACCGACTACAACCTGCTCACGGCGCCCACCTACGTCGGCGGGGACAACTACGCCCAGCTCGTGGGCGACCCGCAGTTCTGGCACTCCCTCGCGGTCACCGTGTACTACGTCGTGCTCAACATCGGCTCGCAGATGCTGCTCGCGCTGGTCCTGGCCGCGCTCATGCACCGCCTCACCCGGTCGGTGGTGCTCCGCGCGACGCTGCTGCTGCCGTGGCTGGTGCCGAACGTCACCGTCGGCCTGATCTGGATCTGGCTGCTCGACGCCGACCTCGGCTTCGTCAACCACGTGCTGAAGGCGCTCGGTCTCGGCACGGTCGGCTTCTTCGTCTCACCCGACTGGGCCATGCCGACGATCGCGATGGTCAACACATGGGCGTACACCGGCTACACCGCGCTCCTGCTCTACGCCGGCATGCTGCAGATCCCGCCGCACCTGTACGAGAGTGCCGCCCTCGACGGCGCCGGCGAGCTGCGCATGTTCCGCTCGGTCACGCTGCCGATGCTGCGGCCCGTCCTCGCCCTGGTGCTGGTGGTGTCGCTGATCGGCTCGTTCCAGATCTTCGACACGGTCGCGGTGGCGTCCAAGGGCAGCGGAGCCGGCAGCGCGATCAGGGTCATCTACTACTTCATCTACCAGCAGGCCTTCCAGTACTTCCACATGGGCTACGCCTCGGCGGCGGCACTCGTGCTCGCGCTCGTCCTCGGCGTGCTCACGGTCGTGCAGTTGCGGCTGCTGCGGGCGTCCCGCTCGGACCTGGCCTGAGGAGGCGACACGTTGCGGCGCATCGCGAACATCGGCCGGCTGCCGGCCTGGGTCATCCTGGTCGTGGCCCTCCTGCTCACCCTGTTCCCCTTCTACTGGATGATCCGTACGGCGCTCACCCCGGCCGCCGACCTCTACGCCGACAGCGGCGCCCTGTTCCCGCGGCACCCGACGGCGGTGAACTTCCTGCGCATCCTCGGGCTCACCAGCCAGGAGGAGGCCCGCGCGGCGGGCGGGTCGGGCGCGCAGCTCGACTTCGCCCGCTACCTGCTCAACTCGGTCGTCTACAGCGGCCTGATCGCGACGCTGCAGACCTTCTTCTGCGCGATGGCCGGGTACGCGTTCGCCCGGCTGCGCTTCCCCGGGCGCGAGGTCGTCTTCGGTGTGATGATCGCCGCGCTCATGGTGCCGCCGATCTTCACGCTGCTGCCCAACTTCGTGCTGGTGAAGAACCTCGGCATGGTGAACACCTTCGCCGGGATGGTGGCCCCGACGATTCTGATGACCCCGTTCGCGGTGTTCTTCCTGCGGCAGTTCTTCCTGTCCATCCCGCGCGACGTGGAGGAGGCGGCCCGGCTGGACGGCAACGGCCCCTGGGGCGTGTTCTGGCGCATCGTGCTGCCGATGAGCCGCGGGCCGCTGATCACGATCGGGCTCACCACGACCGTGTGGGCGTGGAAGGACTACCTGTGGCCGCTGCTGGTCGGGCGTGAGGAGCAGACGCGCGTCCTCACCGTCGCGCTCGGCGTCTTCCTGCAGCAGTCGCCCAACACCCGCCCGGACTGGACCGGGCTCATGGCCGGGTCGACCCTCTCGGTCCTGCCGGTTCTGCTCCTGCTGGTCTTCCTCGGCCGGCGGCTGGTCCAGTCGCTCAACTTCTCCGGAATCAAATAACCCCCCACAAGAGAGGCACGACCCTATGAACACCACCAAGCGGGCAGGCGCGGCGCTGCTGTCGCTGGCGCTCGCCGGCACGCTCGCCGCCTGCGGGTCGGGCGGCGAGTCGCAGGACGACGCGGCCGGCGGCAACGTCACGATCGACTACTGGCTCTGGGACGACAACCAGCAGGCGTCGTACCAGGCCTGCGCCGACGCCTTCCACACGGCCAACCCGAACATCACCATCAAGATCACCCAGACGGCCTGGAACCAGTACTGGCAGAACCTCACCACCCAGCTCGCCGCCGGCCAGGCCCCGGACGTGTGGACCGACCAGGTCTCCTACTACCCGCAGTTCGTCGGCAGCGGGCAGATCCTCGACATCCAGCCGTACGTCACCCGCGACAAGGTGGATCTGACCCAGTACCAGGACGGCCTGGCCGACCTGTGGGTGAAGGACGGCAAGCGGTTCGGCCTGCCCAAGGACTGGGACACCGAGGCGCTCGTCTACAACAGCACCATGCTCGCCGAGCAGGGGATCAAGGCGGACGAGATGGCGAACCTCACCTGGAACCCCACCGACGGCGGCACGCTCCAGCAGGTCATCGCCAAGCTCACGGTCGACGAGAAGGGGCGCAACGGCCTCGACCCGGCGTTCGACAAGAACCACGTCAAGGTGTACGGCTTCCTGCCGGAGTGGGCCGACGGGTCGCAGGGCCAGAACGGCTGGGGCGACCTGGCCGTGGCCAACGGGTGGACATACCTGGACAAGAACCCCTGGGGGACGCACTACAGGTACGACGACCCCAAGCTCGTCCAGACCATCGACTGGTACAAGCAGCTCATCGACAAGGGCTACGCGCCGAAGTTCGACAAGCAGTCCACCCTCGGCCGCGACGCGGTGATGAACGCCGGCAACGGCGCGATGACCTTCGCAGGGTCGTGGACCATCAACACCTACCTGGGCTCCGACGCCGAGCAGAAGTTCGCCCTCGCCCCGATGCCCGTCGGCCCGGCCGGCGTGCGCAAGACCGCCATCAACGGCCTGTCCGACGCGATCTTCACCGGCACGCCGCACAAGGAGGAGGCCTGGAAGTGGGTGAAGTTCCTCGCATCGGCCGACTGCCAGGACATCGTCGCGGGCAACGCCGTCGTCTTCCCCGCGATCAAGACGGCCAGCGACAAGGCCGCGGCCGCCCACCAGGCCAAGGGGCGTGACGTGCACGCCTACCTCGACCCGACCAAGACGCCGGGCGGCACGTTCCTGCTGCCGATCACCGACCACGGCAACGAGGTGAGCCAGATCGTGCAGGACGCGATCCAGTCGATCATCCTCGGCCAGGCCGGCGCAGCGGACGCCCTGAAGAAGGCCAACGACCAGGTCAACGCGCTGTTCACCTGAGATTCCGAGCACAGACAAAGGAGCATCATGCCGCTGCTCGTCGAGCTGGCAGGCCGTACCGTAGCCGTTGAGCCGACCGGCTCCGAGCCACCTGAGAAGATCGATGGCGGGGTCGTGCTGCCGCCGGGCCGGGTGGCCGTGCTGCACGGCCTCGGCGACGCGCTGTTCTACCGGCACGGGCAGAACTCGTGGAGCCCGTGCGGGTGGCGGCGGCTGTCCGAGCCCCCGCTGCGCATCGCCGACCCGCGGCGCCGGACCACCGCGGACGACCCCGTCTGGGACGACCCGTCCCGCCACCACTCCTCGGCCGTCGCCGCCCTGCAGGGCGACGACGGGCGGGTCCTGCTGCTCGGCGCGCTCGGCGTCGGCACCCCGCGCCTGGCCGCCGACCGCGACACGCTCGCCGGCTGGTACGAGGACGACGGGGCGCCGTGGTTCCTCGCGTACGGCGAAGAGGAGGAGGTCTTCGGCGCCTACACCCGCGCGCTCGCCGCCCGCCTCGGCAGCCGCGACCGGCGCGCCGGGAACGTCTGGTGCAGCTGGTACGCCTACTACGAGGGCATCACCGAGGCGGGGCTGGCCGAGGACATCGCCGCGCTGAAGGGGCTGCCCTTCGACGTGCTGCAGGTCGACGACGGATGGGAGGAGGCGGTCGGCGACTGGGAGCCGAACGCCAAGTTCCCGTCCGGGATGCGCGCGCTCGCCGACCGCATCGCCGGCGCCGGGATGACACCGGGGCTGTGGCTGGCGCCGTTCATCGTGCTGCCGGGCTCGCGCACCGCCCGCGAGCGGCCCGAGCTGCTGCTGCGCGACGAACGGGGCGAACCCGTGGTCGCCGGCCACAACTGGGGGACCGGATACTGGGCGCTGGACCTGTCCCGGGCCGACGCGCTCGACCACGTGGAGCGGCTCATCCGGCGGGTGGTGCACGAGTGGGGCTTCGGCTACCTCAAGCTCGACTTCATCAACGCCGGCGCCGCCCCCGGCGTGCGGCAGGGCGGCATCGGGCGCGAGCAGGCCTACCGGCAGGCATTGGAGCTGATCAGGCGGACGGCGGGGGAGGACGTGTACCTGCTGGGCAGCGGCGCGATCCTGCTGCCCTCGCTCGGTCTGCTCGACGGGCTGCGCAGCGGGCCGGACGTCGCGCCGATGTGGCAGAACTACGCCAGCGACGACCCGTCCGACGCGATGGCGCGCAACGCGGTGGTCAACACACTGCACCGGCTGTGGCACGCGCCGCTGGCCGAGGTCGACCCCGACGTCGTGTACTTCCGCAGCCGGCTCAACCTGCTCACCGACCGGCAGCTCGGCTGGCTGCGTGACCTGGCCACGGTGTGCGGCTTCCGCGCGGTGTCCGACCCGCCGGGGTGGCTGCGCGCGGAGGAGCTGGCGGACATGACGGCGTACCTTTCCGCACGGCCCGCCGTCGTGCGGAAGGGCCGGTACGAGTTCGCCATCGACGGCCGCGAGGTGGACTTCGGCCCGGCCGTCGCCCCCGAAGGGCAGTGGTATCCGATCTCCTGATTTCGCACTACTCTTTTGTAAAGAGCTCAGCGTTATTCAGGGGATCGCATTCAGGGATCGAAGGGGGCGACGGTGACCGAGCAGGTCACGACCGGGACTCTGGTCACGACCGGGACGGACGTCACCCGGATGCGGGAGCTGAACGCGCTCAGCATCGTCCGGGCGCTGCGGGGCCACCCGCCGTCCACCGTCACGGAGCTGGCCACCCGCACCGGGCTGTCCAGGCCCGGTGCGGACGTCATCGTGCAGGGCCTGGTCGCCGACGGCTGGCTCACCGTCGTGGAGCCCGACGGCAGCAGCGTCGTCGGGCGCCCCGCCCGCCGTTACCGGTTCAACGCCGGCGCCGGTCACGTGATCGGCGTCGACGTCGGCGCGCACAAGGTGCTGGCCATGCTCGCCGACCTGGACGGCACCGTCGCGGCCACCAGCCGGCTGCCGGTCGACCCCGGCGCCGACCCGGCCGCGCGGCTCACCGTCGTCGACGCGGCCATCGACGAGTGCCTGAGCGCGGCCGGACTGCGCCCGGACGAGATCTGGGCGATCACCGTCGGGGTGACCGGGCCGGTCGACGCCAGCGGCCGTACCACGCTGTTCACGCCGCTGCCCGGGTGGGCCAGCGTGAACCCGGCCGAGCACCTGACCGGGCGTTTCTCCTGCCCGATCCAGGTGGAGAACGACTGCAAGCTGGCCGCCGTCGCCGAGCGCTGGCAGGGAGCGGCCCGCGACGCCGACGACATCGTCTACCTGCTGGCCGGCATGCGCACCGGCGCCGGCCTGATCATCGACGGCACGCTGCGCCGCGGCTACGGCGGCGCCGCCGGCGAGATCGGCGCGCTGCGCGAGGTCCGCTGGCTCACCGCGCCCTCCCACCTGGAGAACTGCGCCAGCCTGCCCGCGGCCGTCGACACCGACGACGCGGCGGCCTGGGTGTTCAACGCCGCCCGTGCCGGGGACAAGGCGGCCAGGACCGCGGTCCGGCGCTACACCCGCGACCTCGCCGTCGGCACCGCCGCCCTGGTCCTCACCCTCGACCCGCAGGTCGTCGTCCTCGGCGGCGGCTTCTCCCGCTCCGCCGATCTCATCCTCGACCAGCTGGCCCGCGAACTCCGCCGCACCTGCCTGCGTGTGCCCGAGATCCGTGCCTCCACACTCGGCGCCGAGAGCGTCGCCCTGGGCGCGTTGCGTCTGGCCCTCGACGAGGTGGACGCCCGCCTGTTCGGCACGGGACTGTCCACGCCGGCCGCCCCGCGCGCCTGACCCCCGGAATCGGTGTGCGCCTCCGGCCGGTGCGGGGTGATCTGTTCAGGTAAAGACATGTTTTGTCCTGTTTACACCATTCTTGTGCTGTGTGTACCTTTAGGGCACACGGCATGGGTACCCGGCCGACTTCCGCTGTCGTATCCCTTGCCGTGTCGTTGCCCGGACCGCGCGATGATCGCGCGGCCGCCGAATCCGCGTCATGCGGAGCCGGGGACCCACTCTCTTCGGGGTGAATCGGCGCGCAGGCCCCCAGATGCGCCCGTAGGGCACTTCCTGCCCGAACCCGTCAGCTAACCCGGTAGGCGGCATGGAAGCAAGGAGTCAACCCCGCATGTCCAGCCATCGGCTCTCCCTCGGGAGCCGGCCCTCCCGCCGGCGCCTGCGCTCCGCCCTCGCGGCGGCGACCCTCACGGTCACGGCCGCCACGGCCACCGTCACGGCGGCCGTCGTCCTGCCCGCCCCCGCCTACGCGAACCCGCACACGTACGGCCAGGACGTCTCCGGCTACGAGGCCGACCACGACTGGATGAACAGCCGCGCGCAGTTCGGCTTCATCAAGGCCACCGAGGGGACCTCGTGGACCGACTCGTCCTTCGCCCGCCACTGGCGGGAGCTGGAGAAGAAGGGCATCGTCCGCGGCGTCTACCACTACGGCCATCCCTCCAACGACCCCATCGCCGAGGCCGACCACTTCCTTGAGGTGGTGAACGCGCAGCCGAGCAAGCCCGGCGACATCCTGGTGCTCGACCTGGAGACCAGCGACGGCGAGTCCGTCGAACACGTCAACCAGTGGGCCAAGACCTGGCTGGAGTACGTGACGGCCAAGACCGGCACCAGGCCGATGTTCTACAGCGGCTGGAACTTCGCCGACGAGTACGGCCACGGCCTCGGCCAGTACCCGCTCTGGGTGGCCCACTACAGCAAGGCCCCGGGCGACATCACGCCGCCCGCCGACTGGAAGTCCTGGGCGATCCACCAGTACACCGACTCGCCCATCGACCAGAACGTCTCGGCGCTGACGCCCCTCCAGTTGCGCGCGCTCGGCCGTCCGTAGCCGCACTGGGCCCGGGGCGGGACGCCCGCCCCGGGCCCGTTCCGGCCGATCAGACCACCGCGCCGGAGCCGTCGCGCCGCACGGGCCTGGCCCGCGGGGCGGCGGGAGCCGGCGGCGGCTTCGTGGTGCGCCTCTCCAGCGCGATGGCCACCGGCCCGGCCACGAACGACGACGACAGCGTGCCCACGACGATGCCGATCAGCAGGGCGACCGCGAAGTCGCGCAGCGAGTCGCCGCCGAACACCGCCAGCGCCGCCAGGATGAACAACGCCCCGAGCCCGGTGTTGACCGTGCGCGGCACGGTCTGCAGGATCGCGGTGTTCACCACCCGGCCGAACGGCTCCCCGCGCCGCACCGGCCACAGCTCGCGCACCCGGTCGAAGAGCACGACCTTGTCGTTGACCGAGTAGCCGATGATCGTGAGCATCGCGGCCAGGAACACCCCGTCGATCGGCTTGCCCATCCAGGCGAACGCGCCGACGACGACCGCCGCGTCCACGAACAGCGCCGCCACGGCCGCCGTGCCGAACGTCCACCGGAACCGGAACGCCAGGTAGACGAGCTGCGCGGCGAGCGCGACGGCGAGCGCGATGAGCGCGTTGCGGCGCAGCTCCTCGCCGAGGCTCGGCCCGATGAGCTCGTCGCGCTGCTTGGAGACCTCGCCCACGCGCCGGTCCAGCGCCTCCTCCATGCGGACCACGTCGTCGGCGCTGATCTGCCCGGTACGCACCGAGATCGCGTCGTCCGACCGCTGCACGACGGCCGAGGGGAACCCGGCGTCCGCCACCGCCTGCCTCGCCGCGGCGACGTCGACGGGCCTGCTCGTGCCGAACTCCACGATGCGGCCGCCGGTGAACTCGACGCCGTAGTTCAGCCCGCGGGTGACCAGCCCCGCGCCCGCCAGCACCAGCAGCCCGGCCGCGACGGCGAGCCACAGCCGCCTGCCGCGCATCAGGTCCGGGTCGCGCCGGGTCAGCCAGGTCCTGACCCGGCCGATCGAGCCGATGCCGGACGCCCGGGGGCCGATCCTGCCGATCAGGGCGGCGGTGAGCACCCGGGTGATCAGCATCGCCGAGACCAGCGAGGCGAGCACGCCGATGGCCAGCGTCACGCCGAAGCCCTTCACCGGCCCGGAGGCGAGCCAGAACAGCAGCCCCGCGGCGAGCAGGGTGGTGATGTTGGAGTCGGCGATCGCGCTCCAGGCGTTCTTGAAGCCCCGGTCGAGGGCCGCCTTGAGGCCCCGGCGGGGCGCCGCGCCGTACTCCTCCCTGGCCCGTTCGAAGACCAGCACGTTGGCGTCCACCGCCATGCCGATCGCCAGGACGAACCCGGCCAGGCCGGGCAGTGTGAGTGTGGCTCCCATGGCCACGAGCCCGGCGTACGAGATCAGGCCGTAGCAGGCGAGCGCGACCGCGGCCAGCACGCCCACCAGCCGGTAGACGACGCCGATGAACACCGCGGTCAGGATCACCCCGACGACGCCCGCCTTGGCGCTCGCCGCGATGGCGTCGGCGCCGAGGGTCGGGCCGACCGTCCGCTGCTCGACCAGATCCAGCGGCACCGGAAGCGAGCCGCCCTTGATCAGCACCGCGAGGTTCTGCGCCTCCTGCGGGGTGAACGACCCGGTGATCTGCGTGGTGCCGCCGGAGATCCCCGCCTCGCAGGCGACCGAGTCGGCCACCTGCGGCGAGGAGATGATCTCGTTGTCGAGGACGATGGCGACGCGGCGCTTGTGGTCGCCGACCGGCGCGCAGGCCGCCTTCCCGGTCAGCTCCCGCCAGGGGCCGGGCTCCTTGAAGTCGATCGTGACGAACCAGCCCGGCCCCATCTGGGGGTCGGTGCGCGCGGCGGCGTCGGTGACGCCGGCCCCGCTGAGGGCGACCGGGCCGAGCTTCAGCTTCTGGCCGCTCTCGTCGGCGACCGCGTCCTTGTCGCCGTCCTCGGCGGGACCGAGCACCGGATGGAAGTTGAGCTGAGCGGTCTTGCCGATGACCGCGGCGGCCTCGCGCGGGTCGAGCACGCCGGGCAGTTCGACGATGATCCGCTTTTCGCCGGAGCGGACCAGGGTGGGATCGACGACTCCGAGGGCGTCCGCCCTGCGCCGGAGCACGTCGAGGGCACGGTCGGTGGCGTCGGCGTCCGCCTTGACCGTGGGGGAGTCCTTCGTCTCGAAGACGAGCTGGGTGCCGCCGCGCAGGTCGAGGCCGAGGCGCGGGGCCATGGTGAGGGCGAGCAGCAGTGAGGTCGCGATGACGGCGAGCGCCGCCACCGCGCGCCACAGGGGCGCACGGGACATGAAGCCTCCACAGGCGTACGAGTGGGAAAGGTCTCAGTACGCGGTGGAAGGAGGGGCGCGGGCCGTGGCGGCCCGGCGCGGGCACTGGGCGGGCGGGCCGTCGTGGTGCGGCCCGGCCCGGGTGACCCGGGTGCCGCCGCGCGGCGCCGCGGGGTTGGGCAGCACGACCGGCCCGCCGGACACGCCGGGGCCGCCCGCGCCCGCCTGGGCCCGGGGCGGGTCCCCCTGGGCCGGCCGCGTCGCGTGCGCCGGAGGGCGGATCCGGCTGTCCGTGATCCGGGCGCCGTCACGCGCCGCGGACCAGGCGCGGGCCGCCTCGCGTACGCCGCCCGCCCCGGCCGCCGGACGGCCCGCGGCGAGGTGGGGGCCCGTTGCGCGCGGACCCGCGGTGTGGAGACCCGCGTGGAGGCCGGTGGGGAGGCCCCCGGCGCGATGCGGCGTCTCCCACGCGGACGCGGAGGCGGGCACGCCGCCGGAGGTCAGGAAGATCGCGTGCAGCAGGAGCAGCAGCGCGGCGGTCAGCCTGCGTGGCACGATCCCTCCCTCCCTTCCTCCCGCACGGCCGGTCCCCTCTCACGAGGCCCGGTCTTCCGGCCACCGTAGCGAGTTCCGCCCGCGGATGCCGCATGCCGTACCGACGAGAACGGGAGCCGGCGGAAACACGGGAGCCGGGGAACGGGAAACGCACCCGGGCGGACGGGAAACGGCCCCGGGAAACGGGTACCGACAACGAATGGCCGGAATCGATCGGGGACCGTGCGGAAGAAACGGGCGGCGGGAAACGCGGATGACCGTTTCGCGAAGGTGGGTTATGGTCGGTCTCATGGCGACCTCACGACGTGGCACGTGCGGGTCCACCGCCTTCACGTTGGTGGTGGGCCTGCTGATGCTTGCCCTCGCGCTGGTCGCATCCACGCCCGCCTGGTACGGCGGCGATCCCGCCCAGCGCATGCCGCAGGCCGCCGCCGAGGTGTGGACGCCCGGGGCGTGGACGCCGCAGTCGGCGACGCTGCCCGCCGGCGCCGCCGGTCCCGAGCACCTGCCGTTCCCGGTCCGGCCGCGCAACGCGGCGGCCGCGGCGGCGGCTCCCGTCTCCACGCCGGCGCACACCTGGCACCACGAGGACATCGTCCTCAGCCCACAGCAAACCGGGCACCGCACCGCCGGCTCGCGCAGCCCACCACAGGCCTGATGACACGAGCTCGCTCGGAGCGCGCCGGAACCGCGGCACTGTCCCGGTCCTCGTCGTCGCGCGCCTGACCCGTCCCCGGCCACGCCGACGCGCCGTGTCGGGCGACCGGCGGCGTGACCGGTGACACGGGGTGACACGGGGTGACGGGGTGACACGGTGCCCGCTTCCGCGCATCCGCACCCTGCCCTACCGCCCCGGCCGCGGCGCGACTCCGCGTCGCACCGCTGCCGGTGGTGGCGCGCCGTCCCGGGCCGCCCGGCTCGGTCCGGCGCCGGTCGCGTGCCCGCGATGCCCCGGCTGTCGTCGCGGCTGTCGTCGCGGCTGTCGCAGTGGGTCCGCCCTCCGAGCCTCTGACCACCGTCACGCGGGCCTGCCCGCGTACCCGTCTCGTGGCACCGGCACCGGTGCGCCGAGGCGCGCGTGCTCGCGCGCGCCCACATCATCCTTCACCTGGAGTGATGCCGCTTATGGCAGAGATCAGGTCGCCGCGCCTCCTCATGGAGGAGTGCCGGCGGTACACCGCGCAGCTGTCCGAGCTGCGCATGCTGCTCGAGGAGCGGCTCCATGTCGCCCGGGCCGAGCTGGCCCGGACGCGCGATCCGTCCGAGGTGGCGCCGTCCGCCGCCCGGACCCGCCCGCCCGCCGCGCGCGTGCGGCAGGCGCGCCTCGACGTCGCCGCGATCGAGGCGGCGCTGGAGCGGATGGATCGGGGCCTCTACGGCACCTGCACCCGATGCGAGGCGTTCCTGCCGCTCGACCGGCTCCGGCTCGCGCCGCACGTGCAGCAGTGCGCCTCCTGCGCCGGCGAAACCCGGATGACGGCATGACGGTCATGGCCGGTATGACCGGTGTCAACGGGAGGAGAGGCGGGGGAGCGGCCCTCGCCCTCGATCTCGGCACCGCGCGGACCCGGCTGCTGCTGTCCGGCAGCACGGCGATCAGGGAGCGGCCGTCGGCGTGCGGCGGCCAGGGGACGGCCCGGCAGTGGCCGGTGCGGCACGGCATGGTCGCCGACATGCCGGGATGCGCCCGGCTGGTCCGCACGGCGCTGAGCGACGCGATGTCCGAGCGGCAGCCGCCCCTCGAACGCGTCCTGCTCGGCGTGCCCGTCGCGGCCTCGCGACTCGACCGGCGAGCCGCCTACGCGGCGGTCAGCAGCGCCGCCCGCTGCCGGGTGACGATCGTCGACGAGCCGCTGGCCGCCGCGGTCGGCTGCGGCGTGGACATCGCCGACCCGAGGCCCCGCCTCCTGCTCGACGTGGGGGCGGGGATCGCCGAGGCCGTCGTCATCCGCGCCGGCGAGATCGCCGACGCGGGCGCCGTACAGGTCGCGGCGGGCGACCCCGCGGAGGGCACCGGCTGCCCGCCGTACGCGCGGGAACGCGTCGTGGCGATGGTCGCCGACCTGATCGCGCGCGTTCCCGCCGCCCTGCGGGCCACCGCCCGGCAACAAGGCCTGCTGATCACGGGCGGCGGCGCCCGCGACCCGGAGCTGGCCCGCAAGCTCTGCGCGGAGCTGCGGATCACCGTCAGCCCCGCGGCCGACCCCGCCAACGCGACCGTCAGAGGACTGGCCTGCCTGCTGTCCACGGTCGGGCACCGCACTCCCGGCACCTCCGCCATCGGACGAAAGGACGTCGACGATGACCACCAGTGACGAGTTCACCGCCATCAGCGAGCCGCAGACGCAGGCGATGCGCGCCGACCTGGAGGAGCAGCTCCAGTGGCGTGAGGTGCAGCTGCGCGACCTGCGGGCCGCCGTCGACGGCGGCAACGACGACACCGCCAGGCTCGCCCTGCTCGCCGACGTCGCCGCCACCGAGCGGGCGGTCGCCGAGCTGCGCAAGGCGCTGCAGCGAATCGAGGAGGGAAGCTACGGCCGGTGCGCCGACTGCACCGCGGTCATCCCGTTCGGCCGGCTGAAGATCCGGCCCATGGCCCGCTACTGCATCACCTGCCAGCGGCGCCACGAGGCCCGCTGACGTACGGCGGGTAACCGGTCCCCGCGTCGCGCCGGAAGAGGAGGCGCGGGGGCCGTCCGGTTCAGGAGGCGCCGAGCGCGCGATGGCCGGGGACTCTCACTCAGCGGGAGGGCGGGGGCGGCCGGGCGCGGGGTCTGTCACGGTGGGGATCGACGCTCGGCCCCCCGACCGGCAGATTGGATTGAGCACAAGTGACGCAGATCCGAGGACTCGGCTACCTCAAGGTCCAGACGCGTGACATCGGGCGCTGGCGCGAACTCCTCATCGACGGTCTCGGCTTCGCCGAGGGGTCCGGGCCGGACCCGGACGGTCTGTACCTGCGCATGGACGAGCGCCGCGCGCGCCTCGTCGTGCTGCCCGGCGACACCGACCGGGTGCTCGCGGTCGGCTGGGAGGTGCGCGACCAGTTCGCGCTCGCCGCCGTCGGCCGGGCCGTCGAGGCGTCCGGCACGCCGGTGAAGGTGCTGTCGGAGGAGGAGTCCGCCGAGCGCGACGCCGAGGCGGTCATCGCCTTCACCGACCCCGCGGGCGTCCCCGTCGAGGTCTTCTTCGGTCCCGTGCTCGACCACAGCCCGGTCGTGACCGGCCTGGGCCAGCGCTTCGTGACCGGCGCGCAGGGGATGGGCCACGTCGTGGTGCCGACCACCGCGATGGACGAGACCGTCTCCTTCTACACCGAGGTGCTCGGCTTCCTGCCCCGGGGCGCCATCAAGATGGGCGGCGGGAAGCCGCCGTACCGCCGGGTGCGCTTCATGGGCGTCAACCAGCGCCACCACAGCCTCGCGATCTGCCCCGCCGGGTACGCCGGCGACCCCGGCCTGGTGCACCTGATGGTCGAGGTGGACAGCCTCGACGCGGTGGGCATGGCGCTCGACCGGGTGCGCGAGGCGGGCTTCTCGATCTCCTCCACCCTCGGCCGGCACACCAACGACAAGATGGTCTCCTTCTACGTCCGTGCCCCGGGCGGCTGGGACATCGAGTACGGCACCGAGGGGATGCTCGTCGACGAGACGTACTACACGGCCGAGGAGATCACCGCCGACAGCTACTGGGGCCACGACTGGTCGGGCTCCGAGCCGCTGGCCACCTTCGTGCCGAAGAAGTGAGTGAGCGGCCGATGACTCCCCGGCCGTCGGTCGAGCCCGTTCCCGCGGCCTCCGTCGCCGCGTTCGACCACGAGTGCGACGTGCTCGTCGTCGGCTTCGGCTGCGCCGGCGCGGCCGCCGCGTACGAGGCCGCCGCGGCGGGCGCGGACGTGGTGGTGCTGGAGCGCGCGGGCGGGCCGGGCGGCTCGTCCGCGATGTCCGGCGGCGAGCTGTACCTCGGCGGCGGCACCGCGGTGCAGCGGGCCTGCGGCTTCGAGGACGACCCGGACAACATGTTCGCCTACCTCGCGGCGGCGCTCGGCCCGCACGCCGACGAGGAGAAGCTGCGGCTCTACTGCGAGGGCGGCGTCGAGCACTTCGAGTGGTTCCGGGCCAGGGGAGTGCCGTTCAACGAGTCGTTGTTCGACGCGCCGAGCTGGATGCCCCCGACGACCGACGGCCTGATGTGGCTCGGGGAGAACGCCTGGCCGTACAACACCCTCGCGCGGCCGGTGCCGCGCGGCCACCGCCCGGCCGTCGAGAGCTGGGGCGGCCGGCTGCTGATGGAGAAGCTGGTGGAGGCGGCGCGGGCGGCCGGGGCCGCCTGCCACGCCGACACCCGTGCCACCAACCTCGTGGTCGACGGCGACGGCCGCGTCGCCGGGGTCGTGGCCCGCCGGTACGGCGAGGAGGTGACCTACCGCGCCCGCAGGGGAGTGGTGCTGACCACCGGCGGGTTCGTCGACAACGAGGAGATGCTCGCCGACCACGCCCCCGTGCTGCTCGGGCACGGCAAGGTCAGCGACGGCCTGGACGACGGCGACGGCATCCGCATGGCCACCGCGCTCGGCGCGGCCACCCGCCGCATGGGCGAGGTCGAGATCGCGATGGCCGCGCTGCCCGCCATGTTGGTGCGCGGCATGCTCGTCAACGGGCTCGGCCGGCGCTTCATCAACGAGGACGTCTATCCCGGCCTGTTCAGCGTCGCCGCCGTACGGCACCAGCCCGGGCCCTACTGGGCGATCATCGACGAGGAGGGCTACGAGGACATCCCCGCGCGGGACCTGTGGGGCGTGCGCCCGGTCTTCGTGGCCGAGACCCTCGCCGAGCTGGAGGAGTCGCTCGGCGTGCCGCCGGGCGCGCTGGAGGACACCGTCGCGGTGTACAACCGGCACGCCGAGCGCGGCGAGGACCCCTACTTCCACAAGGACCCGAAGTGGCTGCGCCCGTTGAAGGGGCCGTTCGCCGCCGCCGATCCGCGCCTGGGATTCGGCATGGGCGACCGCGACAGCGCGGGCAGGGGGACGGGCGCCGCCGGCTTCACGCTCGGCGGCCTGCGCACGACCGTGGACGGTGAGGTGCTGAACCAGTCGGGGCGGCCGATCCCCGGCCTGTACGCGGCGGGACGCGCCTCCTCCGGCATCCACGGCGAGGGATACGTCAGCGGCACCTCTCTCGGCGACGGCACCTTCTTCGGCCGCCGCGCCGGCCGCGCGGTCGCCAAGGAGGCGTGATGAACCGGTTCGACGGCAAGAACGTGCTGCTCACCGGCGCCGCCTCGGGCATCGGGCGGGCGGTCGCCGTACGGCTGCTGGCCGAGGGCGCCACGGTGTTCGCGGTGGACCGGGACGAGGACGGGCTCGCGGAGACCGGGAAGCTCGCGGGGACGGACCGGTTCATCCCCCACCCGGCTGACCTGGCGGAGGAGACGGCGGTGGTGTCGGCCGCCGCGGCGGCCGTCGCCCGCATGGGCCGGGTGGACGTGCTGGCCAACGTCGCCGGAGTGCTGCGGGTCACCCCGATGGAGTCGGTGCGGCTCGACGACTACCGGGACGTCTTCGCGGTCAACGTGTTCGCCCCGGTCGTGCTCTGCCGGGAGGTGCTGCCGCACATCCCGGACCGCACCGGGGTCATCGTGAACGTCACCTCGACGGCGGCGACGAAGGCGCACCCGTGGATGACCGGCTACGCCGCCTCAAAGGGCGCGCTGCTGTCGTTCTCGATCAGCCTCGCCGCCGAGCTGGCCCCGCGCAGGATCCGCGTCGTCCCGGTCTCGCCCGGCGGGGTCGCCACACCGCTGACCGCCAACCGGGAGACGTTCGCCGGCGTGGACACGTCCTGGTACGCGCGCACCTATCCCCTGTGGGGCAGGCCGGGCCGTCCGGAGGACATCGCCGGGACCATCGCGTACGTGGCCTCGGCGGACGGCGCCTACCTGAACGGCGTCGAGGTCCGCGTCGACGGCGGCTCGCACAGCTGACCGCCGTCCCGGCCCCGGTCGTGCCTGGCCATACTCGGGTTGGGCCCGGGTGAGTTGGGCCCCGGTGAGTTGAGCACGGTACAGCCGGGCGTAGGCGCCATCCGCCGCCAGCAGCTCCTCGTGCGTGCCCTGCTCGACGATCCGCCCGTCGTCCATCACGAGGATCAGGTCGGCGTTCCGAATGGTCGACAGGCGGTGCGCGATGACGAAACCGGTTCGCCCGGCCCGCAGCGAGGTCATGGCCCGCTGCACCAGCACCTCGGTGCGGGTGTCGAGCGCGCTGGTGGCCTCGTCGAGCACCAGGATCGGGGGATCGGCCAGGAACGCGCGGGCGATGGTGACAAGCTGGCGCTCGCCCGCGCTCAGCCCCTCGCCGTCGTCGTCGACCACCGTGTCGTACCCGTCGGGCAGCGTGCGCACGAGGTGGTCGACGCCGGTGGCCCTGGCCACCTCGACGATCCGCTCGCGCGGCACGTCGCCGGCGCCGTACGCGATGTTGTCGGCGATCGTGCCGTGCCGCAGCCAGGTGTCCTGCAGCACCATGCCGATCCTGGCGCGCAGCTCCTGCCTGGGCACCTGGGCGATGTCCACCCCGTCGACGGTGATCCGCCCGCCTGTGACGTCGTAGAAGCGCATGAGCAGGTTGATCAGCGTGGTCTTGCCCGCGCCGGTCGGGCCGACGATCGCGACGGTCTGCCCCGGCTCGGCGACCAGGGACAGGTCCTCGATGAGGGGGCGGTCGGGCGCGTATCGGAACGAGACGTTCTCGAACGTCACCCGCCCGGTGGCCGTGGCCGGAAGGTGGACGGGATCGGCGACGGGCTCCTCCTCGTCCTCGTCGAGCAGCTCGAAGATCCGCCCGGGCCGAGGCGAGCACCGACTGCAGGAGGGTGGACATCGCCGTGACCTGGTTCACCGGCTGCCCGAACTGCAGGCAGTACTGGATGAACGCCTGCACGTCGCCGACCGACAGCGCGCCGGCCGCCACCCTCAGGCCGCCGATGACCGCGACGAGCACGTAGTTGAGGTTCATGACGAGCGACATCGACGGGCCGATCAGGCTGGACAGCAGTTGTGCCCGGAACCCCGCGCGGAACACCGCGTCGTTGCGCTCGCCGAACTCCCGTACGGCCTGGAGTCGCCGGCCGAAGACCCTGACCAGGGCGTGCCCGGTGTAGGTCTCCTCGACGTGCGCGTTGAGCCGGCCCGTGGCCGCGAACTGCTCGGCGAACCTCGGCTGCGCCCGCCTGCCGGCCGCCCTGGCCGCCACGACGGACAGCGGCACCATGACCATGGAGACCAGGGCGAGCAGCGGCGAGGTCCACACCATCATCGCCAGCACGCCGACGAGCGTGAGCAGCGCGGTGACCGCCACGCTGAGCACCTGCTGCAGCGTCTGGCCGACGTTGTCGACGTCGTTGGTGGCGCGGGAGAGCACGTCGCCCCGCTGCCGCCCGTCGAAGTAGGCCAGCGGCAGCCGCGCGAGCTTGGCCTGGGTCCGCTCCCGCAGCCGGAAGACCAGCCGCTGCGCGATGGTCGCGGTCGTCCGCTGCTGGATGAAGGAGAGGAGGAACGCGGCCAGGTAGCAGGCGAGGGCGGCCAGCAGCACCCGGCCGGTCGCGGCGAAGTCCACCCGGCTGTGCCCGGACACGGCCGACAGCACCAGGTCGGTGGCCGCGCCGAGCAGCCGGGGGACGGCCACGGTCAGGGCCACGGCGCCGGCCGCGCAGGCCAGGGCTGCCACGGCGAGCGGGAGTTCGGGGCGGGCGGTCTCCAGCAGACGCCGGACGGCGCCTCGCTTCCGGGCTGTCATGCGGCCACCTCCTGGCCTGTCTGGGAGAACACGATCTCGCGGTAGGCGGGGCACGAGGCCATCAGCTCCTCGTGGGTTCCGGACCCGGCGACGCGGCCCTCGTCGAGCACCACCACCCGGTCGGCGTGCCGGGTCGAGGAGATCCGCTGGGCGACCAGGACGACGGCGACGTCGCGGGTCTCCCGCGCCAGCGCGTCGGCGAGCGCCCGCTCGGTGACCGGGTCGAGCGCGGAGAACGGGTCGTCGAGCAGCAGCACCCGGGGACGGGCGACCAGGGCGCGCGCCACCGTCAGGCGCTGCCGCTGGCCGCCGGACAGCGACGCGCCGCCCTGCCCGAGCGGTGTCTCCAGGCCCTCCGGCAACGCCTCCACGAAGTCGCGGGCCTGCGCGACCTCCAGCGCGTGCCACAGTTCGGCGTCCGTCGCCTCGGGCCTGCCGTACCTGAGGTTGCCGGCGATGGTCCCGGAGAACAGGTACGCCCGCTGCGGCACCAGCCCGACGACGCCGGCCGGCTCCTCCGGGGGCAGTGACGCGACGTCCGTCCCGTCCAGGAGCACCCGCCCGCCGGTCGGGTCGAGCAGCCGGGCCACGAGGTTCAGCAGGGTCGTCTTGCCCGAGCCGGTGGAGCCGACGACCGCGACGGTCTCGCCGGGGCGGACCAGGAGGTTCACGCCCCGCAGCACCGGATCTTCGGCCCCCGGATAGCGCACGTGCGCGTCGCGGACCTCCACCTCTCCCTGCCAAATCCGGCCCCGCCAGGTCAGATCGGTTCCGCCCGGTGACGCGAGGTCGGTTGCCGTGTCCACCACCTCACGGATCCGCAGGGCGGAGACCCGGGCGCGCGGCGCGGCCAGGACGGTGAAGGTCGCGAGCAGGGCGGACCCCAGGATCACGGCCAGGTAGTTCAGGAACGCCACCAGCGAGCCCACCTGGGTGACGCCGTCGTCGACGAGGTGCCCGCCGTACCAGACGACCGCCACCCCACAGAGGTTGCCGATCAGCATCCCGGCGGGATACATCACGGCCGTCAGCCGCGCCGCCCGTACGGCCGCGTTCAGCAGCGCGTCGTTGGCCTCGGCGAACCGGGCGCGTTCGCGTTCCTCGGCGGCGAACGCCCGGACCACCCGGACCCCGGCGATCTGCTCGCGCACCAGCCGGTTGACCTGGTCGACGCCGCGCTGCGTCACCTGCGACAGCGGGGTGAGCCGGTGCAGGATCGCCCACAGGACGGCCGACAGCGCCGGCAGCGCGACCAGCAACAGCGTGGACAGGCGCAGGTCCTGCCGCAGCGCCATGGCCACCCCGCCGAGGAAGATCATGGGCGTGGCGGCCAGGCCGGTCAGCCCCATGAAGACCAGCGTCTGCACCTGCTGCACGTCGCCGACCGTGCGGGTGATCAGGGACGGCACTCCGAAGCGGCCCACGTCCCGGGAGGAGAACGACTGAACCTTCGCGTAGACCGCCGCGCGCAGGTCGTGACCGACGGCGGTCGCGGTCCTGGCGGCGAGAACGCCCACCACGGCCGAGCACAGGACCTGTGCCAGCGTCCCGGCCACCATGACGCCGCCCAGGCGCAGGATCAGCCCGGTGTCGCCGCGCAGCACGCCGTCGTCGATGAGCGTGGCGTTGAACGTGGGCAGCAGGAGGGCGGCGAGCGCCTGCGCGACCTGGAGCACGGCGATCAGGGCGACGGCGCCGCGCCGGGAACGCAGGCTGGAGCGGAGCAGGGAGCCCATCTCAGCCCCCGTACGGCCGGGCGGCCCGCGCGTCGCGCAGGGCCCGGCCGAACCAGACGAGCTCGTCGAGCATGACCTTGGCGGCGCCCTCCGGGCCCGCGGGGTCCTTCGGCCAGTTCCCCTCCGCGTCGAACAGCCTCCAGGGGCTCTGGAAGGCGACGGAGTCGCGGATCGTCACCGCGTGCAGCTCGGCGAAGACCAGCCGGAGCTGCTCGACGGCCCGCAGGCCGCTGGACATGCCGCCGTAGCAGACGAACCCGACGGGCTTGGCCGCCCACTCCTGGTGGTAGCTGTCGATCATCAGTTTGAGCGCGGCCGGGAAACTGCGGTTGTACTCCGGGGTCACGACGACGAAGGCGTCCGCCGCCTCCACCCGGGGCCGCAGCCCGACGACCTCCTCCGGCTTCTCCCCGCCCAAGTGGCCGCGCAGCCCGTCGGGAAGCCGGGTCTCGGCCAGGTCGATCACGTCGAGCGCGACGTCGTCGCGCCGCTCCGCCTGACCGGCGAGCCAGTTCGCGACAAGGGGCGCCACCCTCCCGTCCCGGACGCTGCCGATGATCATCGCCACATTGAGCCGGTCTTCTCCGGACATGGTTCCTCCATGAGGTGAGTACACCGTACGCAACGAGTACACCGTACGCGCCGATGCGTACGACGTACAAGCCCGAGTACGATGTACACACCGAACCGGGAGGAGCACGACGATGGCCGGGAAGAAAGCGGACGGCACTGCCGGCGACACAGGGGACGGCGCCCACGAGTCCATCTGGCAGCGGATGGAGCGCCCCGCCCGGCCTCCCCGCGCGGCGCTGACCCACGCGCAGATCGCCGCGGCGGCAGTGGAGATCGCGGACGCCGAGGGGCTCGACGCGGTGTCGATGCGCCGGCTGGCCGAGCGGCTCGGCGTCGCCACCATGGGCCTCTACCGCTATGTGCGCGGCAAGGACGACGTGATCGAGCTGATGGTGGACGCGGTCTACGCCGAGGAGGCGGGGGTCGGCGACGGCGGCGACTGGCGGGAGGTCCTGCGCGTGTCCGCCCTGCGGCTGCGCGCCCTCATCCTGCGCCATCCCTGGCTGGTGGAGACCACGGCCCACACCGGGCTGCTGACCCCCAACTTCGTCGCGCGCACCGACCGGCTGCTCGCGTCGCTGGACGGCCTCGGCCTCGACGCCGACACGGCGATGACCGTCATCGGCACGGTCAGCGCGTTCGTCACCGGGGCGACCACCGCCCGGATCAGGATGGCCGGCCTGATGCGCAAGGAGGGCGCGGAGGAGATGGACGACCTGCGCACCCTCTACTCATCCCGGATGAGGTGGCTGCTGGAGTCGGGCCGCTATCCGGCGTTCGAGCGCTACATCCGCGGCGGCGTCAGGAAGGACGACGACGACTGGCAGTTCGAGCTGGGCCTGGAGAGCGTCCTCGACGGCATCGCGGCCCGGCTGGGCATCTGACGGGACGAGCGATGATCAATGGCCGGGTCCGCTGCCGGGCGTCACCTGAGTGGACACGGCCTCACCCCGAGGGGGTTCAGGCGAATTTCACCTCCAGCCTGATCCTCTGGTTGGTCCCGCTCTGCTCGAAGTCACAGGTGACCTGCGAGCCGAAGGTGGAGCCGCCGGTCTGCTTCACCTGCAGGGGGTAGATTTTCCCGCTGTCGGGGGAGTCGTAGGTCGCGGTGATCTCGTAGCGGCCCAGGGGCACATCGACCACCGCCCAGCCGCTGTCGGTGTAGACGGGCTCGCGGCCGGAGATGACCTTGCCCGTGCTGCCGTCGATCAGTGGGGTGACCGGGGTGAGCGTCAGCCGCACGTTCTCCTGGTCGATCACCTCCTCGGGCAGGTTGTCGAACCAGAGGTTCGTGGCGACCAGCCCGCCGTAGTAGCGGCCGTCGGCACCCGGACGCCTGCCGGTGATGCGCCAGGTGAAGTCGCGGACGGCTCCGGTGCTCGCCCGGAAGGAGTCGGTCGAGGAGGGCTCGAGGTCGAAGGTGTACCAGGAGCCGTGGTACTCGCGGGTCACCGATGCACTGGCCACCCAGGACGACGGCTCGTGCGGCAGCGGCGAGCTGTAGGCGCCGTTGTCGCCGCTGTGCAGCACGATGTCGCTGTTGTAGTAGCGCTGGTCTTTCACCACGACCTTGACGCCCTCGATCGGCTCGCCCGCCGAGTTCACCACCTTGCCCTTCACGATGTAGTGCTCTGCGGCGTCGGCTGAACCGGTCGTGTCGGTCATGTCGGCCGCGTCCGGCTCGGACGCGACCGCGCCCGGGGTGCAGCCGAGCGCCGCGCTCAGGGCGAGCGCCGTCCCCGTCCTGGCCAGGATCGACCATGGTGTGGTTTCCCTCATGCGTGTGTTTCCCCTGTCAACTGACTCCGTTGCCCCGAATGAGGAGCAACAAGATCACTTTGACAGTGGGCGCTTGTAATCGGCTGGTATGTCCTTGTGGGACGGCCGTGCCGCCGATGCCGCGGCTCTCACCGGGCAGCATGACCCGCGCGTTCAGGAGCTGGGCGGGGGGATCGTCCGCTTCGTCGCCTCGTGGGCCCTGCGGACCATCTCGGCCCGGGGGAAGCCGCTGCGCTTGCGGGCCGTCTCCTCGTTGCCGCCCGCGATCCGGACGGGGCCGTCGGCGAGGTGCTCCAGGCCCTCGCGTGCCACGTCGTCGGGCTCGGCCACGTTGAGCCCGGGCAGGTCCATCCGCAGCCCCGCCCGTTCCATCGCCGGGGTGCGGGTGACGCCGAGAACGAGTTCGAGCACGTGCACGCCGTGCTCGCCCAGCTCCAGCCACAGTCCCTCGGCGAAGACGCGGCTGAACGCCTTGACCGCCGAGTAGACGCTGATCTGCGCCTGGCCCATGTACCCGGCGAGCGAGCCGACCAGGATGACGCCGCCGCGGCGGCGCTCGCGCATCAGCGCGCCGAAGTGGTGGGTGAGCGCGAGCTGGGCGGTGATGTTGAGGTCGACGACCCCTCGCACCCGGTCGAGGTCGCCGGTCACGAACTCGTGGCCGTAGCTGTTGGCGCCCGCGTTGAAGATCAGCAGGCCCACCTCGACGTCGTCGGTCACCGCGCGGACGGCCTTGACCGCACCCGGGTCGGTCAGGTCGAGCTCCAGCGTGCGGACCTCGACGCCCTTGGCCCTGACCTGCTCGGCCGTCTCGGCCAGCGGCCCGGGCTTGCGGGCGATGAGCACGAGGTTGAGCCCGGCGTCGGCGAGCCGGTGGGCGAACGACGCGCCCACTCCCTCGGATCCGCCCGCGACGACGGCCCAGGGGCCGTACACGTTCTTGTCGATCACGATTCCTCCGGTACGGCGATCTCGCCGTCGAGCGCGGCCTGGACGATGGAGTCCCGCAGCGTCGCGCAGCCGGGGAAGACTCCTGGTCCGGCGGCGCTGCGCTCCTGGCAGGTCCCGGCCGCCTCGGCGTTCCACTGGACGCTGGTCTGGTGCCAGCTCGCCTTGCGCACCTCGACCCCGGCGCCGCACCGCTGGCAGGTCAGCGGCTGCATGGGCGCGTCGAGCAGCCGGTTGTCCGGGCGGATCGTCATGCGGGCCGGCCCGTGCTTGCCGAAAGCTCCGCGGCCCTGCGGGCGAGGTTCTCCTCGACCTCCCTCTTCCACGCCTCGACCGGGCGGGTGGTGTCGAGCTCGAACTCGAAGCGCTCCACCATCTCCGGCCTGACGTCGGCGACGTCCACGTAGAACTGCTCGTACCAGCGGCGCAGCTGGTAGACCGGCCCGTCCTCCTCGCACAGCAGCGGGTTGTCGATGCGGGCCTTGTTCTTCCAGATCTGCACGTCCTGGTCGAAGCCCTTGAGGATGAAGGAGCTCATCCTCCTGGCCATCTCGTCGGCCGCGGGCCCGGAGAGCTTGTCGGTGCGCTGCACGATGATCCCCGAGTGCAGCACGAACGAGTTCGCGTCGATCGGGTAGTGCGCGTTGATCAGGACCGAGTTGATGTCCATGGTGTCGTAGTGGTAGGTCAACTCGTCGATCATGAACGACGGCCCGTGGTACGACGCCACCGAGTCGTTGCCGAGCATCTTCGGCTCGCCGTCCTTCGCGGGCGGGCGGGTGTCCTGGCGGCCGGTGCCCTTCATGATCTGCGTGGCGACGTGGCCCTCGAAGATGTTCTTGAAGTACGTCGGGAACGAGTAGTGGACGTAGAAGAAGTGCGCCATGTCGACGACGTTGTCCACGACCTCGCGGCAGTTGGTGTTCACGATGGTCTCGGTCCAGACCCAGTCGGTCCAGTCGTCCCGCGTCGCGCCCTCGATCCGGGGGATCGTGACCTCCGGCGGCGGCGGGTTGCCCTCCGGGTCGTTCCACACGAACAGCAGGCCGTCCTGGTCCATGGTGGTCCAGGCCGCGGTGCGGGCGCGCAGCGGGACCCGGCGCGAATAGGGGATCTTCTTGCAGCGGCCGTCGCCGCCCCAGCGCCAGTCGTGGAACGGGCAGGCGATCTCGTCGCCCTTGATCGTGCCCTGCGACAGATCGCCGCCCATGTGCCGGCAGTAGGCGTCGAGCACGTTGAGCCTGCCGTCGCCGCTCTGGAAGACCACGAGCTTCTGGCCGAAGGCGTCGACCGTGTGCGGCTTGCCGTCCTTGAACTTCTCCGACAGGCCCAGGCAGTGCCAGCCCCGGGCGAACCGGGTGGGCACCGCCTCCGCCTCGATCCTGCGGATGCCGTCGTTCCCGGCTTCTGCTGCAGTCACCTTGATCCGACCCTTCAGGACGCACGTTCTCTCAGTCCGCCAACGTAGGAGTTGCGGGAGGCCGCCGGACGGCGAGTCCCATTGGCCGGGAGTGTTCTGACATGCGTTCATCCGCGCCGCGCACCATCATGGACGGCATCTGACCGACGAGCGCGACACGGAGGACTCCCACATGAGCAACGAGGTCCTGGACGCGGTTCGCACGCTGCTGCCGAAGATCGCCGAACGGGCCCGGTCCACGGACGAGGACCGGCGGGTTCCGGCGGAGTCGATCAGGGAGCTGGTCCAGGCCGGGGTCTTCCGGATGCTGCAGCCCAAGAGGTACGGCGGTGTGGAAAGCGATCCGGTGCGCTTCTACGAGGTGGTCAGGGAGATCTCGGCGGTGTGCGGGTCCACCGGCTGGACCGTCTCCGTCCTCGGCGTTCACCCCTGGCAGCTCGCCCTGTTCGACGAGGCCGCCCAGGACGAGGTGTGGGGGAGCGACCCGGACGCGCTGATCTCCTCGTCGTACGCGCCGGTCGGGCGGCTCGTCCCGGTCGAGGGCGGTTACCGGCTGTCCGGCCGGTGGAGGTTCTCCTCCGGCTGCGAGCACGCCTCGTGGGCGCTGGTCGGCGGGCTCGTCCTCGGCGACCAGGGCAGGCCGGTGGACTTCATGACCGTGCTGGTGCCCCGCGTGGACTACCTCATCGCGGACGTGTGGGACGTCATCGGGCTGCGCGGCACCGCCAGCAACGACATCGTCGTCGAGGACGCCTTCGTGCCCGCGCATCGGGTGGTGCGCAACTACGAGCTCGCGCAGCTTCGCGGTCCCGGCCAGAAGGTGAACACCGGCCCGCTCTACCGCATCCCGTTCGGCGCCGTGTTCACCACCACGATCACCGCTCCGGTCATCGGGATGGCCGCCGGCTGCTACCGGTCGTACGTGACCGCGATGCGCGACCGCGTACGGCTCAGCCTGGGCGGCGGCCGGTTCGCCGAGGACCAGTTCGCGCAGGTCGCCGTCGCCCGGGCGGCGTCGGAGATCGACGCGGCGATCCTGCAGACCGACCGCAACGTGCGGGAGATGTACGAGCACGCGGTGCGGGGCGAGACGATCCCGGTGGAGCTGCGGCTGCGGGTGCGCAGGGACCAGGTGCGCGCCACCGAGCGGGCGCTGGAGGCGATCGACATCCTGTTCAAGACGGCCGGGGGCAACTCCCTCAGCCGGGGCAACCCCATCGAGCGGGCCTGGCGCGACGCTCACGCGGGCAGCGTCCACGTCGCCAACGACGTCGAGCGGGCCCTCGCGATGTACGGCAAGGGCGAGTTCGGCCTGACCGTCGAGGACAACCTGATCTGACGGAAGACGAGGGGGCCCGGACGAGCCGCGTCAACCGGCCATGTCCCGGGCGGCCCGGTAGGCGAAGACCATGGCCGAGCCGATCGGGACGCCGGGGCCCGGGTAGCGGCGCCCGGAGAACGAGGCGCTGGTGTTGCCCGCGGCGTACAGGCCGGGGATCGGCCGCCCGTCCCCGTCGAGCACCCGTCCGTCGGGGTCGGTGCGCAGGCCGCCCTTGGTGCCGAGGTCGCTGAGCACCACCCGCGCGGCGTAGTAGGGCGGCGTGTCCACCGGGACCAGGCACGGGTTCGGCCGGTCTCCCGCCCTGCCCGCGAAGAACAGGTCGTAGGGGTCCTCGCCGCGGTGGAAGTCCTCGTCCACGCCGGTCGCGGCGAAGCCGTTGAACCGCTCGACGGTGTCCGTGAGCGCCTCGCCCGGCACGCCGATCAGGTCCGCCAGCTCGGCCAGGCTCTCGGCGCGCACCCAGGTGCCGGCCTCGAGGTGCTCCTCGGCGGGGCGCCCCGGCAGCGAGATCGCCGGGAGCCGCCCGCCCGAGCGGGAGTCGAAGATCAGATGAGCGGGCACGCGGCCGGGCGCCGCGATCATCTCGCGGCCCATGCGGTCGTACGGCAGCGACTCGTTGGCGAACCTGCGGCCCGACGCGTCGACCATGAGCCCGCCGTGGAAGCCCAGCGTGAAGGCCGCTCGGCCGTCCGGCAGCGCCACGCCCGGGCACCACCACGCCTCGTCCATGAGACCGGTCGCCGCGCCGATCGCGGCGGCGGCCCTGATCGGGTCGCCGGTGTTCGCGCCCGCCGGGGCCATCGACCACCCGGCGGCCCCCGGGACGCCGTGCTCGGCGCGCATCGCGGCGTCGCCCTCGAATCCGCCGGCGGCCAGCAGGACGCCCCTCGCGGCGCGCAGCCGTACGGTTCCGTCCGCGGTCGCGGCCTCCACGCCGGTCACCCGGCCGTCCTCGACGACGAGCCGGGTCAGCGCGGTGCCGGTGCGCACGCTGCCGTTCCCGGTGTTCGTGAGGGCGAGCAGCAGGCGGCCGATCAGGGCCCGTCCGGCGGACAGAGGCCCCTCGGCGTGGCCCAGGCCCGCGCGGTCGCGGTCCACCGGGGGCCGGACCAGGGCGGCGAGGTCGCCGAGCCGCTCGGCCGGCAGGTCCAGCGGCACGAACGAGCGACCGGCGTCGAGCCGCCCAGGCGCCGGGAAGTAGTCGGGGAAGGCCCGCCACTCGAACTCGACCGCCGGGTCGCGCTCCAGGAACTCGGCCACCTCGGGCGCGGTCGCGAGGAACGCCTCCCGCCGGTGGGCCTCCGCCTCGCCAAGCAGCGCGACGAGGTAGGCGCGGGCCGACTCCGCCGAGTCGCCGATCCCGGCGCGGCGCTGCACCTGCGTGCCGGGCAGCCAGACGGCCGCGCCGGAGTAGGCGGACGTGCCGCCGAGCAGCGCCGTCTTCTCCAGCACGACCGCGCGCAGCCCCGCGGCGGCCGCGGCCAGCGCACCGGTCATGGCGCCGGCGCCCGACCCGGCCACCACCACGTCGTACTCGTCGTCCCAGGCCTGCCCGCCCGCCATGCCGCGCCTCCTGTCGTCCCTGCGCTGTCACCGCTGCTCGTGGGTGCGTACAGGCAAGCGCAGCCGGACGCGGGCCAGGCCCGCTCGTCCCACTGAGTGGTATGAACCAGTGGCCGGTGCGTCCATGCGGCTGTGTATCGTCGTTGCGGAACACGAACGGTCAGGGGGAGACGTGCCGAGGATCGCCGAGGTCAGGGCGCCGGCGGAGCCGAACTCGCCGGAGCAGCGCGCCCGGCACCTGCGAATCCTGCGGGCCGCCGCGCGCATGGGCGCCGAGAAGGGGCTCGAGCGCGTCCAGATGCACGAGGTGGCCAAGGAGGCCGGGGTCGCGATCGCCACGCTGTACCGGTACTTCCCCTCGAAGACGCACCTGTTCACCGCGGTGATGGCCGAGCGGATCGACCGGTTCGACGAGAGTGTCCCGCCTCCGAAGCCGGGCACCGCGCCGGAGGACGCCGTCGCCGACGTGCTGGTGCTGGCCAGCAGGCAGTTGCTGAGCCGGCCCACGCTGGCGACCGCGATGCTGCAGTGCGCGAACTCGGCCAACGCCGCCGCGGTGGCCGACGCCGGCCGGATCGACACGACGTTCCGGCAGATCGTCCTGCGAACGCTCGGCATCGCCGAGCCCACCGTCATGGACGTCACGCTGATCCGGCTGCTCATGCAGTGCTGGTATGGCGTGCTGCAGTCGAGCCTGAACGGCCGGGCGTCGGTCCCCGACACCGAAAGCGACATCCGGATCGCCTGCCGGCTGCTGCTCGCGTCCCGCTCGAACGCCTCCCGCTGACGCTTCACACTGGATCGCCATGGGCAGGTTCGAGCGGACGCTCGGCTCGCCGTCCGATGCGCCCCCACGCCGGGATACTAGTATGAATTCTAGTCCAGGGCTCATGACCGTCTTGCCTGTGGACGAGGCCGTGGACCGCTGAGCGGGACCGAACTGTTGTCGGCTACAGAAATGATTTCTAGTCTCTCCCCATGACGTTGAACGTGGCATCCCTGTTCGAGGCCGTCGCCGCGGCGCGGGCTGCGTCGCCCAGCGGCAAGGCCGACTAGCGGTGGGCCAAGAACGTGCTTTCAACGAATACGAGGAGGAACGATGGCTGAGGCCGTGATCGTCGACGCGGTGCGCACACCGGTCGGCAAGCGCTACGGCACCCTGTCCGGGCTGCACCCGGCCGAACTGCTCGGCGCGGTGCACCGCGCCCTGATCGAGCGCGGCGGCCTCGCCCCCGAGGCGGTCGAGCAGGTGATCGGCGGCTGCGTCACCCAGGCGGGGGAGCAGGCCAACAACGTCACCCGCCAGGCGTGGCTGCACGCCGGCCTGCCGTACGGCACGGCGTGCACGTCGATCGACTGCGCGTGCGGGTCCGGCCAGCAGGCGGTCCACCTGGTGGCCGGGCTGATCGCGGCCGGCGCGATCGACGTCGGCATCGGCTGCGGGGTCGAGGCGATGAGCCGGGTCTTCCTCGGCGCGGCGGTCACCCCGGAGGCCGGCAGCCCGTTCCCGCCGTCGTGGTCGCTGGACATGCCCGACCAGTTCACCGCGGCCGAGCGGATCGCGCGGCGGCGCGGCATCACCCGCGAGGACGCCGACGCGTTCGGCCTGCGCTCCCAGGGGCGCGCGGCGTGGGCGTGGGCGGAGGGCAGGTTCGACGGACAGGTCCTCGCGGTCGAGGCGCCCGTGATGGGGCCGGAGGGCCCGACGGGGGAGACCGCTGTCGTCACCAGGGATCAGGGGCTGCGCGAGACCAGCATGGAAGCCCTGGGAAGGTTGCAGCCGGTGATACCGGAGGGCATCCACACCGCGGGCAACTCCTCGCAGATCAGCGACGGCGCGGCCGGCGTGCTGCTGATGAGCGCGGACCGGGCGCGCGATCTCGGCCTGCGCCCGCGGGCGCGCATCGTCGCCTCCGGCATGGTCGGCTCCGACCCCTACTACCACCTCGACGGACCGATCGACGCGACCCGGCACGTGCTGGGAAGGGCGGGCATGAAGCTGTCCGACGTCGACCTCGTCGAGATCAACGAGGCGTTCGCCTCGGTCGTGCTCTCCTGGGCGCGGGAGCTCGACGCCGACATGGACAAGGTCAACGTGAACGGCGGCGCGATCGCGCTCGGCCACGCCGTCGGCTCCACCGGCTCCCGCCTGATCACGCAGGCGCTGTACGAGCTGGAGCGCACCGGCGGCTCGACCGCCCTCGTCACCATGTGCGCGGGCGGCGCCCACGCCACGGCCACCATCATCGAGCGGATCTGAGGGAGCATGTCGATCGGACTGACCGACGAGCAGCGCGACCTGCGCGACGCCGTACGCGCCTTCGCGGCCCGGCACGTGACGCCGGGCGTGGTGCGGCAGGCGGTGGACGCCGAGCACGAGGAGCTGCCGAAGTTCTGGCCGTTGCTGGCCGAGCAGGGACTGCTCGGGCTGCACCTGCCCGAGGAGGCGGGCGGGGCGGGCTCCGGCCTGCTCGAACTCGCCGTCGTGGTGGAGGAGCTGGGCCGGGCGATGGTCCCCGGGCCGTTCCTGCCCACGGTGCTCGCCGGCGCCGTGCTGGCCCGCGCCGGGCACACGGCCCACCTGGCGGCGCTGGCCGGAGGGCAGAGGACCGCCGCGGTCGGGCTGCGGCCGGGCGGGCTCACCCTCACCCGCGGCGCGAACGGGGAGGCCGAGGTCCGCGGGGTCTCCGAGCCGGTCATCGGCGGCCACGTCGCCGACCTGTTCGTGCTGCCCGCGGCCGACGGGACCGGCACGGCCTGGGTCGTGCTGCCGCGCGAGGCGGTGGAGACCGAGGACCTGCCCGGCCACGACCTGACCCGCCGCCCCTCGCGGGTGCGCGCCGACGGCGTCGCGGCCGAGACGTTGTCCGGCCTCGCCGACGGCGCCGTGCTCGACCTGGCCGCCACGCTGTTCGCGGCCGAGGCGTCCGGCCTGGCCGACTGGGCGACCGCCACCGCCGCGGAGTACGCGAAGGTGCGCCACCAGTTCGGCCGCCCGATCGGCCAGTTCCAGGGCGTCAAGCACCGCTGCGCGCGGATGCTGACCCGAGCCGAGCAGGCCCGGGTATGTGCCTGGGACGCGGCCCGGGCTCTCGACGAGGTCGACGCCTCTTCCGGTGAGGCGGCGCTGGCCGCGGCGGTCGCCGGGGCGACCAGCGTGGAGGCGGCCTTCTCCGTCACCAAGGACTGCATCCAGACGCTGGGCGGCATCGGCTTCACCTGGGAGCACGACGCCGGCCTGTACCTGCGCCGGGCGCAGACGCTGCGCATCACGCTCGGCTCGGTCTCGTGGTGGCGCCGCAGGGTGGCCCGGCTCACCCTGGACGGCGTGCGCCGCCAGCTCGGCGTCGAGCTGCCGCAGCGGGCCGAGCGGATCCGCGCGGGGGTGCGTGCAGAGCTGCGGCCCGCCCTCGATCTCGACGGACGGGACCGGCTGAAGTATCTGGCCGAGCACGGCTACACCGCGCCGCACCTGCCCGGGCCCTGGGGGAAGGGCGCCGACGCGGTCACCCAGCTCGTGATCGCCGAGGAGATGAGGGCCGCCGGGCTGCGCGCGGCCGACATGGTCATCGGCGCCTGGGTGGTGCCGACCCTGATCGCCCACGGCAGCCCCCAGCAGCAGGGGCGGTTCCTGCCGCAGACGCTGCGCGGCGACCTGGTGTGGTGCCAGCTGTTCAGCGAGCCGGGCGCGGGCTCCGACCTGGCGGCCCTCAGCACGCGGGCGGAGAAGGTCGAGGGCGGCTGGAAGATCAACGGCCAGAAGGTCTGGACGTCGATGGCCCGCGAGGCGCAGTGGGGCATCCTGCTGGCCCGCACCGACCCGTCCGCCCCCAAGCACAAGGGCCTGTCGTACTTCCTGCTCGACATGTCCAGCCCCGGGATCGACATCCGGCCGCTGCGCGAGCTGACCGGCGAGGCGCTGTTCAACGAGGTGTTCCTCGACGACGTGTTCGTGCCCGACGAGATGCTCGTCGCGCAGCCGGGGGACGGCTGGACGCTGGCCCGCACGACGCTGGCCAACGAGCGGGTCTCGCTGTCGCACGACTCCTCGCTCGGCAGCGGCGGCGAGGCGCTGCTCCACATCGCCGCCGAACGGCCGGACGAGATGGACGACGAGCGGCTGACCCGGCTCGGCGGCATCCTGTGCGACGCACAGTCCGGCGCCCTGTTCGCCCTGCGGACCACGCTGCGGTCGCTCACCGGGCAGCAGCCCGGCGCGGAGTCCAGCGTGGCCAAGCTGATCGGCGTCGAGCACGTGCAGGAGGTCTGGGAGACCGCCATGGACTGGATCGGCCCGGAGTCCCTGACCGGCGAGGGGATGAGCCGGCGGTCCGACCCCACGTTGCGCTTCCTCAGCTCCCGCTGCATGTCGATCGCCGGGGGCACCACCGACGTGCAGCTCAACATCATCGGCGAGCGCCTGCTCGGGCTGCCTCGCGACCCGGAGGTCAGGGCGTGAGCGGCCCCCGCCAGGTCGAGGGCACGGAGGACTGAGAAGCATGCCGATCGACCTCGACAAGGCCACGGGTGCGCCGCCGGCCACCCGGGAGATCGCCTGGACCAGCAGGGAGGTGCTGCTCTACCACCTCAGCCTGGGCGCCGGGGCGGACGCCGGCGCCGATCCCGAGCTGGCCTACACCTACGAGCGCGGTCTGCGCGTGCTGCCCACCTTCGCCATGGTCGCCGGGCAGGGCATCTCGGCGGGCGAGCGCCCGCCGACCGCGATGAGCATGCCCGGCATCGACATCGACCTGCGCAGGATCCTGCACGCCGGGCAGGCGCTCACCGTGCACCGTCCGCTGCCCGCGGCCGGCGAGGCCGTCGTGTCATCCCGGGTCGCGAACATCTGGGACAAGGGCAAGGCCGCGCTGATCGAGATGGAGCAGGCGGCGGCCGATCCCGCGGGAGACCCGCTCTGGACCACGACCATGCGGATCTGGGCGCGCGGCGAGGGCGGCTTCGGCGGCGAGCCGGGCCCGGAGACCCCGTGGACGGAGCCCGGCCGGGAGCCCGACCTCGTGCTCGACTCGCCGACCACCCCCGGGCAGGCCCTGCTCTACCGGCTCAACGGCGACCTCAACCCGCTGCACGCCGACCCCGCCTTCGCGCGGGCGGCCGGCTTCGACCGCCCGATCCTGCACGGCCTCGCGTCGTACGGCATAGTGGCGAAGGCGCTGGCGGACGGCGTCCTCGGCGGTGACGCGACCAGGCTGACCGGGCTGTCGGTGCGCTTCGCCGGGGTGCTGTTCCCCGGCGAGACGATCCGGACCACCGTCTGGCACGAGGGCGACCGGCTGGTGTTCCGATCGACCTGCCCCGAGCGCGGCGACGCTGCCGTGCTCACCCACGCGACAGCGGAGACTGCATCATGACGGAGACCCGGATCGACCGTACGGAGCTGACGGCGACCCCGAACAACGAGGGCGTGGACGCGGCGGTCGCCGCGGCCCGCCGGGTGATCGACGCGCTGCTGCACTCGGGCGACATGTCGGCGGTCGAGATGACCCAGGTCGCCGAGCAGCTGAACGCCGTGGCCGACCACCTACAGGCGCACGCCCCCACAGTCGGGGAGCGCATGGTCAACATGTGGCGGGGGGAGGGCGTGACCCGGCACGACCCGGTGACCGGGCCGGAGAACGCGATCGCCCCGCCGCTGCACCTGTACGGCAGGGAGGACGGGTCGATCGAGGGCGAGGTCGTGCTGGGCATGCCCTACCAGGGGCCTCCCGGGTGCGTGCACGGCGGGGTGTCGGCGCTGCTGCTCGACCACACGCTGGGCGTCGCGAACCACTGGGCCGGGGCCTCCGGGATGACGGCCCAGCTGACCCTCCGCTACCACCGGGTCACCCCGCTGTTCGAGCCGCTGACCGTGACCGGCCGGCAGACCTCCGTGGACGGGCGCAAGATCTACACCGCCGGGGCGATCAGCGCGGGCGGCCAGGTGTGCGTCAGCGCCGAGGGCCTGTTCATCGACAAGCAGCTCGCCCGGCCCCGCTGACCCGGCCGCCTGGGGAAGCGCTCTCACAGGACGGGCGGCAGGCGCGAGGGCGTCTCAGGAGTCGGCGATGCCGAACTCGCGCCTGACCTCCTGGCGGATCACCTTGCCTGTGGCGTTGCGCGGCAGCGCCTCGGTCGTGATCCGCCACCGCGACGGCACCTTGAAGTAGGCGAGCCGGTCGCTCAGGTGCGCCCGCAGGTCGTCCTCGCCCACGTCCTGCCGGGCCTCGGTGACGACCACGGCCACGACCTCCTGGCCGAGGTCGGGGTGCGGGGCGCCGAGCACGACGCACTCCACCACCGCCGGGTGCTCGGCCAGCGCGTTCTCGATCTCAGCGGGGTAGACGTTCTCGCCGCCCCGGATGATCAGATCGGAGCGGCGGGTGCTCAGGCGCAGCCGCCCGTCCTCGATCACCCCGATGTCGCCGGTGTGCAGCCACCGGTCCTCCCGCACGGCCTGCGCGGTCGCCTCCGGGTCCCGCCAGTAGCCGAGCATGTTGAACGGGCTGCGGACGCAGACCTCGCCTTCCTCGCCCTCCGGCACCGGCTTGCCCTCGGGGTCGCGGATCTCCAGCCGTACGGTGGCGATCGGGCGGCCCAGGGTTCCGGGGGCCTGCTCCAGGTCGGCCGGGGTGGCGACGGAGATCGCGGTGGACGACTCGGTCAGGCCGTAGCTGTCCACCAGGGACTGCCGGGCGACCGGGAACGCCTCGCGCAGCCGCTGCTTGAACGCGGGGGAGGACGGCGCCGAGGCCAGCGCGAAGGCGGTCAGCGACGACAGGTCGTAGCCCGACAGGTCGCCGTGCTCGATCAGGCGGTTCGCCATCGTCGGCACCGCGCCCCAGTTGGTGACCCGCTCCCGCTCGATGAGCCGCAGCACGCGGTCCACGTCGAAGGCGCCCAGGTGCATCACGACGGCGCTGCCGGTCGCGAGGCGGGGCACCACGAGGTTGTGCAGGCTCGCGATGTGGAACAGCGGCAGCGCCAGCAGGTAGCGCCGGTCCGCCGGGTCCGTCGGGTCGCCGAACGCCTGGGCCAGCGCGTCGTTCATCCGGTGGTATTCGACGACGGAGGTGAGGTTGCGGTGGGTGTGGACCGCGCCCTTGGGACGTCCAGAGGTGCCGCTGGTGTAGATGATCACCGCCGGGTCGTCCTCGGCGGCGGGATGCGGGGCCAGGGGCGCGTCCGGATACCGCTCGACCAGCCGGGGCACGTCCTCCTCCAGGGTCAGCACCGTCGTGCGCCCCCGGGGCGTGAGCGCGGCCCGCCTGGCGTCCACGATCAGCACCTTCGGCTCGGTGTGGCCCAGGGCGTACTCGATCTCGTGCCGCGACCACCAGGCGTTGTACGCGACCGCGATGGCGCCGGCGGCCACCGCCGCCCAGAACGAGACGATCCAGTCGGGGTGGTTGGCCGCGTTGATCGCGACGCGGTCGCCGGGGCGCACACCGTGCTCCTCGCGCAACGCGGCGGCGAGCGAGGCGGCCCGCCGCGCGTGCCCGGCGAAGCTCAGCCGCCCGCCGGCGGTCACGATGTAGTCGCGGTCGCCGTACGCCGCCGAGGCGGTGAGCACCTCGCCGAGGTTGCGGCGGCGGTTCTTGAACACGGTCATGCGGGAGCCGAGGACGTCCTCCTCGGCCAGCTCGAACTCGCCGCCCGGGCCGGTGAGGCGGCCGATGACGGCCGCCGCCGCGAGCCTCGGATCTGTCGACATATCAAGTTCCCTTCAGTCCCCGGATGCTCCGCGACCCGAAGTCGGCCGATGGCGGAAATTGTCGGCAACAGCCGGGTATGCGGTGGCGTAGCTCTCAATCACCGGGACTGGTCGGCGTGATTTCCCTCCCATCCTCCGGTCCGCGTGCCGGTGGCCGGGACCGAGGGCCGCCGGACGCTCCCCGCGCCGCGATGATCGGTCCCCACCGGGCAGGTCGTCTACGTCGACGGCGGCGCGGAGACCGTCCTGCGCGGCCCCGAGGTCTACGGGTCACTTCCGGCCGGCGGTGTTCTGCACTCCCGTGGTGTCGAGCTCGGCCACGCTGTAGGCCGCGTAGGTCTGGTACGGGCTGCGCCCGCTGAAGTACGGCGTGAGCACCTGGTCGAACTCCTCGGCCGAGAAGACGCCGTCGGCGGCGGTGAACTTCCGCTCGACGGTCGGGGCGGCCATCAGCGCCACCATGTCGCCGTACACGACGAACACCTGGCCGTTGATCTCCTCGGCGGCCGGGGAGGCCAGGTAGCTCACGAACGTGCCCACCCGCTCCGGGGCGAGGATGCCCGGGCCCTCGCCGTCTCCGGCCGCGTCCCCGCCGGAGAACACGTGGGCGGTCATCCCGGTGTGGGCCCGGGGGCAGATCGCGTTGGCACGCACGCCGTACCTGCTCAGGCCCTGGGCCGTCGAGAGGGTCAGCGCCACGATGCCGGCCTTGGCGGCGGAGTAGTTCGGCTGGCCGGCCGAGCCGAAGAGGAACGCCTCGGAAGAGGTGTTGACGACGCGGCCGTAGACCGGGCCGCCGGCGGCCTTGCTCGCCGCCCGCCAGTGGGCCGCCGCCGCCCGGGAGACCGCGGCGTGCCCCTTGAGGTGGACCCGGATGACGTCGTCCCAGTCGGACTCGGTCAGGTTGAACAGCATCTTGTCGCGCAGCACGCCCGCGTTGTTCACCACGATGTCCAGGCGGCCCCAGGCGTCCACCGCCGCTCCGACGAGGCGGTCGCCGATGGACCAGTCGCCGACGTCGCCCGTCACCGCGACGGCCTCCCGGCCGAGCGCCCTGATCTCGGCCGCGACCTCCTCGGCGGCGGGGCCCACGTCGTTGACGACGACGTTCGCGCCGCGCTCGGCCAGTGCCAGCGCCTCGCTGCGGCCCAGGCCCGCGCCGGCGCCGGTCACGACGGCGGTCCTGCCCTCAAGGCTGATGTTCGAGCTCATGTCCCGCTCCCTGTGCGATTCGGAGGGTCCACAAACTAGTACGAATTCTAGTTCGCGGCCAAGATCGTCACCACCCAGTAGGACTGGACCCGCGTCACTCCAGGAGTTCGACCGCGTGCGCGAACTGGTCCACGGGCCGCCAGAACGGCAGCCGCAGCCGGGAACGCTGAGCGTTCGAGGGGGAGAAGGCCGGGCCGGCGGTGACCAGCACGCCCCTCCTCCGCGCGCGTTCGGCCAGGGCGACGGCGTCGGTTCCGGTGTCGACCCACAGCGCCGTACCACCGTGCGGCGGCGTCCACCGCCACGCGGGGCGCCGTTCCGCCAGGACCGCCGCCGCCTCGGCGAGATGGGCCCGCAGACGATGGGTGCGTTCCTGCCGGGCCCGGCCGGCCTGCGCCAGGAGCTCGGCGGTCACCATCTGGTCGATCACCGGAGCGGCCAGGTCCAGTGCCGCCTTGGCCTGCGTCAACCGCACGATCATCGGGCGTTCCGCACGGATCCACCCGACCCGCAGCCCGCCCCAGAGCAGTTTGGACGCGGTGCCGATCCTGATCACCGAGCCGGGATGCGCGGGGTTGGGCAGCGGGGGCCGGACCCCGCGGTCGTCGAGGACGAGGTCGGCACAGGATCGGTCTTCGATCGTCAGCACGTCGTGCCTGCCGACGATCTCGCTGAGCCGCTCCCTGCTCGCCGCCGGCCAGCTGATCCCGGTGGGGTTGTGCGCCGCGGGCTGGCAGTAGAGGAGGGCGGCCCGATGCGCGACCCGTTCGAGATGGTCGAGGTCGAGGCCGTCCTCCCGCACGGGCACCCCCGTCAGCCTCGCCCCGGCCGTACGGAACGCCTCGATCGCGCCGCGGTAGCTCGGCTCCTCGACCAGGACCTCGTCTCCCGGCGCGACCAGGGACGACGCGCACAGCCAGACGGCCTGCTGGGAGCCGGAGGTGACGAGGATCTGGTCCGGCTCGGTCGGCAGCCCCTGCAGGGTGTACTGCTCGGCCACGATCGCGCGAAGACGCGGCAGCCCCGCGGCGTAGTAGCCGTCATCCGCGAGGTAGACGTCGAGCTCGCGCAGGTCGACCGCCGAGACGACGTCGCGCACCAGCGACAGGGCGGGCAGGGCGCCGCTGGAGAGGTCCAGCTCGACAGGGCGGCGGGTGCGGCCGAAGGACGCCAGCCGCCCCTCGACGGGGTGATCCCCGCCCGCGCTCCGGTCGCGCCGGACGCGCGACCCGGATCCCTGCCGGGACGTCAGGTGCCCACGGGCGGCCAGCTCCGCGTACGCCTCGGCGACGGTCCCGCGGGACACCCCCAGCGCGGCGGACAGCGCGCGTTGCGGCGGCAGCGCGGCACCGTCGACCAGCACGTTGCCGGCGATCAGCTCGGCGAGCGCGTCGGCGAGCGCGTGCGGCAGCGGCACGTCCTCCGCCCGCCACCCGCCGATCAAGCGGGCCAAGGCGGCGCTGTCGAGGTGTTCCGCACGTGCCATGGACCAATTCTGCGTGATTGGCCTGGCCGATCCGGTGGCGGACCGACATCCTCGACCGTACGCGCAGGTCGATGACGACAGGAGGTCGCGGTGGCGACGGTGGTGCTGCTGGGAACGCTGGACACCAAGACCGAGGAGTATCGCTGGGTCCGCGACCGACTCCGTGACGCGGGCTGCGACGTGCTCTTGATCAACGTCGGCACCTTCGCCCACGGGGCGGAACTCGCCGACGTCGGCGCGGACGAGGTGGCGCGGGCGGCAGGGACCGAGCTCGACCGGCTCCGCGACGCCCGCGACCGCGGCGCCGCGATGGACGCCATGGCGACCGGGGCCGCCGTGATCGTCCGGCGGCTGTTCGACGAGGGGCGCCTCGACGGCCTTCTCGCGATCGGCGGCTCCAGCGGCTCGTCCGTCGCCGCCCGGGCACTTCAGGCTCTGCCCGTCGGAGTGCCCAAGCTGCTGGTCTCGACCATGGCCTCGGGTGACGTCGGCCCCTACGTCGGGGACGTCGACGTCACCCTCATGTACTCCGTCGTGGACATCTCCGGCATCAACCGCCTCTCGCGAGCGGTTCTCGGCAACGCCGCGGCCGCCGTAGCCGGGATGGCGCAGCGGTACGCCCGGGTCCGGCATGAGACCACCGGCGACGAGCGGAAGCTCGTCGGCGCCACGATGTTCGGGCTCACCACGCCAGCCGTCGACGAGGCCCGTGACCACCTGACCGGCCTCGGATACGAGGTGCTGGTCTTCCACGCCACCGGTTCCGGCGGGCGGGCGATGGAGGCCCTCGCCGCCTCCGGCATGCTCGACGGCGTCCTCGACCTGACCACCACCGAGCTGGCCGACGACCTCGTCGGCGGGGTCCTCACCGCCGGCCCCGACCGGCTGGAGGCGGCCGGGCGGGCCGGCATCCCGCAGGTGGTCAGCGTCGGCGCGCTCGACATGGTCAACTTCGGGCCCCGCGACACCGTGCCGGAGAAGTTCGCGGACCGGAAGTTCCTGGTGCACAACCCCACGGTCACCCTCATGCGGACGACCCGCGACGAGATGGCCGAGCTGGGCGCCCGGATCGGCGGCAAGCTCAGCCGCGCCACCGGGCCGGTGGAGGTCTACCTGCCGCTGAAGGGCGTCTCCGGGATCGACGTCGAAGGAGGGCCCTTCGCCGACCCCGACGCCGACGCCGCCTGCTTCGCCGCGATCCGGGACGGCCTGAAGGACACCGGCGTCCCCGTCCACGACGTGGACGCCGCCATCAACGATCCGGGCTTCGGCAGGACCGCGGCAGAAGCCCTGCACCGCCTCATCCGCGCACGTCGAACTGGAGACTGAGATGAACCGTGAGACCGCTCTCGAACGCCTGCGCGCCACCGCCGAGGCCGGCCGGCCCATCATCGGAGCGGGCGCGGGCACCGGCCTGTCGGCCAAGGCCGCGGAGGCCGGCGGCGTCGACCTGTTGATCATCTACAACTCGGGCCGTTACCGCATGGCCGGCCGGGGGTCGCTCGCCGGGTTGCTTCCGTACGGCGACGCCAACGCGATCGTCGTCGACATGGCCAGGGAGGTCCTCCCGGTCGTGCGCGACACCCCCGTGCTGGCCGGGGTCTGCGGCACGGACCCCTTCCGTCTCATGGGCCCCTTCCTCGACCAGTTGAAGGCGATGGGCTTCGCCGGCGTGCAGAACTTCCCCACCGTCGGCCTGTACGACGGCAAGTTCCGGCAGAACCTCGAAGAGACCGGGATGGGCTACCGGCTCGAAGTGGACATGATCCGCGAAGCGTGCCGGCGTGACCTGCTCACGGCCCCCTACGTCTTCGACGCCGAGCAGGCCGCGGCGATGGCCGAAGCCGGAGCCGACGTCCTCGTGCCGCACGTCGGGCTGACCACGAGCGGCAGCATCGGCGCGGAAACCGCGCTCACCCTCGAAGAGGCGGCCGCCGCGGTGCAGGAGATGCGCGATGCCGCCGTCGCGGTGAACCCCGAGGTCATCGTGCTCTGTCACGGCGGCCCCATCGCCGAACCGGAGGACGCCCAGTTCGTCCTCGATCACACGAACGGGATCGCCGGCTTCTTCGGGGCGTCGTCGATGGAACGCCTCCCCACGGAGAAGGCGATCGCCGCCCAGGCGACGGAATTCAAGAGCCTGCGGCTCAGCCCTGCCTGACGTTCACCACCTGTGTCCGCCGGCCTTCACGCCGCCGAAGGGCAGTTCCGCCTCCAGTTCGTCGTTCTTCCTTGCCTGCCGCGGCCACGGCTTCCCGGTGACCGGGACCGGTTCACGACTCCCGTTGTGGCGGCGGAGAGCCTGTTCCCAGTGAGCGGGACTCGTCACTTCCGGTGTTCCGCGTCACCCCACTATTTCGGCCCAACGCATGGTGGAACGGAAGACGTATGGGAAGTTTGGACGGAAAAGTCGCGATTGTTACGGGAGCCGGTCAGGGCGTCGGCCAGGGGATCGCCCTCGCCCTCGCCTCCGAGGGTGCGTCCGTGGCGGTGCTCGGGCGCACCATGGCGAAGCTGGAGGCGACCTGCGAGCTGATCCGCGAGCGCGGGGCGCGGGCCGAGCCGTTCCTGTCCGAGGTGACCGACACCGACGCCATCCCCTCGATCGTGGAGGAGGTGGCCGGGCGGCTGGGCGGGATCGACATCCTCGTCAACAACGCCTACTCCGGCGCGTACGGCCCGCTGCTGTCGATGAGCGACGCGGACTTCCAGAGGGGCTTCCACAGCGGCCCGTTCGCCGCGTTCGCGTTCATGAAGGCCTGCCACCCCCACATGAAGGCACGCGGCGGCGGCAGCATCGTCAACCTCGTCACCTCGGCCATGGTCCGCTGGGACCCCACCACCTACGGCGCGTACGCCTCGGCCAAGCAGGCGCTGCGCTCGCTGACCCGCACGGCGGCGGCCGAGTGGGGGCCGGACGGCATCCGCGCCAACTGCATCGCCCCGCACGCCCTGTCTCCCGGGCTGAAGCGGTGGACGGAGGCCTTCCCCGAGGAGGCGGAGGCGTTCCGCCAGACCATCCCCCTCGGCTACATCGGCGACTGCGAGCAGGACATCGGCCGTGCCGTGGTCGCGCTCGTGGGCCCGGACCTGCGCTACCTGACCGGCGCGACCGTGCCCCTCGACGGCGGGCAGGCATTCTTCGGCTGACCCGCAGCACCCCGCACCACCTGCCGCCGTCGCCCACCCAGGTGAGGCACGGGGGGCCTGACCGCCGGATTTCTCCCGGTCAGCGGGATTCGCCGGATCGCCGGCGGGTCCCGCTGACTAACGTCTGGACAGCTTGAAGACCGGAGTGGAGGATCCCCCATTGACTGAACAAGCGCCGGATGTGCTCGCCCCGGCCAGGCTCGGGCCCGTGACCCTGCGCAACCGCGTCATCAAGGCCGCCACGTACGAAGGGCTGAGCCGCAAGAGCCTGGTCACCGACGAGCTGATCGAGTTCCATGTGCGGCACGCCCGGGGCGGCGTCGGCATGACCACCGTGGCCTACTGCGCGGTCGCCCCCGAGGGGCGCACGGACGCGCGCCAGATCCAGTGGACCCCCGAGGCGCTGCCCGGCCTGCGCAGGCTCACCGAGGCCGTGCACGCCGAGGGCGCCGCCGTCGCCGCGCAGATCGGCCACGCCGGGCCGGTCGCCAACCCCAAGTCGAACAGGCTGCCCTCGCTCGGCCCCACCCGGCACTTCCACGCCACCACGACGAGCTTCACCAAGGCCGCGACCCGGGAGGACCTGCGGCGGATCGTCGCCGCCCACGCCCACGCGGGGAAGATGGCGATCGAGGCGGGCTTCGACGCCGTCGAGATCCACCTCGGGCACAACTACCTCGCCAGCTCGTTCCTCAGCCCTCGGGTCAACCACCGCAAGGACGAGTACGGCGGCAGCCTGGCGAACCGGGCCCGCCTGTCCAGGGACATCGCCCGCGCGGTGCGCGACGCGGTCGGCGACCGGATCGCGATCACCGCCAAGCTCAACATGGACGACGGCGTGCCCGGCGGCTTCTGGCTGGACGAGTCCATCCAGGTCGCCCAGTGGCTGGAGGAGGACGGCTCGCTCGACGCGCTGGAGCTCACGGCGGGCAGCTCGCTGCTCAACCCCATGTACCTGTTCAAGGGCGACGCCCCGCTGCGCGAGTTCGCCGCGGTGATGAAGCAGCCGGTGAAGCTCGGCGTTCAGCTCGTCGGCAAGCACTTCCTGCGTGCCTACCCCTACAAGGACGCCTACCTGCTCGATGACGCCCGGCAGTTTCGCGCCGCGCTGAAGATGCCGCTCATCCTGCTCGGCGGGATCACCGGCAAGCAGGTCATGGACCAGGCGATGGCCGAGGGCTTCCAGTTCGTCGCGATGGCCCGGGCGCTGCTGCGCGAGCCGGACCTGATCAACCGCATCCAGGCCGACAACAGCGTCAGGTCGCTGTGCATCCACTGCAACAAGTGCATGACCGCGATCTACGGCGGCACCCACTGCGTGCTGACCGGCCCGATCCCGGCGTCGGCCTCCGCGCGGCAGAAGGGGTAGCGGTGCGCCGGGAGACCATCGCCGACCTGCTGCTCGACCGCCTGGGCGACGACCACCCCGGCCTGCGCACCCGCGAGCACACCTGGACCTGGGACGCGGTGGTGCGGGAGAGCGCCGCCCGGGCCGCGCTGGCGCGGTCACTGCGGCAGGACGGGCCGTTCCACATCGGCGTGCTGCTCGACAACACTCCCGAGTACGTCTTCTGGCTCGGCGCCGCCGCGCTGAGCGGCGCGACGATCGTCGGGATCAACAGCACCCGGCGCGGCGCATACCTGGAGCAGGAGGTCAGGCACACCGACCCGCGGCTCGTCGTCACCGACGAGGCCGGCCTGAAGCTGCTGGACGGCCTCGACATCGGCGTGCCGCGCGACCGCTTCCTGCTGGTGGACGGCGACGGCTACGCGGACACGGTCGCCGCGCACGCCTGCGAGCCGGTCCGCGATCCGGAGATCACGCCGAAGACGCGGATGCTGCTGCTGTTCACCTCGGGCACCACCGGCGCCTCCAAGGCCGCCATCTGCTCCCAGGGCCGACTGACCGGGCTCGGCTACGCCAACTGCGAGAAGTACGACGTGCGGCGGCACGACGTCAGTTATTGCTGCATGCCGCTCTTCCACGGCAACGCGCTGATGGCGCTGTGGGCGCCGTCGCTGACCGCGGGGGCGACGGTCGCGCTCGTGCCGAGGTTCTCCGCCTCCGGGTTCCTGCCCGACGTCCGCTTCTACGGCGTCACGTTCTTCACCTACGTCGGCAAGGCCATCGCGTACGTCCTGGCCCAGCCCGAGCGGCCCGACGACGCCGACAACACGCTCGACCACGCCTTCGGCACCGAGGCGTCGCCGGAGGACCAGGCGGAGTTCCTGCGCAGGTTCGGCTGCCGGCTCGTCGAGGCGTACGGCTCCAGCGAGGGCGCCGGCATGATCACGCTCGCGCCCGATGGACCGGCGGCCGCGCTCGGCCGCCCGGCGCGCCCCGGCGTACGGGTGGTCGACCCGGAGACCCGGCAGACCTGCCCGCGCGCCGTGCTGGACGCGCACGGCCGGGTGACCAACGCCGAGGAGGCCGTCGGCGAGATCGTGGACGTCGACGGCGCGGCGAGGTTCGAGGGCTACTACAAGAACGAGGCGGCCGACGCCGAGCGGGTCCGGCACGGCTGGTACTGGACCGGCGACCTCGGCTACGTCGACGAGGACGGCTACATCTACTTCGCGGGCCGGTCCGGCGACTGGATCCGGGTGGACGGCGAGAACATCTCCGCCCTGCTGACCGAGCGCGTGCTGCGCCGTCACCCGCTGATCGTCGCGGCCGCCGTGTTCGGCGTGCCCGACCCGCGCTCCGGCGACCAGGTCATGGCCGCGATCGAGATCCCCGAGGGCACGTCGTTCGACGACCTCGGCCTGCCGGAGTTCCTGGCCGCGCAGGAGGACCTCGGCACCAAGGGGGCGCCGCGCTACGTGCGGGTCTCCCACGCGCTGCCGGCCACCGGGTCGAACAAGCTGCGCAAGAAGGAGATGCAGATGGACGGCTGGCGGACCGGCGACCCGGTCCACCGATGGGCGGGCCGGGGCGCGCCCTGCTATGCCCTCATGGGCGAACAGGACAAGGCCGCGCTGCGCGAGGAGTTCGCCGCCAACGGGCGCCTGCGTTTCCTCGGTCAGGCGTGAAGGAGAGCGGACATGGATCTGCGTGAGAGTCCCGAGCAGCGCGAGCTGCGCCGGGAGCTGAGGGAGTACTTCGCGGGCCTGCTGCCGGAGGACGAGCGGCGCCGCGTCGGCGAGGAGGGCGTCGGCGGCCCCCGGTTCCGCGAGGTCGTGCGTCGCCTCGGCGCCGACGGCTGGCTCGGCATCGGCTGGCCGGTCGAGTACGGCGGGCAGGGCCGGTCGGTCGAGGAGCAGTACGTGTTCTTCGACGAGGTCCAGCGGGCCGGGCTGCCGTTCCCGTTCGTCACCGTCAACACGGTCGGGCCGACGCTGATGAGCCACGGGTCGCCCGAGCAGAAGAAGCGGTTCCTGCCCGGCATCCTGTCCGGCGACGTGGTCTTCGCGATCGGCTACACCGAGCCCGGCGCGGGCACCGACCTCGCCTCCCTCACCACCCGGGCGGTCAGGGACGGCGACGAATGGGTGATCGACGGCAGCAAGATCTTCACCAGCGGCGCCAACACGGCCGATTACGTGTGGCTGGCCTGCCGTACGGACCCCGACGCGCCCAAGCACAAGGGCATCTCGATCCTCATCGTGCCGACGAGCGCGCCCGGCTTCTCCTGGAGCCCCATCCAGGCCGTGGGCGGGATGGTCGTGGCGGCCACGTACTACAGCGGCGTACGGGTGCCGGCCGACGCGGTCGTCGGTGAGGTGAACGGCGGCTGGCGGCTCATCACCCACCAGCTCAACCACGAGCGCATCGGCCTGGCCGCGCTCGGCGGCCGGATGATCCAGCTCTGGGAGCAGGTCGCGGACTGGGCACGGGACAACGGCGCGATGGAGCTGCCGTGGGTCCAGCGGGACCTCGCCCGCGCGTACGCCCGCCTGGAGGCGATGCGGCTGATGAACTGGAAGATGACCGACGCGGTCGCGCGTGACGCGCTGTCGGGCGCGGACGCCGGGGCGGCCAAGGTCTACGGCACCGAGACCCACATCGACGTGCAGCGCACGCTGTCGGGGATCATCGGCGCGGGCGGGCGCGTCCGCCCCGAGTCGCCCGGCGCCGTGCTCGCCGGGCAGATCGAGCAGCTGTCGCGGCAGGGCATCGTCAACACCTTCGGCGGCGGCGTGAACGAGGTCCTGCGGGACATGGTCGCCACCCAGGGCCTCGGCCTTCCCCGGGCTACTCGATGATGGGGGCGGGCCGCTGATGACCGCATACGAGGACTTCGCCGGACGGGAGATCGTCCCGCCGCGTGAGGGGCCCGACCCCGTGAACGTGCCCATGATCCGGCACTGGGCCGAGGCGATGGGCGACCGCAACCCCGTGTACCTGGACGACGACGCCGCACGCGCGACCGGCCGCCCAGGGATCGTCGCGCCCGCGTCGATGACGCAGGCGTGGACGATGCGGGGGTACGCCGCGACCGTTGCGAACGGTCAGGGGGCCGAGGAGCTGAACGCGCTGCTCGAGAAGGACGGCTACACCTCGGTGGTGGCGACCGACTCGGAGTTCGAGTTCCACCGTGAGCTGGTCGTCGGCGACCGCGTGAGCGTCCGGGAGGTCGTGGAGTCGATCTCCCCGGAGAAGAGCACCGCGCTGGGCGTCGGACGGTTCGTGACCACGGTCCGCACCTACACCGACCAGGACGGCGAGGTCGTCGCCGTGCAGCGCTGGCGTCTGTTGCGCTTCAAGCCCAAGAACACGCGGGAGCCGAAGGCGCTGCGGCCCAGGCCCGCGGTCAACCGGGACAACGCGTTCTGGTTCGAGGCGGCGCGTGAGCACCGGCTGGTGATCCAGCGTTGCTCCGGGTGCGCGACGCTGCGCCACCCGCCCGGCCCGTGCTGCCCGCACTGCGGCTCGTTCGAGTGGGACGTCGCCGAGGCGTCGGGCCGCGGGCAGGTCTACAGCTTCGTGGTCGCCCACCACCCCCGCCACCCGGCGTTCGAGTATCCGCTGATCGTCGCGGTCGTGGCGCTCGACGAGGGCACGCGGCTCATCACCAACCTGGTCGGCGTGGAACCCGGAGAGGTCGAGATCGGCATGCCCGTCGTCCTCGACTGGCTGGACGCCGACCCCGACCTGTCACTTCCGGTGTTCCGCCCGCAGGAGAAAGACTGATGGACTTCACGCTGGACGAAGAGCTCGAAGCGGTGCGTGGCCTGGCGAACCAGATCTTCGCCGACCGCGCCACGACCGAGCGCGTACGCGAGGCGGAGGGCTCGCCGGACCGCCTGGACGAGGAGCTGTGGGCGGAGCTGGGCAAGGCCGGCCTGCTCGGCATCGCGCTACCGGAGGAGGCGGGCGGGGCCGGGCTGGGCCTGGGCGCCCTGTGCGTGCTGCTGGAGGAGCAGGGCCGCCATGTCGCCCCGGTGCCGCTGTGGCCCGCGGCCGTCGGCGCGCTCGCGGTCGCCGCGCACGGCACCCGCGAGCAGCGCGAAAGCCTGCTCCCCGCGGCGGCGGACGGCTCGTCCCGGCTCACCGTGGCACTGGAGGAGTTCGGCCCGGCCGACCCGGCCGAGCCGCGCTGCGCGGCCCGCCCGGATGGGGACAGCTGGCGGCTGACCGGCGTCAAGGCGGTGGTCCCCTCGCCGTTCGGCGCGGCCCACGTACTGGTCTCGGCGGCGGCGGAGGGAGTGCCGGGCCTGTTCCTGGTGGCCTCGGACGCGGAAGGCGTCTCCTGGGAGGCCGAGGAGACCACGACGCACGACCTCGCCGGCACCCTCACCCTGGACGACGCCCCGGCGCGGGCGGTCGGCACGCCGGGGGACGGCGCGGTCGGGTGGACGATCGAGCGGGCGGCGGTCGCGCTGGCGGCCGTGCAACTCGGCGTCGCCCAGGGCGCGATCCGGCACGCCGTGACGTACCTCTCCGAGCGCAGGCAGTTCGGCCGTCCGCTCGGCACCTTCCAGGCCGTGCAGCACCAGCTCGCCGACTGCTACATCGACGTCGACGCGATGCGCGTGTGCCTGTGGCAGGCGGTCACCTCGCTGCAGGGAGGCGAGGACGCCGCGGCGGCCGTGCTCGTCGCCAAATGGTGGGCCGGGGACGCCGGGCTGACCGTGGCGCACCGGGTGCAGCACGTCCACGGCGGCATCGGCGTCGACGTCGACTATCCGGTCCACCGGCACTTCCTGTGGGCCAGGCAGATCTCGGGCACGCTCGGCGGGCCGAGCGCCGACCTCGCCCGGCTCGGCGCGGTCATCGCCGCCGGAAGGATCACGTCATGACCGGCAGGACGTACGACGAGGTGGCGGTGGGGGAGGAGCTGCCCCCGCTGCCGATCCCGCTGACCCGCACGCTCATCGTGGCGACCGCGATCGCCAGCCGCGACTACCAGGACGTCCACCACGACCCCGGCCTCGCGGCCGAGCGCGGGTCGAAGGACGTCTTCATGAACATCCTCACCACGAACGGCCTGGTCGACCGGTACGTCACCGAGTGGGCGGGCCCGGCCGCCGTCGTCAAGGCGATCAGGATCAGGCTCGGCGTGCCCAACTACCCCGGCGACACGATGACGCTGACCGGCACGGTCACCGCCAAGCACGACGAGGACCACCGGGTCGAGATCGCCGTACGCGGCGAGAACGGCCTGGGCGCTCACGTCACCGGCACCGCCGTCGTACGGCTCCCAGCGAAGGGTGCGACATGAGCAGTCTCTCGGGTGCCGCCGCCATCGCCGGTATCGGCGCGACCCGGTTCTCCAAGGACTCCGGCCGCAGCGAGCTCCGGCTCGCCTGCGAGGCCGTGCTCGCGGCCGTCGCCGACGCCGGCCTGAAGCCGTCCGACGTGGACGGGATGGTCACGTTCACCGCCGACACCAACGCCGAGATCCACGTCGCCCGCAACACCGGCATGGGTGACCTGACGTTCTTCTCGCGCATCCCGCACGGCGGCGGCGCGGCCTGCGGCACCGTCCAGCAGGCGGCGCTGGCCGTCGCGACCGGCGTCGCCGACGTCGTGGTCTGCTACCGGGCGTTCAACGAGCGGTCCGGAGTGCGTTACGGTCTCGGCCAGGCGGACCGGCCGGTCGAGACGGGCGCGGACAGCGCGGCGTACGCGTGGCTCAACCCGTTCGGCCTGTCGACGCCCGCCCAGTGGGTGGCCATGTTCGCCCGCCGCTACATGCACGAGTACGGCGCGACCAGCGAGGACTTCGGCCGTGTGGCCGTGGTGGACCGCAGGCACGCCGCGAACAATCCGGCGGCCTGGTTCTACCAGCGGCCCATCACGCTGGAGGAGCACCAGGCGTCGCGCTGGATCGCCGAGCCGCTTCACCTGCTGGACTGCTGCCAGGAGACCGACGGCGGCCAGGCGCTGGTCGTGGTCTCGGCCGAGCGGGCGCGCGACCTGCCGCACCCGCCCGCCGTCATCCTCGGCGCGGCCCAGGGCTCGGGCGACGACCAGCACATGATGACGAGCTACTACCGTCCCCGCATCACCGGCATCCCCGAGATGGGGCTGGTCGGGCGGCAGCTGTACGTGCAGAGCGGCCTCGGCCCCGCCGACATGGACGCGGCGATCCTGTACGACCACTTCACGCCGCTGGTGCTGCCGCAACTGGAGGAGCTGGGCTTCTGCGCCCCCGGCGAGGCCAAGGACTTCGTCGCCGACGGCAACCTGGAGCTCGGCGGGCGGCTGCCGTTCAACACCCACGGCGGCCAGCTCGGCGAGGCCTACCTGCACGGCATGAACGGCATCGCCGAGGCCGTCCGCCTGGTGCGGGGCACCAGCGTCAACCAGCCGGAAGGAGTGCGCAACGTGATCGTGACGGCGGGCACCGGGGTGCCCACCAGCGGCCTGGTGCTCGGAGCCGACAGATGAACACCGGCGGGATGAACACCGGCGAGTGGGCCGGCCGCGACCTCGGCGAGCGCACGGTCGCCTACGACGAGCGGGAGGCGATCCTCTACGCGCTCGCCGTCGGCGCCCCGGCCACCGACCTCGGCCTCGTCTTCGAGGAACGGCTGCGGGTGCTGCCGACGTTCGCGCTGACCAAGGCCCAGTGGGCGCCGGACGCGCTCGGCTCTCTGGGCGCGTTCGACACCCGGACGGCCGTGCACGGCTCCCAGCGGCTGGTGGTGCGCGAGCCGCTGCCGCCGGCGGGCGAGCTGACCATGAAGGCCCGTGTCGCCAGGGTCTGGGACAAGGGCGGCGCCGCGGTCTTCGAGGTCGAGGTGGACAGCGAGTTCTTCCTCGCCACCTGGTCGCTGTTCGCGCCAGGCCGCGGCGGGTTCGGCGGCGAGCGCGGTCCTTCGGCCCCGAAGCGGCCCGAGACGCCGCCCGCGCGTCAGCTGCGGCTGGACACCTCGCCCAACCAGGCCGCGCTCTACCGCCTGCTCGGCGACCGGCACCACATACACATCGATCCGGAGGCGGCGAAGGCGGCCGGGATGCCCGGGCCGTTCATGCACGGCCTGTGCACGCTGGCGGCGGTGACGCTGCCGCTGGCCGACGCCGTGGGCGCGCACCCGGCCGACCTGGCCGAGCTGGCGGGCAGGTTCGCCGCCCCGGTCTTCCCCGGCGACCGACTCGACCTGCGTACGTGGGACGAGGAGGGCGGCGTGGTCTTCGAGGCGGCGGTGAACGGCACCCCCGTGCTGACGGGCGGGCGTGCCGTCTTCCGCGAGGCTCAGTCTCCGGTCACTCAGCCGCCGGTCACCAGGTAGCGAGCCGGGACCTCGCCTCCGCCGTGCACCGGGACGTCCGCCCCGGTGAGGTAGGAGGCGAGGTCGCTCGCCAGGAAGAGGCAGGCGTTCGCCACGTCCTGCGGCACCGCCATCCGGCGCATCGGGATGACCTCCGACAGCGCCGCGCCGCCGTCCTCGCCGTACAGGGAGGCGGCGGCCTCGGTCCTGATCAGGCCGGTGGTGATGTGGTTGACCCGCACCTTCGGCGACCATTCCAGCGCCAGCGCCCTGGTGAGCACGAGCAGCCCGGCCTTGGCCGCCGAGTACGCCGCGGTGCCCGGCTGCGGGTCCACGCCGGAGACGCTGCCGATGTTGACGATCGACCCGCCGGTCTCCTGCTCGCGCATGACGAGGTTGGCCGGCTGGGCCACGTAGAACGGCGCGAGCAGGTTGAGGTCCACGATCCGCTCGACGAACCGCGGGGAGACCGTCGCCGCGTCGGCGTTCGGCGATCCTCCGGCGTTGTTGACCAGCACGTCGAGCCGGCCCAGGTGGTCCACGGTCTGCTTCACCAGCCGGGCCGCCTCCTCAGGGTCGCGGATGTCGGCGGCGACGAAGCGCGCGGTCCGGCCGTCCGCCGAGGGCAGCTTGTCCGGCTCGTTCCGCCCGCACACCACCACACCGGCGCCCGCGGCGAGGAACGCCTCGGCGATCACGAAGCCGATGCCCTTGGTCCCCCCGGTGACCAGCACCGCCCGGCCGCCGAAGTCCATCGTCACGTTCACCGTTTCCTCCCACGTCTCGATACGACCCAGGGAGGGTACGGCCGGCCGCCCGCCGGTGGGGGAGAGGTACCGGCCAGCGGGACCACGCCTGACGGGCCGGGCCGAGACGGCTCACCATGACGGTCATGACCGAGAACGAGGCGCTGACGATCCCGGGAGTGCTGGAGCAGGCGGCCCGGGAGTTCCCGGGCACGGAGGCGGTGGTGGACGGCGCGTCCCGCCTGACCTACGCGGAGCTGCACGCCCGGGTGCGCGAGGTGGCCCGCGGTTTCCTCGCGCTCGGCCTTGAGCCGGGGGAGCGGGTGGCGATCTGGGCTCCCAACAGCACGCGGTGGATCGTCACCGCCCTCGGCGCGCTCTGCGCCGGCGCCGTCGTGGTGCCGATCAACACCCGATACAAGGGCGAGGAGGCCCGCTGGCTGCTGGCGCGCGGCCGCGCCCGCGTGCTGTTCACCGAGGACGGCTTCCTCGGCAACGGCTACCTCGCCATGCTCGGGGTCGCCGATTCCGGCGTCGAGGGCCTGCCCGCGCTCACCACCGTCGTCACCTACGACGAGGACCCCAGGCCGGGCGCCACGACCTGGGCGGACTTCCTTGCGGCCGGTGCGGCGATGCCGGACGAGGCGGCCCGGGAACGCGCGGCGGCGGTGCGCCCCGACGACGTGGCCGACATCCTGTTCACCTCCGGCACCACCGGCAGGTCCAAGGGCGCGATGTGCACCCACCGGCAGAACGTCCGCACCTACCTGGCGTGGAGCGCGCGGACCGGCCTGCGCCAGGGCGACCGCTACCTGATCGTCAACCCGATGTTCCACACCTTCGGCTACAAGGCCGGGGTGTTCGCCTGCCTGCTCAGGGCCGCCACGATGGTGCTCCAGCCGGTGTTCGAGCCGGACGAGACGATGCGGCTGATCGAGGCCGAGAAGATCACCGTGCTGCCCGGCCCGCCGACCGTCTACGTCTCCATGCTCGACGCGCCGGGCCGCTCCCGCCACGACCTGTCGTCGCTGCGGCTCGCGGTCACCGGCGCCTCGGTCGTCCCGGTGGCGCTCGTACGCCGCCTGCGGGCCGAGCTGTTCCCCCAGGTCGTCACCGCGTACGGGCTGACCGAATCGTGCGGCACGGTCACAGCGTGCTCGCTGGAGGACGACGACGTGACCGTCGCCTCCACCTCCGGCCGTCCGATCGAGGGCGTGGAGGTGAAGGTGACCGGCCCGGACGGCGCGCCGGTGCCGGTCGGCCAGGACGGCGAGATCCTGGTGCGCGGGCACAACGTGATGGTCGGCTACCTGGACGACGACGCGGCGACCGCGGCGGCGATCGTGGACGGCTGGCTGGTGACCGGCGACCGCGGCCGGCTCGACGAGCGGGGCTACCTCGCCATCACCGGCCGGTCGAAGGACATGTTCGTGGCCGGCGGCTTCAACGTGTACCCGGCCGAGATCGAGCAGGTGCTCGCCGCCCATGAGGGCGTCGCCGAGGCCGTGGTGATCGGCGTTCCGGACGCCCGCATGGGCGAGGTCGGCCGCGCCTACGTCGTGCCCCGCCCCGGCGCGGCGGTCACCCCGGGGGCGCTCACGGCCTACTGCCGGGAGCGGCTGGCCAACTTCAAGGTGCCACGCGAGGTCGTCCTCGTGGACGGCCTGCCGCGCAACGCCAGCGGCAAGATCGACAAGGCCGCCCTCGCGTCTCACCCGCCCGCGTCATAATCCGGTCCGGCCTCATCCTCGGGATAAGGCCGGACCGGACGCGGCCGGCATCGGACGAAGAGGTTTCCAGCTTGTCAAACGCCGGGATGGAGCGCTCGTGGCGGCAGCCGCCACGTGCACGAATCGCCGGGCGTCCCTGTCAGGTCACATCGGGCCGCGGCGAACGGCACAGGGAGATCTTGACCCGTCCAGAGGCCAAACCTAGCCTTTGTGGGAGCGTTCCCACGGCCGCCCGCACCACGTTCCACCGGCCCCGCTGTTTCGGCCGACCTGTTCGGCGCCGCCACGGTTCCGGAGCTAGACGTGCCTGACAGTCGAAGGAGAGTCATGCGGCTTTCGGTGGACTTCGCCGCCAACCGTTCCGGCACAACGGAGCTCGCGTGGGGACAACGGGCCATCTGGGGGGCCATCCACGACGTGGGGCCGGACGACGCGCACTACTTCAACGTGCCCCGGCTGCTCGTCGTCCCGCGTGCGGGCGGCCCGCGCCATCCTGAGGTCGTGGCGGCGGCCCTCGCCGAGACGGTGGGCCGGCACGACGGCCTGCGATCCCTGGTACGGCTCGGCGAGGCCGGGCCGTACCAGGAGGTGACGGCGGCCGGGACGCTGTCGATCGAGCTGGTCGAGGCGGCACGCGGCGACGCGGACGACGCCGCGGCGGAACTCGTCGCCCGCCTGTCCGGGCGGTCCTTCGGCGACGGCGAGCAGCCGCTGCGCGCCGGATTCGTGGTCTGCGACGGCGCCGTGACCCACGTGGCGCTCGTGATCAGTCATGTCGTCGCGGACTGGCGCGCGGCCGACGTCGTGGCGCGTGACCTGCGGATGCTGCTGCTCCGCGGCGCGATCGCGCGACCGCCGTCGTCGCAGTTGCTCGACCTGGTGCGGGAGGAGAAGGCGGCGGCGGCCCGTTCTGATCGGGCGATCGCGCAGTGGGAGGCGCTTCTCCGGACCGTGCCGTCCGCCATGTTCCCGAGAGCGGTCGGGGCGGGCGCGACGCCGAGGTACGCGCGGGCCGTGCTGTCGTCGCCCCGGCTCAACCACGCCGCACAGGTGCTCGCCCGCCGTGCCGGCGTCAGCTCCGCCACGGTGCTGCTGGTGGCGGTCGCCATGCAGTTGCGCGAGCTGACCGGGCACGAGGTGTGCGCGATCACCCCGATCGTGCACAACCGCTTCGACGACCGGACCCGGGACCTGGTCACCAGCCTGAACCAGCTGGGACTGTTCACCCTGGGCCCGTGCGGAGGACTCGCCGAGACCCTCGTGAGCGCCTATCCGGCGGTTCTCGCGTCCTACCGGCGCGCCCGCTTCGACACGCTTGCCTTCGACGCGATGATCGACCGAGTGAGCGCCGACCGGGGCATCTCCGTGTTTCCGTCGTGCTGCTTCAACGACCTGCGCCCAGGCGAAGATCCGGGCGGCGCCGACCGGGCGGACGAGGAGCCCGAGCTGGAATGGCTCCCCGGCACGGACCAGCGCAGCTGCCACTTCTGCGTGGCCCTGATGCGCTGGAAGGGCACGCTCGGTGTGGAGCTGAGCGCCGACACCACCCGCCTGCCCGAGGCGGAGATCGCCACCCTGCTGTACCGGCTGGAGTCCTTCGTGGTCGGCGCAGCTCGCCGGGAATTCGCGTAGGCCGCTCAGCCGCCCTCGTGAGGCAGCTCGACGGCGAGGGTGAGGCCGCCCTCCTCGCGCGGGGTGGCGGTCACCACGCCGTCGTGGGCGTCGGCGATGGCGCGCACGATCGACAGCCCGAGGCCGCTGCCGCGTTCGGAGCGCAGCCGGTCGCCGTGCAGCCGCCGGAACGGCTCGAAGATCGTCTCGATCTCGTACGGCGGCACGGGCAGGCCGGTGTTGGCCACGACGAGCTCCACCCGATCGGCCCGCCGCCGGGTGGACACCCACACCTCACCGCCGGGATGGTTGTGCCGGATCGCGTTCTCCACGAGGTTCTGCACCAGCCGCTCCACCAGCACCGCCTCGCCGGCCGTCGGCGCGGGGTCGAGCAGCCGGTGCACGGTCACCTGGGCCGCCTTCGCCTCCTCGGCCGCGGTGTCCAGCACGTGTTCGGCCACGTCGGTCAGGTCGAAGGGCCGCCGGTCGAGGATCTTCTGCTCGCCCTCGGCCAGGGCGAGCAGGCCGTCGATCAGCCGTTCGTGCCGGGCGTTGACCAGCAGCAGCGACTCGCCCAGGCGCTTGACGTCCTCGCTCGCGTCGGCGCGGCGGACCGCCACGTCCACCAGCGTGCGGTTGATGGTCAGCGGCGTGCGCAGCTCGTGCGAGGCGTTGGCGACGAAGCGCCGCTGGCCGTCGAACGAGCGGGCCAGGCGGCCCAGCACGGTGTCCACGATGTCGGCCAGCTCCTTGACTTCGTCGTCCGGGCCGTCGTGCGCGATGCGTTCGGTCAGGTCATGGCTCTGCGCGATCCGCCGGGCGCTCGCCGTGACCGACCGCATCGGCCGCAGCGCCCATCCGGCCGCCCGCCAGCCGAGCAGCGCCGCCAGCGCGCCCCCGGGGACGAGCGCGATCCCGCCCGCGACGAGCACGTTCTTGACGGTGTCGGCCTGGTAGATCCGCCTGACCTGCGCGACCCGCTGCTGGGCCACGTAGTACGACGCGTTCCCCGGCAGCAGGAGGGAGCCCGCGACGCTGACGAACTTGGGCTCACGCAGCCCGTCGCGGGGCTCCAGGCTCTGCCGTACGACGAAGGCGACGACCCCGACCAGGACGGCGCCGGCGAGGACGAACACCCCGCCGCAGGCGAGCGCGAAGCGCAGCCGCAGGTTCTTCGTCACGGGATGCGATACCCCGCTCCCGTGACCGTCTCGATGACCGGCGGATCGCCGATCTTGCGGCGCAGCTTCATCATCGTCGTGCGGACGGTGTTCGTGAACGGGTCGATGTGCTCGTCCCAGACCTTCTCGAGCAGCGTCTCGGCGGAGACCACCGCACCGTCCGCGCGCAGCAACTCGGCCAGCACGCCGAACTCCTTGCGGGCGAGCGGCACGTACCGCCCGCCGCGGAAGACCTGCCGGTGCGCCCAGTCGAGCCGGATGCCCGCCCGCTCCAGGATCGGCGGGTCGGCGGGTCGCACCCGGCGGCCCAGCGCGTGCACCCGCGCCACCAGTTCCTCGAACGCGAACGGCTTGGGGAGGTAGTCGTCGGCGCCCAGCGACAGCCCCTCCACCCGGGAGCGCACGTCGCCCGCGGCGGTCAGCATGAGCACGCGGACGTGCGCGGCCTCGGCTACCACCGCCCGGCACACGTCGTCGCCGTGCGTCCCCGGCAGGTCCCGGTCGAGGATCAGCACGTCATAGTCGTGGACGCGCACCCGCTCCAGCGCCCCGTCTCCGTCGTAGGCGACGTCCACCGCGAGCGCCTCCTCCCGCAGGCCCTCGGCGATCGAGTCGGCGAGCATGCGCTCGTCTTCCGCGACCAGCACCCGCATCGAAGCCCCCTTCACCCATCGAAACCGTCCCAGGCTGCCAGGAGCGGCATAACCAGGACGTAACCGAATCAGGTGACGGCGAGTTTATCGATCATTCGCTGAAGTGTCCGGGCATCGCCGGGGGGCCGCCCCGGCCCTGACCCGGGGGATCGTCCATGCTCGCCTCGACACCCGACGTCCGCATCGAGCCGCCCAGGCCGGGCCCCGCGAGATGGGCGTCGGCTGGCGGACACGGCCTGTTCGCCGCCGTGCTCACCGCGGCGGCGGCCCTGCGCGTGCTCGTCATGCTGGCGTACGACACCGCGCAGCTCTACTGGTACGACTCGTTCACCTATCTCGACACCGCGGTGCACCTGAAGCCGGGCGGCGCGTTCCACCCCGCCGGATACTCCTTCTTCCTGCGGCTGCTGTGGCCGTTCCACAGCGTGGAGCTGGTGGCCGGCGTGCAGCACGCCATGGGCCTGGGCATCGCCGTGATGATCTACGCGCTGCTGCGCCGCCACCGGCTGCCCGCGTGGGGCGCCACCCTGGCAACGCTGCCCGTGCTGTTCGACCCGGCTTTCGTCCGGCTTGAGCACGCCGTGCTCTCCGACACCCAGCTGATCTTCCTCGTCGTCGCCGCCCTGACCGTCGTCATGTGGCGGGCGAAACCGTCCGTACGGACGGCTGCCGTCGCGGGGGCGCTGCTCGCGCTGGCCGGGCTCACCCGGACCGCCGCCGTGCCGCTGCTCGGCCTGGTCCTGCTGTATCTGGTCGTGCGGCGGTCCGGGGTACGTCAGGTGGCCGCGCTTGCCCTCGCCGGGGTGCTGCCGCTGGCGGCCTACGCGGGCTGGTATCAGGCCCATCACGGGCGCTTCGCGCTCAGCAGCTCCGACGGGGTGGCGCTGTGGGCGCGGACGATGACGTTCGCCGACTGCGCGGTCATCAGGCCGCCCGCCGACGAGGCGAAGCTGTGCCCGAACGGCACGGTCGTGGACGCCGCGTCCGAGTACGTGTGGGCGCCGGGCGCCTCGCTCAACCTGCTGCCCGGCGATCGCTTCTCCCACAACGACCTGGCCCGCCGGTTCGCGCTGCGCGCCATCGCGGCGCAGCCGCTCGACTACCTGCGCGAGGTGGCGCACGACGCCTCGCTCGCCTTCGCGCCCACCCCCGTGCGGCACCCGAGGCGCGTGTCCCCGGCGCTGTCGTTCCCCGTCGGCTCCTGGCCGCTGCCCTCCTTCCCGCTCATTGAGACCGTGCGCGGCGAGTACGACCCCGCTATCCGCGGCATGTCGTCGGTCGCGCCGTACGCGTCGCTTCTCGGCGCGTATCGCTTGCCCGGCCTGCTGCACGGGCCGTTGTTCGGCGTGGCCCTGCTGCTCGGGGGTATCGGGGCGATCGGCCGGCGGCGGGCGGCGCTGCTGCCCTGGACGGTGGCCACCTTCCTGTTCCTCGGCCCCATCGCCGCGCTCGACTTCGACCACCGCTACGTGCTGCCCGCCGTTCCCGTGGCCTGCGTCGCGGCGGCGCTGGGCATACGCGATCTGGGCATGCGGAACCTGGGCATGCGGAATCTGGCCGCGGCCGGCCTGCGCCGCCTCCGCCGTGCGGCCGTCTGACCGCCGCCGGTCGCCTCGGAATGTCCCGCCTCCCAACCTCGGCGAGCCCATGCCACCCGTGGCCCCGCTAGGTCCGCAGTCGTCTGGCTCCTGGGGGCCGGTGGTAGGTGAAGACCCAGCGGTCGGTGCCTTCCTTGCGGCGGGTGTAGCGGTCGGGGTGGCGGTAGCGGTCGCGGTTGTGGAACTGGCAGGCGGGGCCGAGCAGTTTCAGGTCGGTCAGGCCGCCGGTGCTCCAGTTGTCGGCGTGG